>QGUZ01000005.1 GCA_003242605.1 Actinomycetota bacterium
CCGCAGAGTTGGTTTGCGCGTCCCGCCCCCCCCCCCTTCCGCTTGCGGGCTTTATCGTCGAACTGCCAATAATCGATGCCCCCCCCCCCCGGGGGCGGCGGGGGGGGGGGGGAGGGGCCGGGGGGGGGGGGCGGGGGGGGCCCCGCCGTACCCGGCGGCCTTCGGGGAGCGCGGCGATTTCCGGATGGTGGACAGGAATGTGTAGCGGTCCGCGGGTGTTGGTAGCGTCTAGTAAGGACGTCACAGAGAACCGGCCGCCGGTGCGGCCGGCGTAGACGCGGGAGTCAGCACATGACCGTTGAGAGCGGCGAGACCACTCAGCAGGGGGTCATCCTCACCGAGGCCGCTGCGGCGAAGGTCAAGAGCCTGCTCGAGCAGCAGGGCGAGGAGGGCCTGCATCTGCGTGTCGCCGTGCAGCCGGGCGGCTGTTCGGGTCTCCGCTACCAGCTGTACTTCGACGACCGGAAGATGGACGGCGACATCGTCTCCCAGTTCAACGGCGTGGACGTGGTGACCGACCGGCTCAGCGCGCCGTACCTCAAGGGCGCCACGATCGACTTCGTCGACACGATCGAGAAGCAGGGGTTCACCATCGACAACCCCAACGCCACCGGTTCGTGCGCCTGCGGCGACTCGTTCAACTGACCGGGACCACGAAGCGATCACGATGACCCCGTCCGGCCACCGGCCGGAGGGGTCGTCGCGTATCCTTGACCGGTCGCGTTGCTGACAACGAGGAGAATGACCCCGTGCGCATCGCCGTATCCGGTTCGATCGCGACCGATCATCTGATGACCTTCCCCGGTCGGTTCGGCGACCAGTTCGTGGCCGACCAGATGGACAGGGTGTCGCTGTCCTTCCTCGTCGACGACCTGCAGATCCGGCGCGGCGGCGTCGCCGCGAACATCTGTTTCGGCATGGCCTGCCTGGGGTTGCGGCCGATCCTCGTCGGCGCGGTGGGCCATGACTTCGCCGACTACCGGTCCTGGCTGGAACGCCACGGGGTCGACTGCGACTCGGTGCACGTGTCGGAGCTGCACCACACGGCCCGCTTCCTGTGCACCACCGACCGGGACCACAACCAGATCGCCTCGTTCTACGCCGGGGCGATGAGCGAGTCCCGGGAGATCGAGCTCGGGCCGATCGCCGAGCGGGTGGGCGGCCTCGACCTCGTCGTGATCGGGCCGAGCGACCCGGAGGCGATGCTGCGGCACACCGACGAGTGCCGGCAGCGCGGCATCCCGTTCGCCGCGGACTGCTCCCAGCAGCTCGCCCGCATGGAGGGCCCGGAGATCCGCCGCCTCATCGAGGGCGCGGCGTACCTGTTCAGCAACGACTACGAGAAGGCGCTGATCGAGCAGAAGACCGGCTGGTCCGACGAGGAGGTGCTCGACCGCGTCGGCGTGCGGGTCACCACGCTCGGCCCCAAGGGCGCGCGGATCGACATCAAGGGCGAGCCGTCGGTGCACGTGCCGCCCGCCCCCGAGCGCCGCAAGGTGGACCCCACCGGGGTGGGGGACGCGTTCCGCGCGGGCTTCCTCGCCGGGCTGTCCTGGGGCCTGCCGCTGGAGCGGTGCGCCCAGATCGGCAACCTCACCGCGACGCACGTGCTCGAGCACGTGGGCGGGCAGGAGTACGAGCTGAGCCAGAAGGAGTTCCTCGAGCGGTTCACCGAGGCGTACGGCGCGGAGGCCGCCGCCGAGGTCGCCCCGCACGTGCGCTGCCACCGCCCGTGAGCGGCACCGTCCCGGCCGCGACGGACCGGGACGGTGCGGATGCGCGCCTGACGTGCGCCGGCGGGTCTCACCGCGAGGCGTAGACCCGGTGGACGAACTCGGCGAGCTTGTCCTCCGGCAGGCTCCGGGCGAGGTCGGCCTCGGTGACCATGCCGACGATCCGGCGGTTGTCGATCACCGGCAGCCGCTTGATCTGGTTGCGCTCCATGATCTGCAGCGCCTCGTCCACCGAGGCGTCCGCGGTGACGTACACCAGGCCCTGGGCGAGCTCGCCGGCCGTGGTGGTGGAGAGGTCCCTGCCCTCGGCGCAACACTTCACCACGATGTCGCGGTCGGTGACGATGCCCTTGAGCCGGTCGTCCTCGCCGCAGATCGGCAGCGCGCCCACCCCGAGGTCGCGCATCATCTGCGCCGCCTTGAGCAGGCTGTCGTGCTCCCCGATGCACTCGGCGCCGGGGTGCATCATGTCGCGTACGGTGCTCGCACCGCCGCTCGTACCGCTGTGCACGCTCATCTCGTCCCTCCCGACAGTCGATGACGTGTCCAGCACCCGCTACCCCGGTCCGGACGGGTGATGCGGGGGTGACGGGCGCGGCGGAGGGACGGATCGGGTACGGGGCGGGTACGGCACGGCCGGCGCGGCCGCGTGCCCGGCGCCCGCGCGGCGGCACGCCCCGCGGCCGGGGCGCGGATCGGGCGGCTCAGTAGTTGCGCCGCACGTGGATCGCCCAGCCGCCGCCGGGCAGCTCGTAGCTGCCGACGTGGGTGTGGGACTTCAGCCGGCACCAGGCCGGCACGTCGTTGTAGGCGGCGGGGTCGTCGGCGAGCACCGCCACCACCGCGCCCAGCGGCACCTGGTTGATCTGCTGGGCGAGCATGATGATGGGGATCGGGCACTTGCGGCCGAGCGCGTCGATGGTCAGCGCGGGCGCGGCCGGCTCCCGGTCGGTCCCGGTCTGCGGACCCTTCACGACATCACTCCCGCCTCTTCCCGGATCCGGCGCACCAGCGGGGGAAGGACCTCGAGGAACCGGTCCACGTCCTCCGCCGAGGCGCCTCGTGGCAGTGATACCCGGACGTTTCCGTGGGTGAGCACGCCCATCGCCTCCAAAACATGCGATGGACGAAGCGTACTCGCCGTGCAGGAGCTGCCGGACGAGATCGCGAAACCCGCCTTGTCCAGCTCGGTGAGCAACGCCTCCCCGGCCACGTACAGGCAGGAGAACGTGACGATGTGCGGCACCCGGTCGACCGGGTCGCCGACCACCTCCACGTCCGGCACGAGCTCGGGCACCCGGGTGCGGATCCGGTCGACGAGGGCGAACGCCCGCCGGTTCTCCTCCTCCGCCTCCTCCAGCCGGGCGCGCAGCGCGGCCACCGCCGCGACGATCGCCGGGACGTTCTCGAACCCCGGCACCCGCCCGCGCTCCCGCTCGTCCTCGGGCAGCGGGGAGCGCCAGCGCACGCCCTTGCGGATCACCAGGATGCCCACGCCCGCGGGGCCGCCCCACTTGTGCGCGCTGCCGGCGAGCAGCGACCAGCCCTCGGGGAGGGGCAGCCGGCCCAGCGTCTGCGCCGCGTCGACGAGCAGCGGCACCCCGGCCCGGCGGCAGGCCTCGGCGACCTGCGCCACCGGCTGCAGCGTGCCCACCTCGTGGTTGGCGGTCTGCAGGCAGGCGAGCGCCGTGCCCGGGGCGGACACCGCCTCGGCGAACGCGTCGGCGTCCACCCGCCCGGTACGGCTCACGCCGATGATCCGCACCTCGCCGCCGTCGCGCTCGTGGGCCTGGGCGGTGTGCAGCACGGCCGAGTGCTCGACCGCGCTCACCACGAGGGTCCGCCCCACCCGGCGGCGGGCGGCGAGCGCGCCCAGCATGCCGAGCTGGATCGCCTGGGTGCCCGAGGTGGTGAAGGTCACCTCGTCCGGCCGCACGCCCAGCGCGTCGGCCGCCTCGGCCCTGGCCTGGTCGAGCAGGAGGCGGGCCCGGCGGGCCTCGCCGTACAGGCGGGCCGGGTCGGCCCACCCGGCGTCGAGGGCCGCGAGCAGCGCCTCGCGGGCCCGGGGATGGAGTGGTTCGGTGGATGCCGCGTCGAGGTACGCCACCCCTCCATCCTCCCATCCCGGGCGGACGGCCTGCTCCGGGGTGCGACATTGGCGGGGCCGAACGGGAGGGCGACCACGGCAGGCGCTAATGTGTCCCGTGCGTGACTGGATGCCATAACTGGATAAGCCGAGAACGCGACTGTAGCGAGACAACGAAAGACCGCCCAAGGGAGGGCCTCTTGGGCTTGATCTGTGGGGTAGGCGATCCGTGAGTCCGACCCGCCGTTCGACGCGGCGCAGTCCGACGGCCCGGAGGGCCGCGTGCGCCGGCGCATTGGCATTGGTGCTGGCATCCGCGACGGGGTGCAGCGCTGAAGAGTGGGCCCGGGGCGGGATGCCGGAGAACGTCACAGAGCAGGGCGCCCGCGTTCTGAGCCTGTGGCAGGGATCCTGGGTGGCGGCGCTCGCCACCGGTGTCCTGGTCTGGGGCCTGATCCTGTACGCCTGCATCTTCCACCGGAAGCGTCGGAGGAAGAACGCGGACAACGAGCTCCCGCCGCAGGTGCGGTACAACCTGCCGATCGAGATCCTCTACACCGCCATCCCGATCGTGATGGTGGCGGTGTTCTTCTACTTCACCGCCCGGGACCAGGACTACCTGCTGGAGAAGTCCCCGAACCCGGACGTGACGGTCAAGGTGGAGGCGTTCCAGTGGAGCTGGCGCTTCACCACCGAGTACCAGGGCAAGACGGCGACGGTCACCGGGCTGCCGGTGAGCGACTACCGGCAGGGGCCGCAGCTCGTGCTGCCCAGCGGCGGCAAGCGCGTGCGGTTCGTCCTGGAGTCGAACAACGTCATCCACTCGTTCTGGGTGCCGGCGTTCCTGTTCAAGATGGACGTCATCCCCGGCGTCACGAACGAGTTCGAGATCAAGACCCTGGACCGCACCGGCGTGTTCGCCGGCCGCTGCGCCGAGCTGTGCGGCCAGGACCACGCCCGTATGCTCTTCAACGTCAAGCTCGTGCCGCAGGACGAGTTTGAGCAGTACATGAACCAGGCAACGAACGCCCAGGCAGCCGGGAGTACCCAGTGAGCGCCGCCGAATACTCGCTTCCGCCCGCGGCCGGTGCCCGCACCCGCCGGTCCAGCGTGGGCACGATCATCGCCAAATGGGCCTCGTCCACCGACCACAAGGTGATCGGTAACCTCTACCTGATCACCTCCTTCGCGTTCTTCCTGATCGGTGGCGTCATGGCGCTCGCCATCCGCGCCGAGCTGGCCCATCCTGGCCTGCAGCTGCTCACCAACGAGCAGTACAACCAGATGTTCACCATGCACGGCGCGGTGATGCTGCTGCTGTTCGCCACGCCGCTGTTCGCCGGGTTCGCCAACGCGATCATGCCGCTGCAGATCGGCGCGCCGGACGTGGCGTTCCCGCGGCTGAACATGGTGAGCTACTGGCTCTTCCTGTTCGGCGGCCTGATCGCGCTGAGCGCGTTCTTCACCCCCGACGGGGCCGCCTCCTTCGGGTGGTTCGCGTACGCGCCGCTGTCGGATGACACGTTCTCGCCGAGCGTCGGCCACGACCTGTGGATCATGGGCTTCTCGCTCGCTGGTCTGGGCTCGATCCTCGGCGCGGTGAACTTCATCACCACGATCATCTGCATGCGGGCGCCCGGTATGACGATGTTCCGCATGCCGATCTTCACCTGGAACGTCCTGCTCACCAGCATCCTGGTGCTGCTGGTGTTCCCGGTGCTCGCCGCCACGCTGCTCGCGCTGGAGGCCGACCGCAAGCTCGGCACGCACATCTTCGACCCGAGCTCCGGCGGGCCGATCCTCTACCAGCACCTGTTCTGGTTCTTCGGCCACCCGGAGGTCTACGTCATCGCGCTGCCGTTCTTCGGCATCGCGACCGAGATCATCCCGGTGTTCAGCCGCAAGCCGATCTTCGGGTACGTCGGCCTCGTCGGCGCCACGCTCGCGATCGCCGGCCTGTCGATGGCGGTGTGGGCGCACCACATGTTCCCCACCGGCCAGGTGCTGCTGCCGTTCTTCTCCTTCATGACCTTCCTGATCGCGGTGCCGACCGGCGTGAAGTTCTTCAACTGGATCGGTACGATGTGGCGCGGCCACCTGACCTTCGAGTCGCCGATGCTGTTCACCATCGGCTTCATGGTGACCTTCCTCTTCGGCGGTCTCACCGGCGTCATCCTCGCGTCGCCGCCGCTCGACTTCCACATCACCGACACCTACTTCGTGGTGGGCCACTTCCACTACACGGTGTTCGGCACGGTGGTGTTCGCGATGTTCGCCGGCTTCTACTTCTGGTGGCCGAAGCTCACCGGGAAGATGCTCAACGAGACGCTCGCCAAGTGGCACTTCTGGACGCTGTTCATCGGCTTCCACACCACGTTCCTGGTGCAGCACTGGCTGGGCGTGATCGGCTTCCCGCGCCGGTACTCTGACTACTCGCCGGCCGACGGCTTCACCACGCTGAACATGATCTCCTCGGCGGGTGCCGTGGTGCTCGGCCTGTCGACGCTGTTCTTCCTCTACAACGTCTGGCGTACCGCCCGGGTGGGGGAGAAGGTCACGGTCAACGACCCGTGGGGCTACGGCAACTCGCTGGAGTGGACGACCTCGTGCCCGCCGCCGCGGCACAACTTCGTGTCGCTGCCGCGGATCCGCTCCGAGCGTCCGGCCTTCGACCTGAAGCACCCGCACCTTCCGCCCGGCCAGCGGCGGGAGCTTGAGGAGGTCCGATGAAGATCCAGGGATGGCTGCTGATCGCCGTCGGCGTGTTCTTCGCCGCGGTCGACGTGATCTACTGGTTCTGGTCGCGGGAGCCCGCCGGCACCACCGCCCTGGCGATCTCCATCGGCCTGGCCTTCATGATCGGCTACTACCTGCTGTTCACCGCGCGCCGGGTGGGTGACCAGCCCGAGGACGACAAGGAGGGCGAGATCCACCAGGCGGCCGGCGAGGTCGGGTTCTTCCCGCCGCACAGCTGGTGGCCGCTGTTCGTGTGCCTCTCCGCGGCGCTCGCCTTCGTGGGGTTCGTCGTCGGCTGGTGGCTGTTCCTCATCGGTCTGGTCGCGGTGGTGTGCACCCTGGTCGGCTTCGTGTTCGAGTACTACCGGAAGAACTTCTCGCACTGATCCGGGGGCACCGCTTTCCGGTCGCGTAACTCCCCACGGGTCGGCCGGCCCGCAGACCAGGCCAGCTGGAAGGTCCGCCATCGGAGCGGCCGCGGTTCGCAACGAGCCGTCGGCCGCTCCGATGGTGTTTTTTGTTCCCCGGTTTTCCATATGCGGAGCGAGTCGCACACGCACGGGTATAGAGCCAGCACGACGCGTGATCGACCGGAGCTGGGGGACTCAGAGGTGCGACAGATATCCGCGTATGGGGCAGGGGCACTCGTCCTCGCGCTGGCCGCCTCCTGCGCCTCGGCACCGAAGGAGCAGACGGCCGCCCAGCGGCAGGAGCCGGCGGCCGAGGTCGTCATCACCCCCGCCGACGGCGCGACCCACGTCCGCCCGGACGCGCCGATCCTCGTCAGCGCCGCGCACGGCACGCTCAAGCAGGTGACGGTGCAGGCGGGCGGCAAGCCCGTCCAGGGGCGGATGAGCGCCGACCGGACCCGCTGGCGCAGCCTGCGCAACATGCTGCCGGGCCGTACCTACCGGGTGGACGCCGTGATCGCCACCCCCGGTGGCGAGACGCGCCGGACCAGCACCTTCACCACGGTGCCCGCGACGCAGACGTTCCGCATCACCGACCTCCTCCCGAGCAAGGAGATCACCGGCGACACGGTCGGCGTGGGCATGCCGATCATGATCACGTTCGACAAGCCGATCACCGACCGGGTCTCGGTCGAGCGGAACCTGCGGGTGCTCACCTCCAAGCCGGTCACCGGGAGCTGGCACTGGTTCGACGACAAGACCGTGCACTACCGGCCCAAGCGGTACTGGCCGGCGGGCACCAAGGTGCGCGTGGAGGCGCTGCTCGCCGGCGCGCCCGGCGGCGACGGGCTGTACGGCGACCGCGACTACGTGCGGGAGTTCCGCATCGGCCGGTCCCAGATCAGCACCATCGACGTGCGCACCCACCACATGACGGTCGAGCGCAACGGCAAGGTGATCCGGACCATCCCGGTGAGCGCGGGCCGCGGCGGCGTGCGCAAGTACCACACCACGAACGGCATCCACCTGGCGATGTCCCGCGAGGACGTCACGATCATGACCTCGCCGGACGCCGGGCCGGGCGATCCGGGCTACTACCGGCTCACCGTGTACGACACCGTGCGCATCTCCAACAGCGGCGAGTACGTGCACGGCGCACCCTGGTCGGTGGGGTCGCAGGGCCGTGCGAACGTCAGCCACGGCTGCGTCAACGTGAGCCCGGCGAACGCCAAGTGGTTCAAGAACCACACGCTCATCGGCGACCCGATCATCGTCAAGGGCTCGCCGCGCGAGCTGGAGCCGACCAACGGCTGGGGGCACTGGCAGCTCTCCTGGCCGCAGTGGCTCCGCTGGAGCGCTCTGCGCATCGCTGCCGTGACCGAGCCCCTTCCGGGTACCAAGCACCCGCCGGCGGCCGCGCAGGCTCCTACGGAGTCCTGAGGGTCGTACAGGGGCATTTCCGCAGGACGGCGAGCAGGGGAGAGAGGGCCCGGGGACCGCGGGCGCGGCCCCGGGACACGACGGCAGCGCAGAGCCGGGGGAGACCGAGCCTGAGAGAGACCGAGCCTGAACAAAGCGATCGGCCCGGACGGAGGTTCTCCGTCCGGGCCGATCCTTCGCCTGCCGGTCGGTCCGATGCCGTCGGTGCGGCCGCCGTCAGTGCAGTTCCTTGCGCTCCCCACCGGTGCCGACGGCGGCGTGCTCGCCGTCGCCGTGCTCCTCGCCCTTGGCGGGCAGCGGCACGAGGTCGGTGCCGTAGGCGCGGCTGAGCCGGACACGCAGCCTGCCGAGCGGGCCGCGCGCCTCCTTGGGCGGGATGCCCTCGCCGTCGGCCTCGGCGGCCGGCAGCATCGGGATCTCCTTCTTGCCGCGGATGTGCTCGGCGATGTCCTCGTCGGGCTCGACGTGGATTTCCGAGTAGCCGCCCTCGGGCGACCGCACGATCACACCGGACTCCACGCCGTGCGCCAGCACCTCGGCGTCCTTGCGCTGCAGGCCGATGCAGATCCGGTAGGTCACGATGTAGGCGATCACCGGGCCGACGAAGATCGCGATGCGCCCGAACCAGGTCAGCGCGAACAGGCTGATGTTGAAGTGCATCGAGATCTCGTCGTTCGCACCGAGCAGCCACAGGATGCCGTAGAAGGTGATGGCGGCGACGCCGATCGCGGTGCGGTGCGGGTTGTTGCGCGGCCGGTCGGCGATGTGGTGCTCGCGGTTGTCCCCGGTCACCCACCGCTCGATGAACGGGTAGAGCGCCGCACCGGTCATGATGATCCCGAGCGGCAGCAGGGCCGGGATGATCACGCTGAGCGCCAGCGTGTAGCCGCCGATGTTGATCTCCCAGGCGGGCATCAGCCGCAGCGCGCCCTCGAGGAAGCCCATGTAGAAGTCGGGCTGGGAGCCGGCCGAGATGTCCGCCGGAGTGTAGGGGCCGTACAGCCAGATCGGGTTGATCTGGGCGAAGGTCCCGAGCCCGGCGAGCACCGCGAAGGTGAACATGAAGTAGGCGCCCGACTTCACCATGAAGGCGGGGAAGAACGGCGCGCCCACCACGTTCGTCTCGGTGCGGCCCTTGCCCGGCATCTGCGTGTGCTTCTGCACCCACATGATGATCATGTGGGCACTGATGAGCGCGAGCAGGATGCCCGGGATGATCAGGATGTGCAGGCTGTAGAACCGGCCGATGACGTCGTCACCGGGGTACTCCCCGCCGAACAGGAAGAACTGCAGGTACGTACCGACCAGCGGGATGGAGACCAGCACACCCTGGCTGATCCGCAGGCCCGCGCCGGAGAGCAGGTCGTCCGGGAGCGAGTACCCGAACAGACCCTCGAACAGCGCCAGCGAGAGCAGCAGCAGACCGATGAGCCAGTTGATCTCGCGCGGCTTGCGGTACGCGCCGGTGAAGAAGACCCGGAGCATGTGGGCCATCATCCCGGCGACGAACAGCAGCGCCGCCCAGTGGTGGATCTGCCGCATGAGCAGGCCGCCGCGCACGTCGAAGGTGATCTCCAGCGCCGACGCGTACGCGGCGGACATGTGGACGCCGCGCAGCGGCTCGTACGAGCCGGTGTACTCGACCTCCTGCATGCTCGGCTCGAACCAGAAGGTCAGGAACGTGCCGGTGAGCAGCAGGATGATGAACGAGTACAGCGCGATCTCGCCCAGCAGGAACGACCAGTGGTCGGGGAAGATCTTGCGCATGTTGCGCTTGAGGAAGTTCCCCGCGCCGAAACGGTCGTCCACGAACTTGCTGACGCCGCTGACCGCCTTGGGAGGCGTGAACGAGCCTGAGCCCGGGCGCGCACCGGCCTGTGTCGCGCTGCTCATGCGTTCCCCCTAACTTCGGCTTCCGCGTCGCCCCGCTCCCAGAAGCTGGGCCCGACCGGAACCTGGAAGTCGCTCTGCGCGACGAGGTAGCCCTCGCTGTCCACGGTGATGGGCAGCTGCGGGAGCGGCCGGGCGGCCGGGCCGAAGATGACCTTCGCGCCGTCGGCGGCGTCGAAGGTCGACTGGTGGCACGGGCACAGGATGTGGTTGGTCGTCCGCTCGTACAGGGCGGCAGGGCAGCCCACGTGCGTGCAGATCTTGGAGTACGCCACGATCCCGTCGTACGTCCAGTTCAGGTTGGTACCCGACTTGAACTCCTCGGGACGCAGCTTGATGAGGATGAGCGTGGCCTTGGCCAGCGCGTTCAGGTCGTGCTCGTAACCCTCGGGAACCACCGAGAGGATGCCGCCGGGCGAGTTGAAGTCCGCGGCCCGGATGGGCTGGCCGGTGCCCTCGACGACGAGCCGCATGCCCTTGCGCCACACGGTGTGCCGCAGCTTGTCCCCCGGCAGCGGGCCGAGGTCCTTGAGCAGCACCAGCGGCGCCAGGCCGAGCGGCGCGGCGGCCAGCAGCAGCGTCCGGCGCAGCAGCTTGTGCTTGAGGAAGCCGCTTTCCTCCGCGCCCTGCGTGAAGATCCGGGAGACCTCCTCCCGGACCTCGGGCTCCGACGCCATCGGGTGGCGCTCCTGCACCAGGTTGTACTTGGGCATGATCTGCCGCACCCAGACCACCAGCCCGATGGCGAGCGCGAGGAAGGCGACCGTCATCGTGCCGCCGAGCGCCAGGTTCGACACCGCGGTGCTGTCGATGTCGCCGACCTGGAACACCACGTACGACACGATGAACCCGACGCCGGCGAGGAAGGCCAGCAGGAACAGCAGCGCGACGAGCCGCTCGGCCCGCTTGGCCTTCGCCGGGTCCGGGTAGATGACGCCGGTACCGGGCTCCAGCTCGCGCACGCCGCCGTCCATGGTGGCGCGCGCGTCGGGCTCGGCGTCCGTCGTGACGCCCGCCGGGGCGCCGGGCCGCGGAGTTCCGATCACCCGGTGCGGTACCCGCTCCTCCGGGGTTCCGGTGTTTTCCCTTTCACTCATTTCTTCGCCCGCTTCTTCGCGGTGATCCAGATGGAGGCGAGGCACAGCAGGCCGATGCCCACGATCCACGCCACGAGACCCTCGGTGACCGGGCCGATGCGGCCGAGACCGCTACCGCCCGGGTCGACCTGCTCGCGGACCTTGACGATGTAGGCGATCATGTCCCGCTTCTGCTCGGGAGTGATCGTGGAGTCGTTGAACTCCGGCATCGCCTGCGGGCCCGTGATCATGGCCTCGTAGATCTGAGTCGGTGTGGCCTTGTTCAGGCTCGGCGCGTGCTTGCCCTCGGTCAGGGCACCGCCGGCGCCCACCCAGTTGTGGCACTGGATGCAGTTCGCACGGAACAGCTCGCCGCCCTTGGCCGGGTCGCCCTTGGCCGGGTCCACCATGTCGGCGGTCGGCCGGGTGGGACCGCCGCCCAGCGACTGCACGTACGCCGCCAGGTCGTCGATCGCCTCCGGGGTCACCCACTCGGGCAGGGCCTTCCGCCGCGCCTGCGCACCGGTGCTGTTCGCCGCCGGCATGCGCCCGGTGCTGACCTGGAAGTCGACCGCGGCCGCTCCCACACCGATCAGCGACGGGCCGTTGCCCGGCACGCCCTGGCCGTTCAGGCCGTGGCAACTGGAGCAGTTCGCCTCGAACAGCGCCTTGCCGTTGGCCACGTCGTCGTTCTTGCCCGACGCGATGGCCGCGTCCGCCCGGTCCCCGGCCGGGGACAGGAGTGCATACGCTCCCCCGACCAGACACAGGGCCAGAAGAATGACGGCATAACGCGCGAGGGGATGCCGCCGTCGCGCGGTGATCGAATTCACCGGAATCCCCGTTCTGATCACTTGATGATGTAGATGGTCGCGAACAGACCGATCCAGACGACGTCGACGAAGTGCCAGTAATAGGACACGACGATGGCGCTGGTGGCCTGTTCGTGGGTGAAGCGCTTCGCGGCGTACGTGCGTCCCAGCATGAACAGGAACGCGATCAGACCACCGGTCACGTGCAGGCCGTGGAAGCCCGTGGCCAGGTAGAAGATCGAACCGTAGGCGTCAGAGGAGAGGGTGAGGCCCTCGTGGACCAGCTCGCGGTACTCCCACAGCTGGCCGCCCACGAAGTACGCGCCCAACAGGAAGCTGACGACGTACCAGAAACGGAGCTTCCCTACCTGACCCCGCTCGGCCGCCCACACGCCCATCTGGCACGTCACACTGGACAGCACCAGGACGACCGTGTTGAACAGCGCGAACGGTACGTCAAGTTCGACCGTTGGCCAGGGCTTGTCCTGGCCAAGGCTGACCGACCGGATGGTGAAGTACATCGCGAACAGCGCCGCGAAGAACATGAGTTCGGAGGACAGCCAGACGATCGTCCCGACGCTGACCAGATTCGGCCTGCGGGACGCGTGGGCTGTCGTCGTCGAGATTGCGGATGCTGTCGCCACGGGCAGCATTATTGCGGCTGAGGTGGTCGGTCCTCCGCACGGCCCCCCTATAGCCTCTGAAACACCGTGCGTAGTCGCGCACATGTGCGCGCAGGTGCCGCCGATGCCCGAGTACCATCGGCCGGCCCGGTAGCATCCCCAGGTGACAATACCTCGCCGACCGACAGTGAGCGTGACATGAGGGTTCTCGTCTACAGCGACGACGCGAGCACCCGGGAGGAGATCCGGCTGGCGATCGGGCGGCGCCCGGCCCCGGACCTGCCTCCCGTGGAGATCGTGGAGTCCGCCACCCCGCCCGCGGTGTTCAAGCACCTGGAGTCCGGAGAGATCGACGTCGCGGTGCTCGACGGCGAGGCGGTGCCCGCGGGCGGCATGGGCATCGCCCGGCAGGCCAAGGACGAAATCTACGAATGCCCGCCGATCTGCCTCGTGGTGGCGCGGCGCGACGACCGCTGGCTCGCCACCTGGTCCCGCGCGGAGGCCGTCGTGGTCCGGCCGATCGACCCGGTGGTCCTCGCCGAGACCGTCGCCGACCTGATGCGCAAGCGGGCGGCCGCGAAGCTCCCCGCCACGCGGTGAGTCCTCGCCGGGCGTGTACGGCACGGCCGCGGGCATGCCCGGCGAGCGGTTTCCGGTGCGTGAATGCGGCCACCGAGCGCGGGCCCGGCCGATAGGGTCGCGTGCCACAGGCGAGTTATCGGAACTATGGAGACGCAAATGGACGCGCGTACCACATGGCCCGCCTTACTGTCGGCCTTGCTGGCCGGCGAGGACCTCACCGCCGACGAGACCGCCTGGGCGATGGACGAGATCATGTCGGGCTCGGCGACCTCGGCTCAGGTGGCCGCGTTCGCCGTGGCGCTGCGCGCCAAGGGTGAGACGGTCGCCGAGGTGACCGGCATGGCGCGCACGATGCTGCGGCGGGCCGTGCCGCTGCGCGTCGAGGGCCCGGTGGTCGACATCGTCGGCACCGGCGGCGACCGGGCGCACACCGTCAACGTCTCGACGATGGCCGCGATCGTCGCCGCCGCCGCCGGCGCCCGCGTGGTCAAGCACGGCAACCGGGCGGCCTCCTCCTCGTGCGGCGCCGCCGACGTGCTGGAGCACCTGGGGGTGGCGCTCGACCACACCCCGGAGGACACCGCGCGCATCGCCGAGGAGGCGGGGATCGCGTTCTGCTTCGCCCCGGTCTACCACCCGGCGCTCAAGCACGTGGCCCCGGCCCGCAAGGAGATCGGCGTGCCGACCGTGTTCAACTTCCTCGGCCCGCTCACCAACCCGGCGCAGCCGACCTCGCAGGCGATCGGCGTGTTCGAGGAGCGCATGCTGCCGGTGGTCGCGGGCGTGTTCGCCGAGCGTGGGGTGTCGGCGGTGGTGTTCCGCGGCGACGACGGCCTCGACGAGCTGAGCATCTCGGCCACCTCGACGGTGTTCGTGGTCCGCGACGGCACGGCCGAGCAGCTCACCTTCGACCCGAAGGTGCTCGGCATCCCGCGGGCGGAGCCCGGCGCGCTCCGCGGCGGCGACGTGGCGTACAACGCCCAGGCTGTGCGCGACGTGCTCGCCGGCCGGAAGGGCCCGGTGCGGGACGCCGTGCTGCTGAACGCGGCCGCGGCGCTCACCGCGCTGGACGGCGCCGGCAAGGACTTCGTCGAGGCGATGGCCGAGGGCTACGAGCGGGCGGCGCAGGCGGTCGACTCGGGCGCGGCCGCCGCGACCCTGGAGCGCTGGATCGAGGTCAGCCGCTCGCTGCACAACAACAGGTCCGCGCGGTCCTGACCGGGGACCCGGCGCAGGACGGAACACGGAAGCGGGAACACAGTCGTGCCCGCCGGGCGCGCAGGCGGCGTCCGGCGGGCCGTTCCGTGTCCGGCGACCGGCCGACCGCCGCCGCTGATCGATACGTATTTAAATGTTGCCCATCCGATGCGGCATCGATAGCGGATCGACGCCGCCGCGATCGGTGCGTACGGCGATGCGGCGCCGCGGCGGCCCGGGGCGGCGCGCCGATCCCGGCGGCCGTGCGGCAGCGGCCGCGGTCGCATCGGCGCGGCGTGGGCGAGGGGACGGCCCGCCGCCGGTGCGGCGGCCGCGGCAACCGGTGATCGCGCGGTGCCGCGCGGCGGAACGCTCGGCCGCGGCGTTCCCGGCCGGCGCGCACCCGCGCCCGGTCCCGCGGGGTGGCCCGCCCGGCGCCCGGGCCGGGCGGGTACGGCGTGCCGGTCGATCGGCGACCCCGGGCGGCGCGGCGAACGCGCCGGATGTCAGTCGGCCGACTCCAGGCCGATGGAGAAGGCGGCCTCCAGGTCGTGCCGGGAGTAGGTGCGGAACGCCAGGTGCGTCTCGGTGGCGAGCACGCCCGGCACCTTGTTGATCCGCCCGGGGATGATCTCGGCGACGTCCTCGTACGCCGGCACGCGCACCATGGCGAGGAGATCGTAGTCGCCGGTGATCGAGTAGACCTCGCTCACCCCCTCGATGCCGGCGATCTCCTCGGCGACCTCGGGAATCCTGTCCACCTCGGTCTTGATGTGCACGATCGCGGTGACCATCGTTTCCTCTCTCCCACGGCGTCCCGCGCGGCGCCGGGCGGGCGCGGCGGACGCCGGATACGGCAGGGTCGCGGGCCCGGGTGCGCCCGCGACGCGGGTTTCCTGGGCGGGATGCGCCGGGTTGCACCTGGACGCATCCGCGATGCGCCGGGTGCCCGGATGACGGTCCCGGCGCGGTCCTGCGCGGCCGGGCGGCGTCGCGTCGTGCGGACCGCCGGACCCGCGGGCCGGTGCGGACGCCGGCACACGCCCGCGCGCGCCGGTTCCTGCCCGACTCTAGCGCGGGTCGCGGGGTCCGGCGTCAGCGCAGCGGCCGCCCCTCGCGGGCGGAGCGCTCCTCGCGGCCGCGGTAGGCGAGCTCGATGCGGCCGAGCAGCCGCCCCGCGCCGTTCACCGGCAGGCTCCACGAGCCGTCCACCTGGGCGAGGCGCACGCCGGGGGTCTCCAGCCAGCGCAGGATGCACTCGGTCTCCTCGGCGCTCGCCGCCGGGGTGGGTCCGGGACCGGGCACCACGGTCTCGGCGGTGGCGACGAGCGCCTCCACGTACGGGACGGGGTGGGCGCCGCGCGGCATCACCCCGGCGGCGGCGAGCCTGCCGTACCGGATGACGTGGACGTCCCAGCCGCCGTCGGAACCCGGCGCCGGGGCGGCGGCGACCAGCTGCGGGATGCGGGTGAGCGCGGCGAGGCGCTGCATGCGGGCCGCGACCCGGACGTAGGTGGCGAGGCGGTCGCGGTCGACCGCGGCCTCCTCGTACCGCTGCTCGGCGGCGAGCCGGTCGATGCGGGCCTTCACCGCGGCCCAGACGATCTCGGCGTCCTCGGTCATCGCGCGGCGCGCGGCCGCGACGTGCCGGGCGTACGCCTCCGGGGTCTGGCGGCCTTCGCACGGCGCGCCGCACCGGCCGAGCCCGGCGAGCGCGCACGCCGGCCGCCGGGTGCGGAGCGTGATGCGCTCGCTGCACCGGCGCAGCGGCACCGCCTCGTGGATCGCGGTGCGGGCGTCGTCCGCGGCGCGCATGCCGCCGAACGGGCCGAGGTAGGCGCAGCCGTCGTCCTTCACCTCCCGCACGATCGCGAGCCGGGGGAAGGGCTCGTCGGTGAGCTTGAGCCACACCGCCCGCTCGGGGAACCGGGAGCGGCGGTTGTACCGGGGCTTGGCCGCGGCGATCAGGCGCAGCTCGCGCACCTCGGCCTCGAGCGCGGTGGCGCAGACGATCGGGCGCACCCGCTCGGCGATGCCGATCATTTCGCGGATGCGCGGGCGGGTCTCGGCCGCGGTGAAATACGAGCGCACCCGGGCGCGCAGGTTGGCGCTCTTGCCGACGTACAGCGGCTCGCCGCGGGCGTCCTCGAACACGTAGACGCCCGGGGCCTGCGGGACGGCCTCGGCGAGGTGGCGTTTGCGCTGCTGCTGCGGGGAGGGCGCGCGCACGAAGCCGGTGAGCTCCTCCAGCGTGTGCACGCCGAACGCGCCGGCGCGCTCGAGCAGGGCGTGCAGCACGTCCACGGTGGCGCGGGCGTCGGCGAGGGCCCGGTGACAGGGCTGGTTCGGGCTGCGGAACAGCCGGGCGAGGGTGGCGAGCTTGCAGTTCGGGGCCTCGTCGCGGGTGAGCATGCGCCGGGCGAGGTCGGCGGTGTCCACCACCGGGTTGGCGGGCGGCGGGTAGCCGAGCTCGGCGCAGGCGGCCTTGAGGAAGCCGACGTCGAAGGGCGCGTTGTGGGCGACGAGCACCGCCCCGCGGATGAACTCGAGGAACGTGGGAAGCACCGCGGCGAGCTTCGGCGCGGCCGCCACCATCGCGTCGGTGATCCCGGTGAGCACGGTGATGAACGGCGGGATGGACCGCCCGGGGTCGACGAGCGTGGCGAGCTCGCCGAGCCGCTCGCCGCCCCGCACCTTGACCGCGCCGATCTCGGTGATCGCGTGTTCCCTGGCCGACCCCCCGGTGGTCTCCAGGTCGAACACCACGAACGTCACCTCGTGCAGCGGGGTGCCGAGCTCGTCGAGCGTGCCCTGTACACCTTCCACGCCCGGAGACATTAAAGGTCGCCACCGACATCGCCGAGCGGCGGGGCCGGTGCGGACGGCGCGCGGGCGCGGGGCGCCGCCCCAGTGATTCGAGCAAGCGCTTGTCTATAAGCTGAGATGACGGTCCGTTCACCGGCGCTTCATGTCGCTCCGCGTGACCTTGCCGACTCGATCGGGTGCGACACGGTCGTACCCTTGACAAGGAGGACATGAAGGGTTCGCCGAGGGTGTGCATGGCAGGGGCCAGACTGGGAGCAAGGGTATGAGTTCCGCCGAAGAGGGTCTGTCTCGCCCGTTGCCCGAGCCGGTCCGCGCCCATGTGGTCGATCTCGCGGCCCAGGTGCTCGGGACGCTGCCCCCCTCAGCCGTGCCTCCGCCGCTGCGCACCATCGCCCGGTTCGATCCGCGCAAGCGGGCCAAGCTCGGCGGCGCGCCGATCGCCACCCAGCTCGAGACCGACAAGACCTTCCGCGAGACCGTGGCGGAGGCCCTGACCGAGGCGTGGCCCGAGCTGGTGCGCAGCCTCGCCGAGGGCACGGTGCCCGCGGCCGCGGACCCGGTGATCGTCGCCGCCGCGGCGTACCTCACCCGGCCGCCCGGCTGGCCGGACCTGGTGGAGACCGCGCGGGCCGAGCTGGAGCGGTGTGCGGCCGTGGCCGAGGAGACCGCCCACGAGCAGACGATCGCCCGGCTCCGGGAGCAGCTCGCGGCGCAGAAGAACGCGAGCAAGGAGGAGATCGAACGGCTGCGCGAGCAGCTCAGGGAGGCCCGCGCCGAGATCTCCGACCTGCGGCGCAAGCTGCACGACGCGCGGGAGCGGGTGAAGACCGCCGAGGCGCGGGCCGCGGAGCTGGAGACGGTCGCGGCCGAGGCGAAGGCGGCCGCCGAGCGGGCGGCCGGCGCGAACGAGGCCGAGATCCGGCGGCTGCGGGAGCGGCTCGCCGAGGCCGAGGAGCAGGCCGAGGCGGCCCGCCGCGCGGCGCGCGAGGGGCGCACCTTCGACGACGCGCGCATCCGGGTGCTGCTCGACACGCTGCAGGACGCCGCCGCCGGGCTGCGCAGCGAGCTGGCGCTGCCCGCCTCCATCACCCGCCCGGCCGACTCGGTGGCCGCGGTCACCCCGAAGGGGCCGAGCGTGCGCGCGATGCCCGCGCGGGCCCTCGACGACGACGATCCGGCGCTGCTCGACCAGCTGCTCGCCATCCCCCGGCTCCACCTCATCGTCGACGGCTACAACGTCACCAAGACCGGGTATCCGTCGCTCACCCTCGTCGACCAGCGCGCCCGGCTGCTCACCGGGCTCGGCGGCCTCGCCGTGCAGTCGCGGGTGGAGATCACCTGCGTGTTCGACGGCGCCGAGCTCGACGGGCCGGTGCAGGTGCAGGCCCCGCGCGGGGTGCGGGTGCTGTTCAGCGCCCCCGGCGAGATCGCCGACGACCTCATCCGCCGGCTGGTGCGCGCCGAGCCGCCCGGCAGGGCCATGGCGGTGGTCTCCTCCGACCGGGAGGTGGCCGAGTCGGTGCGCCGCATGGGCGCGCGTCCGCTGCCGTCATCCGTGCTGCTCCGCCGCCTGGGACGGGGGTGACCCCACCTGCGGGTACGGCCGCGGCGGGCCTTCGGTTCAATGCCGGTGAACCGGTTGAAATCCCAGAATTCCATTGAGTAACGTCACGCCCCAGTGATCTCGCTGGGGAAGGCTGGCACCTAACGTGGCCGTACGCGATGTTCGGAATGGGAGCGCCCTCGATGAGCCGAGCGGTGAGGCCGGTCATCGCCGGGGGCGTTCCGCGTGGCACCGCCGGATTCCGCTCGCGGTTGGCGTGTCCGCGGCCGTGCTGGTCGCGCAGGCGGGCCTGGCCGGCCCCGCCGTGGCCGAGCCGCGGCCCACGATCGCCGAGGCCAAGGCGAAGCTGAAGAAGCTCGAGGACAAGGCGGACCTGGCGGTCGAGCGGTACAACGAGGCGAACGAGCGCTGGAAGAAGACCCGGAAGAAGTACCGGGAGCTCAACGCCGACCTCAAGGAGCGCCAGGAGCGCGTGGACCGCATGCGCGCCGAGATCCGCAGCCTGGTGGCGACCGCCTACTCGGAGGGCGACATCGGCATCGCCGGCATCACCGGCGCCGGGGACCCGCGGCAGGCGCTGAGCGGCATCGCGACGCTCACCCAGCTCTCCGCCGCCCGCGCCGAGGCGGTCAAGGGCTTCGAGCAGGCGGTGAAGGAGCTGGAGAAGCGGCGCGACGAGGTCAAGCAGGCGCTCGACGAGGCGGAGAAGGACCGCGAGGAGTTCCGCCGGAAGAAGATCGAGGTCGAGAAGCTCGTCCGCGAGCAGGAGCGGCTGCTGCGCCGGCTGGGGACCTACAAGACCGGTAACCCCAACAGCACCGGCATGACTTACACCGGGCCCGCCTCGGGCAACGCCCGAGTGGCGCTGCAGTTCGCCTTCGCGCAGATCGGCAAGCCGTACCGGTACGGCGGCACCGGGCCGGGGGCGTGGGACTGCTCCGGGCTCACCCAGGCGGCCTGGCGGGCGGCCGGGGTGCAGCTGCCGCGCACCACGACCCAGCAGTGGGCGTGGGGCGCGAACCGCCGGGTGCCGCTCAACGCGCTGCAGCCGGGTGACCTGGTGTTCAACCGGAGCCTGGGACACGTCGGCATCTACGTCGGCGACGGGAAGATGGTCCACGCGCCGCGCACCGGCGACGTCGTGAAGATCACCTCTCTCGCCGCCTACGGCATGCACCGGCTGCTCGGCGGGGTGCGCCCGTAGCCGCGACGTACGCCGCCCGGCCCGCCGCGTCCCGGTGTGGGAGACGCCGAGACGGCGTCGCGGGACGCGCTGGGCCGGGCCCGGCGGGCCGGACGCTCGCCGCGCCCGCCGCCCCCCTGGGCCACCGCCGGGGGAGCGCACGTGATGCCCGCGCGATGAACGCCGGATGATCGATCCACGCCGCCGCCGGCCGGCCTCGGACGCCCCGCGGCACGGCCGTCCCGTGACGGCGTCCGTCCGGCGGCGTGTGCCGGCGTGCGTCGGCCGCGACGCGAATCTCGCCACACGCCTTGTGCCGGTGCCACGCGTCCGCGCACGCCCTCTCCGATCCCTCTCCGCCCGCCGCCCGCGTGCGCCGCGGTACGGCGTGCCGTGGCGGCGCGTACCACCGTTCCGGCGGCCGCGGGCCGCACGGTGATCCCCGCGCGCCTCGCGCGGCCGTCACGACCGTCGGTAACGGATCCGGCCGCCGGGCGGTTTTCGCGAAGCCTTTCACCGCCACGCCGGCCGCCGCCTCCCTCCGGACGAGGGTGATATTTCTCACGTTTAAACGCGCAAGTGGCGATTTACCGTCCCGTGATCTGCATGGAAAGCGCTTTTCCGGGCCGCCGCGGCCCGCGGGTTTCGAGATTTTCTCAGGTGTGGTTGCGTTCCCCCGTTCGTTTCCACTGTGTAGCGATCACCGTCCGCTGCGGCGAGGGCGTTATTCGATCTTGATTGGCGTCACGCTTGGTGTCGACGCGGCGACTTCAAGCCCGTGGAGGCCGTCTGTGACGCGAATCACAGAACGGTAACAACAGCGGCACTGACCTGCGCATTTCGTTTCTTGATCGGCGTTCCGCGGGTGAGTGTTTTGGCCGAATCGGTTCACGTGTTTGCCACGACTGGGTAACTTTTCCGTCCGGCAGCGGGCACGCCGTTCCGCTGCGGGACGCGCCCGGCATCGGCGCCGGGCGTGCCCGATGACAGACCGATATGCCGCCGCGTTCCCGGGCGAGGGAACGATCGCCGATCGGGGCGCGGCGGATTGCCGAGTCCGTGCAGTCAGGAGGCATGGAGCCGGGGACCCAATCGGCCCGCCGAGAAGGGCCACGGGGTGAATCGGTGATCGTCACCGTAGGGCGAGACTTCCCCACCCGAACCCGTCAGCTAACCCGGTAGGCACAAGCGGAAGACCCTAGGAGCGATCCTGTCTACCAACACGCACAGCCCCCGTCTGTCTCGTGCCGCCCGCGTCACCCTCGGTGGTGTCGCACTCACCGTGAGCGTCTCGACCGGGGTGGCCACGTTCGACCCCGCCGCGGCGAACGCCGCAGCCACCGACCGCGGCACGACGGCCGCGGTCCCGGCCGGTTCGCCGGTCACCGAGGCCACGGCCGGGACCCTGGAGATCACGGCGCCGGCCGGCGCCGGGACCGCCGCGGACCAGGCCACCGCGTCGGCGCAGACGGCGTCCGCCTCCGAAACGGACGCCTCGGCCGCGTCGACCGGCGAGACGGAGACGAGCACGACGACGAGCGAGACGGCGAAGAAGGACGCGAAGCGGAACGCGGCGAGCGGCAAGAAGAAGCTGAGCAGGGCCGCACGCCAGCGCCTGAAGGCGAGCAAGGCCGTGGCCGTCGCCAAGTCGAAGATCGGCGCGCCGTACCGCTACGGCGCGACCGGCCCGCACGCCTTCGACTGCTCCGGCTTCGTCCAGTACGCCTGGCGGAAGGCGGGCGTGCGGATTCCGCGGGTGACCACCGCTCAGTACCGCCGCATCAAGCCCAAGGTCTCCTGGAAGGATCTGCGCCCGGGTGACCTGCTGTTCTTCAACGGCAAGGGCCACGTCGGCATGTACGTCGGGAAGGGCAAGATGATCCACTCGCCGAGCTCCGGCAAGCGGGTCCGGATCGACAAGCTCAGCGCCTGGCGCAAGGCCTCCTTCAGCGGCGCGGTGCGCCCGGGCATGTAGCCCGCGGCCGACCGCGCCGGCCCGCGGCCCCGCCCACGCCGCACCGGTGGGCGGGGCCGCGCCGCGTCCCGGCCACCCGGGCGTGCCCGCGGCGGGGACACCGGGCGCACCCGGGGAGATCACCCCGGGTGCCGCCGCGGCGACGGGCGTGTGCAGTAGATTCGGAGCGCGTCCCATCGCGTCCGGGGCGCACGCCATGGCATCCGCCTCCGCGCACCGAGACGGCCCGACGTGAGCACGCTGATCGTCACCAACGACTTCCCGCCCCGGCCGGGCGGCATCCAGGCGTTCGTGCACGCCCTCGCCGTGCGCCTGCCGCATGAGTCGCTGGTCGTCTACGCGCCGCGGTGGAAGGGGTGCGAGGCGTTCGACGCGCGCCAGCCGTACCGGGTGGTGCGCCACCCCACCACGGTCATGCTCCCGGGGCCGTCCGTGGCCCGCCGCGCCGCGCGGCTGGTGCGGGAGCACGGCTGCGACACGGTCGTGTTCGGGGCGGCGCTGCCGCTGGGGCTGCTCGCGCCCGCGATGCGGCAGGCCGGGGCGCGCCGGATCGTCATGCTCACCCACGGGCACGAGGCCGCGTGGGCCGGCCTCGCCCCCGGCCGCGGGCTGCTGCGCCGCATCGCCGCGGGCGCCGACGTCGTCACCTACCTCGGCGACTACACCTTCGACCGGCTCGCCGGCCCGATCCCCCGGGAGAAGCTGGTACGGCTCACGCCCGGCGTGGACACCGAGGTGTTCCGCCCCGGGGCGGGCGGCGCCGAGATCCGGGCGGCGCTCGGCCTGGGGGACCGGCCCGTGGTGGTGTGCGTCTCCCGGCTCGTGCCGCGCAAGGGGCAGGACACGCTGATCCGCGTCTGGCCCGAAGTGCTGCGCGCGGCCCCGGGGGCGTTCCTGCTCCTCGTCGGCGGCGGGCCGTACCGCAGGACGCTGGAACGCATGATCGCCGAGCGCGGCCTGGGCGGGTCGGTGCTCGTCACCGGCACCGTGCCGTGGGGGCGGCTGCCCGCCTACTACGACGCGGGCGACGTGTTCGCGATGCCGTGCCGTACCCGCCGGTGGGGCCTGGACGTGGAAGGGCTCGGCATCGTCTACCTGGAGGCGTCGGCGACCGGCCTGCCCGTGGTCGCGGGCGACTCGGGCGGCGCGCCCGACGCGGTGGTGCCCGGGCAGACCGGCCTGGTGGTGGACGGCCGCTCGCCCGCCGAGGTCGCGGACGCGCTGATCGGCCTGCTCAAGGACCCCGCCGGGGCGCGGGCGATGGGGGAGCGGGGCCGGGCCTGGATCGAGCGCGAGTGGCGCTGGGACGCGGTCGCCGAGCGCTTCGCCGCGCTGCTGTCCGGCGCCGCGGACCTCAGGGATGCAGAGGCAGGCCCTTGAGCGCCTTGTCCACCGCGTTCCGCGGGCCGGACACGCAGATCCCGGCGAGCCGGAGCTCGTCGGCGGGCACGGCCGCGACCGCCGCCCGGTTGTCCTCGTCGTCCGAGGTCTTGAACAGCTCCTCGGTGTAGACGGCGACGGCGAGGCCGCGGGCGCGGGCCCGCTCGCAGGCGCGCGCCGGCCCGTCCCGGTCGGCGGCGTAGACGAGCACAGGCCGGCGGATCATCGGCAGGTACTCGTTGCCGGACCCGTCCCGGTACGGCAGCCCCACGACCTCGGGCACGCCCCCGCCGAGGCCGCCGCCCTGACCGGGTTCGCCGACCAGAGCCACCTCACCCGCTGGTTCGTGCGCTGTTTCGGCGTCACGCCGCGCGGCTACCAGGCGGCGGCCTGAGCCCGCCGGTCCGTCCGCCCGGGCCGTGCGGGAACGGCCCCGGAAACGGAACGGGGGCCGCAGGCACGGCCCCCGCCGGCGAAGCCGCCCGCTCAGCCGTACAGGCTCTCGATCTGCTTGGCGAAGTCGCGGGCGACGATGTCGCGCTTGAGCTTCAGGCTCGGCGTGACGTGCCCGGTCTCCTCGGTGAGATCGGTGTCGAGCACGATGAACTTCTTGATCTGCTCGGCCTTGGAGACCATGCGGTTCGCCTCGTCGACCGCCTTCTGCATCTCGGCGAGGATCGCCGGGTCGGTGGCGAGCTCGGCGAGCGTGGCGTTCCGCCTGCCGTTCGCCTCCTTCCACTGCTCGAGCGCCTCGGGGTCGAGGGTGATCAGCGCGCCGACGAACGGCCGGTCGTCGCCGACCACCATCGCCTGGCTCACCAGCGGGTGGGCGCGGATGCGGTCCTCCAGCGGCGCCGGGGCGACGTTCTTGCCGCCCGCGGTGACGATGATCTCCTTCTTCCGGCCGGTGATCTTCAGGTAGCCGTCCTCGTCGAGCTCGCCGACGTCGCCGGTGCGCAGCCGGCCCTGCTCGTCGAAGGCCTCGGCGGTGGCCTTCTCGTTGTTCCAGTAGCCGTCGAACACGTGCCGGCCGGAGACGAGGATCTCCCCGTCGTCGGCGACCGCGATCGTGACGCCGGGCAGCGGCTTGCCCACCGTGCCGATCCGGTTGGCGCCGACCGGGTTCACGGTGGACGGGGCGGAGGTCTCGGTGAGGCCCCAGCCCTCGAACACCTCGATGCCGATGCCGCGGAAGAAGTGGCCGAGCCGGTCGCCGAGCGCGGAGCCGCCGGAGACCGCGGCGGTGAGCCTGCCGCCGGTGGCCGCGCGGATCTTGTGGTACACGAGCTTGTCGAAGATCGCGTGCTGGATCCGCAGGCCGAGCCCCGGGCCGCCGGAGTCCTTCGCCTTGCTGTACCGGATCGCCACGTCCGCGGCGAGGTGGAAGATCTTGCCCTTGCCCTCGGCGGTCGCCTTCTGCTCCGCAGAGTTGTAGACCTTCTCGAACACCCGGGGCACCCCGAGCAGGAACGTCGGCTTCAGCGACTGCAGGTCGGGCGCGACGTTCTTGATGTTCGGGGTGTGCGCCATGACCGTGTGGGTCTCGATCAGCGCCACCTGGATGAGCCGCGCGAAGCTGTGCGCGAGCGGCAGGAACAGCAGCGCGGCCCGGTCCTGCACGTCGAACATCGGCCGCAGCGGCCCCGAGGTGGCGTTGCGGGCGGTGAACAGCAGGTTGTCGTGGGTGATCTTGCACCCCTTGGGCATGCCGGTGGTGCCCGAGGTGTAGATGATCGTGGCCAGGTCGCGGCCGCCGCGGGCGGTGCGGCGCTCGTTGATCGTCTCGTCGGAGACGCCCTCGCCGCCGGCGATCAACTCGTCGAGCCCGCCGTCCTCGATCCGCCACAGGTGCTTGACGCCGGGCAGCTCGGCGAGCACCTCGCGCACCGTCTCCTCGTGCGAGGCGTGCTCGACGAACACCGCCCGGGCGCCGCTGTCGGAGAGGATCCAGCGGATCTGGTCGGCCGACGACGTCTCGTAGATCGGCACGCCGACCGCTCCGGCCGTCCAGATCGCGTAGTCGAGCACGGTCCACTCGTACCGGGTGCGGGACATCAGCCCGACCCGGTCGCCCGGCTCGATGCCCGCGGCGATCAGGCCTTTGGCGACGCGGACGACCTCGTCGGCGAACTGGCGGGCCGTCACGTCGACCCAGCCGTCGCCCTCCTTGCGGCGGATCACGACGGCCGCAGGCTCCCGCTCGGCGCGGGCGAACACCGTATCGGTGAGGTTCGCCGAGGCGGGGACGTCCACAAGAGTGGGAACGCTGTACTCGCGCACGGTGGCTCCTTGCGGGTGCACGCACTGGGTGGTTTCAGGGACGTTACACCCGATGTTTACGAATCGGTAGCTTTACGGGTCGATCGGCCGCCGGCCGTACCCGTCCGGGCCGGTAGGGGCCCGCCCGGGCGGTCGTGCGGCGGGTTACGATGCACGGCATGCGGGTCCACGTCGTCAGTGATGTGCACGGCCGCGCCGATGCGCTCGCCAAGGCCGGCGACGGGGCCGACGTCCTGATCTGCCTGGGCGACCTGCTGCTGTTCATCGACTACGAGGACCACTCCCAGGGGATATTTCCCCAGTTGTTCGGCGCCGAGAACGCCACCCGGTATATCGGCCTGCGCACCGCCGGACGTTTCGACGAGGCCCGCGAGTTCTCCGCGGAGCTGTGGGCGCGGCTCGGCGGCGACCCGCGCGAGCACCTGGAGCGGGCGGTGCGCGAGCAGTACGCCGAGCTGTTCGCGGCGCTGCCCACCCCCGCCTACCTCACCTACGGCAACGTGGACGTGCCCCGGCTGTGGGCCGACTACGTGCGCGACGGGCACCACGTGCTCGACGGGCGGACCGCCGAGATCGGCGGCCTGGTGTTCGGGTTCGTCGGCGGCGGCCTTCCCACCCGCTACCGTACCCCCAACGAGATCGGTGAGGAGGAGTACGCGGCGAAGGTGGCCGCGCTCGGCCGGGTCGACGTGCTGTGCTCGCACATCCCGCCCGCCGTGCCCGAGCTGCTCTACGACGTGGCCGCCCGCCGCTTCGAGCGGGGCAGCGAGGCGCTGCTGGAGGCGATCCGCGCCACCCAGCCGCGGTACGCCCTGTTCGGGCACGTGCACCAGCCGCTGAAGCCGCGCACCCGCATCGGCCGCACCGAGTGCCTCAACGTCGGCCACTTCCGCGCCCGCGGCACGCCGTACGTCCTCGAGATCTGAGAATGCGAGTACGGTGAAACCATGGCTGATCGCACCACGTCGAGTATCACGATCGCCGCGGACAAGCCGGCGATCATGAAGGTCATCGCCGACTTCGCGTCGTACCCCGAGTGGGCCGGGCAGGTGAAGCGCGCCGAGGTGCTCACCACGGGGGACGACGGGCGGCCGGCGACCGTGCGGTTCGTCCTCGACGCCGGGGTGATCAGCGACGAGTACGTGCTCGGCTACGAGTGGTCCGGGGACGACGCGGTGCACTGGCGCATCGTGGAGCCCGGCCGCATGATCAGCGATCTGGCCGGCAGCTACCGGCTCGACCCCCGCGGGGAGGGCACCGAGGTGACCTACGAGCTCGCGGTCGACCTCAAGGTGCCGATGATCGGCCTGATCAAGCGCAAGGCCGAGAAGGTGATCATCGACACCGCGCTGAAGGGCCTCAAGAAGCGCGTCGAGGGCCGGTGACGGCGAGCGCGCCACAGCGGGAACCCGCCGGACCGGCCGCCCCGGGCGGGCCGCGGCTGCTGCTGTTCACCGGAAAGGGCGGCGTCGGCAAGACGACCGTGGCGGCGGCCACCGCCGTGCTCGCCGCCCGGCGCGGCCACAAGACGCTGGTGGTCTCCACCGACACCGCGCACTCGCTCGCCGACGCGCTCGCCGTGCCGCCGAGCGAGGACCCGGCCGAGGTGGCGCCCGGCCTGTTCCTGCAGCAGGTGAACACCCAGCGGTCGCTGGAGCGGCACTGGGGCGAGCTGCGCGAGTACGCCAGGGACGTGCTCGTCGAGCTCGGCCTCGACGAGGTGACCTCCGAGGAGATCACCGTGCTGCCCGGAGCCGAGGAGGTGATCGCGCTCCTCGAGCTGCGCGAGCAGGCGCGGACCGGCCGCTGGGACGTGATCGTGATCGACTGCGCGCCGACCGCGGAGACGCTGCGGCTGCTCGCCCTGCCCGAGGCGCTCGACTGGCACGTCACCCGGCTGCTGCCGACCGGGCGGCGGGTGATGCGGGCGGTCTCGCCGCTGGTCCGCCAGGTCGCGAAGGTGAGCATGCCCGGCGACGACGTGCTCGGCGCGGCCGAGCGCATGCACCGCGGCCTGCTGGAGATCCGCGGCATGCTCGCCGGGGACGACGCCTCGGTGCGGCTCGTGCTCACCCCGGAGTCGGTCGTGGTCGCCGAGGCCCGCCGTACCCTCACCTCGCTCAGCCTGTACGGCTACCGCGTCGACGCCGTGATCGCCAACCGGGTGTTCCCGGCCGGCGGGGCGGACGCGTGGCGGCACGGCTGGGTGGCGGCCCAGGAGCGGCGGCTCGCCGAGGTCCACGAGTCGTTCGCGCCGCTGCCGGTCTACACCGTGCCGTACCTGCCCGCCGAGCCGGTCGGCGTGCCGGCGCTGGCCGGCCTCGCCGAGACCCTGTATGGCGAGGCCGACCCGTTCGCCCGGCCGGAGGTGCCGCCGCCGATGCGGGTGGCCCCGGACGGCGCGGGCGGCTGGGAGCTGACCCTCGCGCTGCCGTTCGCCGAGCGCGGCGAGGTGGACCTGGCGCGCAAGGGGGACGAGCTGATCATCACGGCCGGGCCGTACCGGCGGATCCTGGCGCTGCCCGCGGCGCTCGCCCGGCGCACGGTGGAGGAGGCGTCGCTCCGCGACGGCCGCCTCCGGGTACGGTTCGGGGCAGGAGGGTCAGATGACTGAGAACCGGGATAGCGAGAACCGGGAGAACGGCAAGGCCGAGGGCGCCCGGGTGACCGAGGAGCCCGGCCGCCCGGCCGGCGGCGGCCCGGAGGCCGGGACGAGCACGCCGGGATCGGACGCACCGGGTCCGGGCGAGCCGCCCCGGGACCCGATCGGCACGGTGGCCGAGGAGGCGCTCAAGCTCTTCGAGGCGCTGCAGGACCGGGTCATGCGCGAGATCGGCAAGGGCGTGGTGAAGGGCGGCGCCCGGGCCGGGATGAGCGGGCTCGGCCAGGCGTTCGGCGGCCGGTCCGAGCCGCGGGACGTGTGGAGCGAGGTGATCGCCGAGACCGCGCACGAGGACCGCGGCGAGGAGTACATCTGCCGCGCCTGCCCCATCTGCCGGATGAAGGCCGCCGCGCGTGAGTCCCGCGGGGACGTGACCGACCACCTGCTGGCGGCGGGCGGCGAGCTGATCGCCGCGTTCCGGCAGGCGCTCGAGGCGCTGCAGCGGCCGCCGTCCGGCGGACGGGCCGGCGATCGGGACCGGGAGGCGCCCGCGAGCCGGGTGGAGCGGATCGACCTGGACTGAGCGGCGCGATACTGTACGCGCGGCGCTGTGAGCACGGCACCGTAGGCGCGGCACTGTAGGCGCGGCCCGGTACGCGCGGCCTGTGCAGCCGCACTGCACGGCCGCGCGACGCGGCGGCACCCGAGGCGGAAGGGCGGGAAGCGGGGAGGCGATGGCGTACACCATCGGGATCGACGTCGGCGGCACCAAGGTTCTGGCCGGGGTGGTGGCCGAGGACGGCACGATCGTCGAGTATCTGCGGCGGCCCACCCCGGCGGACGACCCCGACGAGGTCATGAAGGTGATCGCGGGACTCGTGCACGAGCTCGCGTGCCGCCACGAGGTGACCGCGGTGGGCGTCGGCGCGGCCGGGTTCGTGGACGAGGCCCGCTCGGCGCTGCGGTTCGCGCCGAACCTGCCCGGCTGGCGGGAGGAGGCGCTGCGCCAGAAGCTCGGCGACCTGATCGGCATGCCCGTCGTGGTGGAGAACGACGCCAACGCCACGGCCTGGGGCGAGTACCGGTTCGGGGCGGGCCGGGGCGAGACCCACATGGTGTGCGTGACCGTCGGCACCGGCATCGGCGGCGGCGTCGTGCTCGACGGCCGGCTCTACCGGGGCCGGTACGGCATGGGCGCCGAGCCGGGCCACATGCGGGTGGTGCCCGACGGCCGCCCGTGCGGCTGCGGCAACCGGGGCTGCTGGGAGCGGTACTGCAGCGGCACCGCGCTCGTCGCCGACGCGCGCGAGGCGTTCGCGGCCGACCCGTCGCGCGGCGCCCGGCTGCTGGAGCTCGCCGGCGGCAACCTCGACGCCGCCCGGGGCGAGATCGTCGCCGCCGCGGCGCGGGAGGGCGACGAGGTGGCACTGGAGGCGTTCGGCCTGCTCGCCCGCTGGCTCGCCCAGGGCCTGGCGGACCTCGCCGCGGTCTTCGACCCGGGCTGCTTCGTCATCGGCGGCGGGGTGTCGCACGCCGCCGACCTGTTCATCGACGCCGCCCGCGAGGAGTTCGCCCGCCGCGTCGTCGGCCACGGCCACCGCCCGCTCGCCGAGATCAGGATCGCCGAGCTCGGCCCGGCCGCCGGGATCGTGGGCGCGGCCGACCTCGCCCGGATCGGCTGACCCGGCCCGTCGCCGGACGCCGCGGCCGACGGGCGGCACGGCCAGCGCCGCCGGGGAGGCGGTGGCCGTCTCCGGCGTTCGCCGCGTGCGGCGGCGGCCGCAGACCTCCGCGGCCGGGGAGGGCGCGGAGGCCGCCATGGGTTCGCTGGGAGCGCGGCGCGCCTGGCCGCGGTGGGGCCCGACGTCGTGTCGTTCAGGTAAAGCGGTGGGCGGATGTGGGCCGGGCCGCCGGGGCCCATGGCAGGGTGGTGCCGTCGGGATCGGCGACGGTCGGCAGGCGGCCGCGTGCCCGGCTTTCCGCCACGGTGCGCCCGGCCCGGGCCGGGCAGGGCGGCCTGACGGGCGCAGCTGCGCCGGGGTGCCGCCGCGTCACCGGGACGCCGGGTCCGGTATCCGAACCGGAGGCGACCGGCCGATGCGCGACCGCACGGTCGTTCCGGCGTCCGGCCCTGACCGGGCCGAGGGCGCGTCCGGGCGGCCCTGTGCGGCCGGTCCGGGCACGCCGCACGGATCACATGGAAGGCGGGAACCGGGGCGCGGGCCTCGGGCGTTTATCGGGGTGCATGGCGATGTTGCGGAGAGCGGGCGAGGCGCCCGGCAGGCTCCTCGCCCGGCTCGGCGGCACGGTCGCCGGGGCCGGGCCGTGCCCGGCGTGTCCGGGAAGGGGCCGCCGCAGGTGACCCTGCCGCGGCGCGGCCCCGGACGGCCGGCCGCCTCGGGCGTGCCCGCGACCACGCTCCGGGTGGCCTGCTACAACGTGCGGTCGCTGCGCGACGACGTGGACGCGCTGGTACGGGTGATCACCGCGATGCGGCCCGACGTGCTCTGTCTCCAGGAGGTGCCCCGGCTGCTGTGGTGGCGCCGCGCGGTGCTCGCCCGGCGGGTCGGCATGACCGTGGCGGCCGGGCGGCGCGGCGGACCGCTCGCCGTGCTGGCCGGGCCGGGCGTGCGGACCGTCCACGCCGAGTACCACCTGCTGCGGCCGTTCCCGCCGTTGCAGCGCCGGGCGCTCGCGATCGCCGTGGTGGCGAAGGACGGGCGCCGGGCCGCGGTCGGCAGCGTGCACCTCGACCTTTCGGCCGGGGCCCGGCTGTGGCACGCGGCGGAGATCGCGGAGCACATGGCCCGGGTGCGGGACCGGTTCGGCGTGCCGGACGTGCTCGCGGGCGACCTCAACGAGGGGCCGGGCCGGCCCGCCTGGCGCTACCTCACCCGCCGCTACACCGACTGCTTCGCCGCCGCGCCGGAGGGCGACGGCGCCACCTTCCCGGCCGCGCGGCCCCGCCACCGCATCGACGGGGTGTTCGCCGGGCCGGGCCTGGCCGTGCGGGCGTGCGGGGTGCCGCGCGCCACCCCGGCCGACCTCGCCGCCGCCACCGACCACCTGCCCGTCCTCGCCGATCTGGTCTTTCACCACGACTTGGGGGATGAGTGCCGCACCGGCGACACCCACCTGCGTACGATTTGCTCATGACCCGCCGCCCGTCGCGGCGTGCGGTGCCGTTGTGCGTGCTTCTCTCCGGCCTTCTCGCCGGGACGCTCCTGCGCCCCACATCGGCCGCGCGCGCCCATGTGATCCCCGGCGCCGAGCCCGGCGCCGCACCGCCCACCGCGGCGGCGAGCGACCGTACCCTGCCGTCCGCGAGCGCCCGGCTGCGCGTCGACGGCTCGCTCTCCGACATCGTGGCGCTCGGCCCGGCGAACGTGTGGGCGGTCGGCCAGGAGGGCGTCTGGGACGACTGGCAGAGCCGCGGCGTCATCACCCACTGGGACGGCTCGTCGTGGAACACCGTCGGCATCCGCAACGACGCCTCGGGCGCGGGAAGGCTGCGCTCGGTCGCGGCGGCCTCCGCCACCGAGCTGTGGGCCGTGGGGGAGGGCCACGACAGCCGGCCGTACGTGGCGCGCGGGGACGGGTCCACCTTCGACCGGGTCGACGTCGGGGAGCTGCGCGCGGGCGACTGGCTCGGCGGCGTCGCCGCGGTGCCCGGCCGCGTGGTGACGGTCGGCAGCCGCGACGGCCACCCCATGATCGCCACCGGGGCGGCGGGCCGCTGGTCGGTCGTCACCCGCAAGGGGCGGGGCACCCTGTTCGGCGTGGCGCTGCTGTCGGCGAAGGAGGGCTGGGCGGTCGGCGAGACCCCGGCGGGCCCGCTGGTGCTGCGGCTGTCCGGCGGCAAGTGGAAGCCGGTACGGGTGCCGCGGGTCAAGGGCGGCTTCCTGCGCGACGTGTACGCCGCCGGCCCCAAGCGGGTGGTCGCGATCGGCGGCGTCTACCGCTCCTCGGGCCGGATCCACCCGCTCGCGCTGCGATGGAACGGCAAGCGGTGGTCGCGGATGCGGGTCCCGGACCGCCCGGCCGAGCTGTACGGCGTGACCGGGGACTCCGGCGGCCGGTTCTGGGCGGCCGGGTACGATCCGGCCCGCCCCGGCGAGCCGTTCCTGCTGCACTACGCGGACGGCAGGTGGCGGACCGAGCGGGGCCGCGCGGCGGGGGAGGGCCGGATCGTGCGGCTGCTCGCGGTCGGGCACGTGGACGGGCTCACCGTCGCGGTGGGCCATGTCGTCGACGGCGCCGGCCGGTACACCGACCTCGTCGAGACGGTCGAGGGCGACGAGCGGACCTGACCCGCTTACGGCGCGGGGTGCGGCCGGTACGGCCGCGCGGGCGCGGCGGCGCGGCGCCCCGGGTCGGACCGCCCCGGGTCAGACCACGGCGCCGTCGTCCCAGCCGGAGTCCTTGGGCGGCCCGTCGCCCAGGCGTACCACGAGCGCCACGAACCCGCCGATGAACGCGGCCACCGCGGCGAACAGGATCCAGCCGTGCATCGGCCAGCGGAGCAGGGCCGCGAGCAGCAGGTAGGTGGGGCCGCCGAAGAGCGCCAGCCAGGCGAGCTTGGTGCCCAAATCCACCTTGGGCAGCGGCGGCGGGGGCGGCGGCACGTAGTGGTCGTCATCGTCGTCCCCGGCGGCGTCGACCTGCGGGTCCTCGCCACGGTCCGCGGCCGGGCGCCGGACGTCCGCGAGCGGGGGCGGGAACGGGTCCGCGTCCTCGTCGCGGTCGCGCTGGTCGCCGCTGCGGGGGGTGAGGTTCTCCCGGTCGGGCCAGGGCTGATCCGCCGAGGTCTCCTCGGCCGGTGCGTGGAATGAGGCGACGATCTGACGCCAGATCTCGTCCTCGTCACTTTGCGGCGTCACCGGTGAACTCGTCCCTGGGGCCGATCAGTCCTGCTGCAAGGGTACCGACGCGTGGGCGGTGATGAACTCCAGGCTGCCCTGGAAGATGGTCTCGGCGTCGTTGTCGAGGGTGGCGACGTGGTAGCTGTCCGGGAGCTCGACCACGGTGAGGTTGTCGCCGAGCCGCTCGCGCAGCAGCCGCACGCTCGCCGGCTTGACCACGTGGTCCTGCGGGCTGTGGTACACGAGCACCGGCTGGGTGACCTTGTGCAGCTCGCTCTGCACCAGCGACCATAGCCGGGGCAGCGTCGCCGCGGCCCGCACCGGGGTGCGGTCGTAGGCGAGCTCGGTGACCCCCTCCTTCTTGATGTCGTTCGCCACCCCTGGGACGCTCCGGATCACCCATTTGAGCAGCGGCGCGAGCCGGAGCAGCGGCACGTCGTTCACGATCGAGGGGTTCACCGCGACCACCCCGCGCACGGCGTCGCCGTGCACCTCGGCGAGTCGCAGCGCCATGGACCCGCCGAGCGACAGGCCCATCACGAACGTGTCGGGGCACCGGCCGCGCAGCTCCCCGAAGGCGTGCTCGAGCTCGCCGTACCAGTCCTCCCAGCCGGTGTGGCTCATCTCCTGCCAGGTGGTCCCGTGGCCCGGCAGGCGGGGAAGCGACACGGTGAGCCCGGCGCGCGCCAGGAACTCCGCCCACGGGCGCAGCGACTGCGGCGTGCCGGTGAACCCGTGGCACAGCAGCACCCCGACCTTGCCGCCCTCGTGGTAGTACGGCTCGGCGCCCGGCATCAGCGGCATGGCGACACCTCTCTCGTCCGACCACCCTGGTTCGCCGTCGAACGCGCGTGGACGTGCTGGCCCGATCGTCGCACGATCGGCCGCATCATCGCGAGCGTCCGGATAGGGCCGGGTACGAGCATCGGCCGGAAGATGGGAAGATGACGCCGTACATCTGACCGCCTGCACAGAAGTGAGGTGCCCAAGTGCTGTACTGGGTGTTGAAGGTGACCCTCGGGCCACTCCTCCACCTGGTGTTCCGCCCTTGGGCCGAAGGCGTGGAGAACGTGCCGAGAGAGGGGCCGGCGATCCTCGCCGGCAACCACCTGTCCTTCTCCGATCACTTCTTCGGTCCCCTTCATCTCCCCCGTAAGGTCATCTCCCTGGGCAAGGCCGAGTACTTCACCGGCACCGGTATCAAGGGCCTGATCAGCCGGATGTTCTTCCGCGGTGTCGGCACCGTCCCCCTTGACCGTTCCGGTGGCAAGGCGAGCGAGGCCGCCCTGCGCACCGGCCTCCGCATCCTGCGCGAAGGTCATCTTCTTGGCATATACCCCGAGGGAACGCGTTCCCCCGACGGCCGCCTCTACAAGGGCAAGACCGGTGTGGCCCGGCTCGCGCTGATGTCCCGCGCCCCGGTCATCCCGTGGGCCGTGATCAACACCCGCGAGATCCTGCCGCCCGGCAAGATCATTCCGAAGTTCGGCATCCGGCCCGGCATCAGGTTCGGCAAGCCGCTCGACTTCTCCCGGTACTACGGCATGGAGGACGACCGGCTCGTGCTCCGCGCCGTGACCGACGAGATCATGTACGCGCTGATGGAGCTGTCCGGGCAGGAGTACGTCGACAAGTACGCCGCCACCGTCAAGGCCGAGATGGCCCGGGCGGCGAAGGAGGCGAAGCAGGCGGCCAAGCGGTCCGCGGGCGAGTGACGGCCGCACGTCCTCCGAGGCCGGGGCCGCCGCGGGCGGGCGGTCCGCCGCCCGGCGTCCCGCCGCTCGCGGGTGTCCGGCCGCTCCGCGGCGGGCCTAGCCTGGGAGGGTGGGAAGCACCATCGGCGAGTACGCCTTCGGGCCTGAGACCGGGCGGCTCGTCCTCGAGACCGGCCGCGCCGGGGCGGCGGCGCGGGCCGGGCACGATTTGCTCATCGAGGTCACCCGGTGGCACGGCGAGGCGGTGATCGACACCGCGGACCCGGCCGCGTGCGCGGTGAGCGTCACGGCCGACGCCGGCTCCCTGGCGGTACGGCGGGGCTCCGGGGGCGTCAAGCCGCTGACCGACGGCGACCGCGCGGAGATCGAGCGGACGATCCGCGAGCGGATCCTGCAGGCCGCGCGGCACCCGCAGATCACGTTCCGGTCGGCGCGGGTGACGGGCACGCCCGGGTCGTTCCGCGCCACGGGGCCGCTCACGATCATGGGCGTGACCCGGGACGTCGAGGTGACCGGGTCGCTCTCCGGCGGGCGGGCGCACGGCACCGCGGTCGTCACCCAGTCCCGGTGGGGCATCCGGCCGTACTCGGCCTTCCTCGGCGCGCTCCGGGTCGCCGACGACGTGGTCGTGCGCTTCGACGTGGAGCTCGTGCCGCGGCGGTGAGCCGCGCCGGCCGTACCGGGGACCGTGGCCGCGGGGTCAGGCGGCCGCGCCGGTCGGGTCGACGACGCGGGAGCGGGCGTCCTCCAGCAGCCGCATCATGGCGAGGCTGTCGTCGAGCGGCATGATCGGGCTTTCCGTGGCGCCCTCGGCGAGCCGGTCGCGGACCTCGCGGATCTCGCCGACGTAGCCGGTCTCGCCCGGGTCCAGCAGGAACTCGCGGCGCCCGCCGTCCGGGCCGGTCACCACCATGCGGTCGGTGGCGAAGAACGGCGCGTCGAGCTCGGCCCGCATGCGGGTCCCGGTCACCTGGGCGGTGCCGGCGAGCGGGCTGGTCAGCGAGGTGTCGAGCAGCGCGCGGGCGCCGTCCCGGTAGGAGAGCAGGATCCCGGCCTCGGCGTCCACGCCGTTCTCCATCGCGCCGGTGACCGTCATCACCTCCGGCAGGCCGAGCAGCAGCTGGGCCAGGCCGAGCGGGTAGATGCCGAGGTCGAGCAGGGCGCCGCCGCCGAGCTCGGGGTTCCACAGCCGGTGGTCGCGCTCGGGCACGGGGAAGCCGAACGACGCCGTGACGCTGCGCACCCGCCCGAACTCACCGGCCTCGACCATGCGCTGCAGGCGGCGGATGAGCGGGTTGAACCGCATCCACATCGCCTCCATGAGGAACACGCCGGCCTCGCGGGCGAGCGCCACCATCTTCTCCGCGTCGGCGAGGGTCGCGGCGAGCGGCTTCTCGCACAGCACCGCCTTGCCCGCCGCGATCGCGAGCTCGGCCACCTCCAGGTGGTGCGACTGCGGGGTGGCGACGTAGACGACGTCGATGTCCGGGTCGCGGACCAGCTCGGCGTACGAGCCGTAGGCCTGGCGCGCCCCCAGCTCCGCGGCGAGGGCCCTGGCGCGGTCGAGGCTGCGCGAGCCGACCGCGGTCACCATCATGTCGGGCTCCGCCGCGATCACGTGCCCGACCGTCCGCGCGATCCCGCCTGTGGCGGCGATACCCCACCTGAGCACGGGTCCCTCCCGCACCGTCCGCGTCCCGTTGATCGACGCGCTCATCGTAACTTGACCCGCGCTTTGCGGTCCGGTGGATTCCCGGCCCGCGGCCCACCGGACGGGCCCCGCCGTACGCCGCTCCCGGCCCGGCCGCCGCACCGGCCGGGTATCGCGATGGTCATGCCCTTTTGGGCGTTTTGTCGTGTCTAGGTCACCAGCGCATGATCTACGCATTATTTGCTTGTACCATGCACATATTGCGCTCAGGCATGGTGCACGGAGGAGGCGCGTGACCGCAGCATCCCACCCTGGAGAACCGGCAAGCCTACGTCGTCCCGGCGTCCGGAACCCGAACCTCATGGTGGGGGTGCTCGCCCTCTGCGGCAGCGTCGTCTCGCTCATGCAGACGCTCGTCGTGCCGATCCTCCCGGAGCTGCCGCGGATCTTCGACGCCCCGGCCGAGGACACCTCGTGGATCATGACGGCGACGCTGCTCGCCGCCGCGGTCTCCCACCCGGTGGTCGGCCGGCTCGGCGACATGTACGGCAAGCGCCGCATGGTGCTGGTCGTGCTCGCGCTCATGGTCACCGGCTCGGTGATCGGCGGCCTGTCCACCTCGCTGCCGTGGGTGGTGCTCGGCCGGGCGCTGCAGGGGCTCGCGATCGCCGTGGTCCCGCTGGGGATCAGCATCATGCGCGACAACCTCGGCCCGGAGCGGCTCGGCTCGGCGATGGCGCTGATGAGCGCCACCCTCGGGTTCGGCGGCGCGATCGGCCTGCCGCTCGCCGCGATGATCGCCGAGCACGCCCACTGGCACGCCCTGTTCTGGGTGTCCGGCGCCGTCGGGTTCCTCGACCTGGTGCTCGTGCTGCTGTTCGTGCGCGAGTCGCCGGTGCGCTCCCGGGCGCGGTTCGACCTGCTCGGCGCGGTCTGGCTCACCGCGGGCATGAGCTGCCTGCTGCTCGGCATCACCAAGGGCGGCTCGTGGGGCTGGGGGAGCGCCGCCACGCTCGGCGCGTTCGCCGCCGCGGCGGTGCTGCTGCCCACCTGGGGGATCTACGAGCTGCGCCGCCCCGCCCCGCTGGTGGACCTGCGCACCTCGGCCCGGCGGCCGGTGCTGTTCACCAACCTGGCGTCGATCCTCGTCGGGTTCTCGATCATGGTGATGTCGCTGGTGCTGCCGCACGTGCTGCAGGCGCCGGAGGCCACCGGGTACGGGTTCGGGCTGAGCATGCTCGAGGCCGGGCTGATCCTCGGGCCGAGCGGCGTGGTCGCGATGGTGCTGCCGCCGGTGTCGGCGCGCATCTCCCGCCGGTTCGGGCCGAAGGTCGCGCTCATGCTCGGCGGCTCGCTCATGGGCGTGACCTACTTCGTCGCGGCGGTCACCCTCGACGCGCTGTGGAAGATCGTGCTCACCTCGTCCCTGATCGGGGCCGGGCTCGCCCTGGCGTACGCCGCCATGCCCGACCTGATCATGCGGGCGGTGCCGGTGACCGAGACCGCCGCCGCGAACGGGCTCAACGCGCTCATGCGCTCGGTCGGCACCTCCACCTCGAGCGCGGTCACCAGCGCGGTGATGGCGAACATGACGATCACCGTCGGCCCGCTCACCCTCGCCTCGCTCGCCGGCATCCAGACCGCCATGATGATCGCCGGCGGGGTCGGGCTGCTCGGCGTGCTCGTCGCCGCGTTCATCCCGGCGATGCCCGCCGCCCCGCACCGCGCCGCCGCGGCCGCCCCCGCCCGCCGGGCCGCCGCCTGAGAACGCCGCCGGAAAACCGCTCGGCATCGGGACGCCCGGCTGATAGCGTCGGGATCATGCGGCTCGGAAGCATTCACGTCTACCCCGTCAAGTCGACGCGCGGCCTCCAGGTCGCCTCGGCGCAGGTCGAACCCTGGGGCCTGGCGGGGGACCGCCGCTACATGGTCGTGGACGCCGACGGCATGGTGCTCACCGCGCGGGACCACCCGCGGATGCTCGCCGTCGCGGCCACGCCCGAGGGCCGGGGACTCAAGCTGACCGGGCCGCACGCGGACCCGCTGCAGGTGTCCCCCGAGCCCGGCACCCCGACGCGGCGGGTACGCATCTGGCACGACGACGTCGACGCGGTCGACACCGGGGAGGAGGCCGCCGCGTGGTTCACCGCGCTGCTCGGCCTCCCGGCCCGCCTGGTATGGCTCGACGACCCCACCCGGCGGCCGGTGGACCCCGCCTACGGCGCGCCGGACGACCGGGTGAGCTTCGCCGACGCCTACCCGCTGCTGCTCGCCTCGACCGCGTCGCTGCGCCGGCTCAACGACTGGATCGCCGAGGGCGCGGTGGAGCGCGGCGAGGAGCCGCCCGCGCCGCTGCCGATGACCCGGTTCCGGCCGAGCGTGGTGGTCGAGGACGTCCCCGAGCCGTTCGCCGAGGACCGCTGGCGGCGGGTGCGCATCGGCGAGGTGCCGTTCCGCGCGGTCAAGCTCTGCGACCGGTGCGTGCTCACCACGATCGACCCGGACACCCTGGCCAAGGGCAAGGAGCCGATCCGCACCCTCTCCCGGCACCGCCGCTGGGACGGCAAGGTGTGGTTCGCCGTCAACCTCATCCCGGACGGCACCGGCACCATCCGGGTCGGCGACCCGGTCACCGCCGAGGAGTGACCGGCGGCCGGGCGGTACGGCTCAGCCGCCCCCGGGGCCGGAGGGCAGGCCCGGGATCCAGGTCGTGCCCGCGAGCGGGACCCGGGCCATCGCGGCGGCCTCCACGGTGAGCGCGACCAGGTCGTCCCGGCGCAGGTCGTGCACGGAGGCGTGGCCGCAGGCCGCGGCGAGCAGCGCGGCCTCGGCGGTGATCGCGCGCAGGTAGTTCGCCACCCGCTCGGCGCCGAGGTCGGGGTCGAGCCGGTCGGCGAGCACGTCGTCCTGGGTGGCGATGCCGACCGGGCAGCCGCCGGTGTGGCAGGCGGTGCACGCGCCCGGCGCGGTGCCGAGCGCCCGGTAGTCGGCGGTGACGTCCGCGCCGGTGTCGTCGGAGGAGGAGTTGCAGCCGAGCGCGATCAGCGCGGCCACGCCCACCGACACCGCGTCCGCGCCGAGCGCGAGCGCCTTGGCGACGTCGGCGCCGGTCCGGATCCCGCCGGAGACCACGAGCTGCACCTCGCCCCGCACGCCGAGCTCGGCGAGCGTGTCGGCGGCGATCCGCACGGCCGCGAGCGTGGGCAGGCCGGTGTGCTCGATGAGCACCTCCTCGCCGCCGCCGGTGCCGCCCTGCATGCCGTCCACCACGACCACGTCCGCCCCGGCGGTGACGGCGAGCGTCACGTCCTCGGCGACCCGGGCGGCGCCGAGCTTGACGAAGACCGGCACCCGCCAGAAGGTGGCCTCCCGGATCTCGGCGATCTTCACGGCGAGGCCGTCCGGGCCCGCCCAGTCCGGATGGTCCGCGGGCGCGCGCAGGTCCACGCCGGGCGGCACGCCCCGCCGCCGCGCCACCCGCGGCCGCAGCTTCTCGCCGGGCAGCAGCCCGCCCGGGCCCGGATGCGCGCCCTGGCCGAGCACGATCTCCACCGCGTCCGCGGCGCGCAGGTCGTCCGGGTCGACGCCGTGCCGCGACGGGGTGAGCTGGTAGACGAGCGTCTTCGCCGCGTCCCGCTCCTGTGGGGTCATGCCGCCGTCGCCGGTGGTGGCCGCGGTGCCCGCCATCGTCGCCGCCCGGCCGAGCGCCTCCTTCGCGCCCGGCGAGATCGACCCGTACGCCATGCCGGCGAGCGTCACCGGCAGCTCGAGCACGACCGGGTTCCGCGCGTACCGGGTGCCGAGCACGGTCTCGGTACGGCACGGCCCGCGGCGCGCCGCCCCGTCCCGGGTCGCCGCGGCGGCCGGGAGGAGGAGCAGGTCGTCGAAGCCCGGCAGCCGCCGCGCGGCGCCCCGCCCGCGCACGCCGTACCGCCCGAGCCGCGCCCGTTCCTGGATCTCGGCGATCACGTGCGGTGGGAAGGTGTGGCTCATGCGGTCTCCTGGCTGCTCCTCGTCGGCTCGCGCGGCGCCCGGCGCGAGGCGTGCCCCGCGCCGGGCCTCCCGGGGACGGACGGCCGGTGGGTCACAAGGGAGGACGCGCCGGGAGGGGCGGGCGCGGGGCACGCCGGTCGGTCACGCGCTCGCCGCGGAGAGGCGTCCGGGGACGGGCGGGCGCCCGGCCGCGCGGCGGCCGGAGAGCAGCCGCGGGCGGTACCGCACCGAGGTCACCTTGGTGAGGTTCTCCGGGTCCACGTGATCGAAGCCGCAGGTCGCGGCGATGAGCTTCGCCGCGGTCAGGTCGTTCTCGTCGGGCTCCGCGGCGAGCGCGCCGTCGCCGAGCCCGGCGATCCGGCCGCCCACGTAGATCACCGCGTCGCCGAGCGCGTCGCCGAGCCCGACGTCGGCGTCGCCGCAGACGAGGATGACCCCCGAGCGGGCGGCGCGGCCGCAGTACGGCCCGGCGTTCCCGGCGATCGCGAGCGTGCCGCCGGCCAGCCCGATCCCGGCCACGGACCCGCAGTCCCCCGCGACGACGATCGTGCCGCCCCGCGCCGCCGCCGCGGCGCCGCCCCCCGCGTCGCCGCGCACCCGGATGCCCCCGGACATGAGGTTCTCGCCCACGCCCCGGCCCACCGGACCCCACACGGTGATCTCCGCGCACGCGCCCAGCCCGCCGAGGTAGTGGCCGCACGGCCCGGCGAAGTCGACCGCGATCCGCTCGCGCAGCCCGACCGCCAGGTTGTGCCGCCCGCGCGGGTTGAGCACGCGGACGTGGGCCCCGGCGGGCACGGCGTGCAGCGCCGCGTTGAGCCCGCGGATGCCCAGCCGGTCGGCATCCAGGGTCACCTCGGCCACGGTGGCCACCTCCGCGGTTCGATCACGCAAGTGGGGGTGGGGGTCGGTGCGGGGTCCGCGGGTAGTGAAACCCAGCGATGTTGCAGCCGGAGGAAGCCGGCATGACAAGCGTGTTACCCGGCCCGGCCCGCGCCGGGGCCGCCCGGCCGCGGGGCCGGATCGGCGCGGATCGGCGCGCTCACCGCAGGTGCCGCCCGCGCCGGACGGCGTGATCGCAGGGCCGCCGGAGGGCGCACGCGCGGCGGCGCCGTACCGCAGCCGGTACGGCGCCGCCGCGTGGCCGCCGCCCGCCCGGGGCGGCGGTGGGTCACCTGCGCTTCCAGAACGGCCGGGCGGGGCCGCCGGGCGCGTCCGGCGCGTCCGGCCCGCCCGCCACGCGGGCGAGCACCTCCTCGGCCCGCCGCCAGAGCCGGTCGAGGTCGGTCCCGGGCTCCTCGGCCGCCGCCAGCTCCTCGGCGAGGGCCGTCAGCTCGGGGTGGCCGAAGGCGAGCACCCGCAGGCGGCTGGCGAGGTCGGCGAGGTACGTCCGGCGCTCGTACGGCGAGGTTCCGGCCGCCTCGCGCAGCCGGGCCAGCTCCTCGGCGGCGAGCGCGACGGGGTCGACGTCGATCGGCGCGCCGCCGGGGATGGAACCGCGCATGGCGCGGCGCACCGTGGCGAACCCCCGGGCCGGCCCGCCCGGGACCGGCGGCGCGCCGAAGGCCGCGCGGGAGGCCGCACCGCCGGGCGGCGATCCGGCCGGGGCGCCGAACGCGGCCGCGGCGAACGCCATCGGCACGGCGGTGGGCGGCGGGGCGGACGGCCCCCAGCCGCTGGGCTGCTCGACCGGCTGGATCACCCGGTGGCCGGGCCCGCCGTCGGCGACCACCCGCGAGTCGACCGCGACGAACGCGGTGAACCGGCACAGCACGCCGAACCGGAGCGACGTCTCGACGATCTCCCGCTCCAGGTCGCGCTCGCCGCTGTCGTACCGGTCCTCCAGGTCGCGCAGCCGCGCCCGGGCCCACAGCGCGCGGGCCGCCGCGCCCCCGGCCACGACCGCGGGCACCCGCCGCTCCCACGGCTCGCCGTCCGGGGTGCGGCCGCGGAGCGTGATCGCACCGCCCGCCGGCCCGGTGTAGCGGCCGTATACGGTGAGCGGCACCCCCGGGAAGAGCGAGCCGAGCCGGGGCACGGTCTCCGGCCGCACGGCGAGGCCGTCGGCGTGCAGCGCGAGGTCGGTGACGAGCGGGCCGCCGATGCGGCGGTGGATGTGCTCCATCGCCGCGTCGAGCCGGTCCTCGGACTCCACCAGCTCGCACCGGCCCGCGCCGAACGCGGCGAGGCGGCCGAGGAACCCGGCGTTCACCGCGCTGTCGATGCCGACCGTGTGCACCCGCACCCCGCGCAGCCGGCCGCCCGCCCGCTCGAGGATCCGCGCCTCGTCGCCGACCTGGCCGTCGGTGACGAGCACGAGCACCCGGTCCCGCCCGGGCTCGGCGGTGCCGAGCAGGTCGGCCGCCTGCTCCAGCGGCCGCAGCAGCTCGGTGCCGCCGCGGGCGTCCAGCCGGGCGAGGTGCTCGACCGCCCGGAACCGGTTGCGGTCGGTCGCGGGCACCAGGCCCTCGGGGAGCCGCGGCGGGCGCTCCACCTCGTGGTCGAACGACAGCACGGCGAAGCGGTCGTCCGCGGTGAGCGAGTCGACGATGCGGGCCGCGGCCCGCCGCGCCGCGACCATCTTCCAGCCGTGCATGCTGCCCGAGCGGTCGAGCAGCAGCACCACGTCGCGGGGCCGGCGCACGCCCTCGGCCGCCGGGGGCACCACGGTGAGCGTGAACGTCCCGGCCTCGGCCGCGCCGTCGCCGGGCTCGTCCGGGACGAGCGCGAGCGAGGTGGAGGCGGCCAGGCGCAGCCGCAGCACGAAGTCGCGGTCGAGCCGCTCGCCGGGCTGCAGCCGCAGGGTGAGCGGCGCGCCGTCCGCCCCGCCCTCCCGGACCACGGTGTGCAGGCTCGACTCGATCTCCCGCAGGTCGAGCCCGGCCGGGTCGAGGCGGACCGCGAGCGACAGCCGTACCGGGCCGGGGAAGCCGGGCAGCAGCACCGGCGGGGTGATGCGGGAGGCGTCCGGCACCGCGTCGGTGTCCGGGGCGGTGCCCGCCCCGGTCGGCGTGCCGTCGAGCGGGGCGCCCGGGATGTACCGCGGGGCGACCACGAGCGGGAACCGGAAGACGGCCGCGCCGTCCTCGTAGGCGAGCGGCCGGCTGAGCGTGAGCCGTACCGTGACCCGCTCGCCCGGCACGATGTTGCCGACCCGGACGGTGAACACGTCGGGCCGCTCCTCCTCGGCGATCGCGGCCCGCCTGCCCTCGGCGAGCGCCCGGTCGTAGTCGGCGCGGGCCTCGCCGCGTTCCCGCAGCACGCCCTCGACCACGTGGCCGTCGGCCGCCATGCGGAAGCCGGTGACCGCGGCGCGGTCGGGCAGCGGGAAGACGTAGGTGGCCTCCAGCGGCTCCGGGAACGGATTGCGGAAGACCTGCACCACCTCGACCCCGGCGACGAGGCCGGACACGTCGGCGGTGACGTCGAGGCTCTCCAGCGGCAGGTTGCCCTGCGCGGTGGCGAGCGCGCCGACCCCGGCGTCGGGGAGCGGGGCGCAGCGGCCCCGCAGCGGTGTGACGGTGACGGTCATGAGAACTCCCTTGCGGCGGGTTTCGGTACGGCGGGGCCCGGCGGCGGGCGCGCCGGTCAGGCGCCGGGCCACGGCGGGCTCCCCTCGGCGCGGCCGCCCGGATCGGCGGGGCCGGTGAGCCCGCGCGCCAGCAGCACGTCGAGCAGCGGCCGGGCGGCGGCCGCGATCGCGGCGAGGTCGGCGGCGTCCGGCGGGCGCGGGGCCGCGTCGAGCAGCAGGGTCACCCCGGGCGCGAGCCGCAGCCCGGAGACCGGCTCGGGCGCCGGTGTGCCCGCCCGGCGTGCCTGGACGGCACCCGGCAACGGGGGCGCGGGCGGGAGCGGAGCCGGCGCGGTGGCGATCGCCACGCCGTCCGCCGGCGCGTCCCCGGTGGCCGCGGCCCGCGCGGCGCCGGGCTCGGCCGCGGCGGGACCGGCGGGCGCGGGGGAGCGGCGCGTCCAGAACCGGTCGCGGCGGGCCGCCGGGCCGTACGGCGCGCCGTCCGGGGCCTGCCCGGCCGCCCCGGCGGCCCGGTCGTCCGGCGCGCCCGGCACGGCGGCGGACGGCGGGACGGGCGGCGGGGCCGCGGGCGCGGCGGCCGGCGGCGGGATGCGGGCGATGTCGGCGAGCACGGCGTCGGTGGCGCCGGCGAGCTCGGCCTGGATCTCGGCGATGCTGCGACCCTCCGCCTGCCGCCGCTTGATCGCGACGAGCTGCAGCAGGTGGCGCCGCCCGTAGAGCGCGCCGCGGCCGCGCCGGGAGGGCGGGGGGGGGGCAACGCACAGCGCGGGGAGCGAGCGGGGTACCGCGCG
>QGUZ01000163.1 GCA_003242605.1 Actinomycetota bacterium
CCGCAGCAGTTGATGCCGCTCATGTTGTTCACCAGGCGGGACGGGTCCCACGCCTTCACCTGGTCGGCGATGCGGGCCTGGTCGTACTGGCCCCAGCCCTCGTTGAACGGCACCCACATCACCACGGACGGGCTGTTGTGGTGCTGGTCCATGATCCGCTTGAGCTCGGCCTCGAACTGGGCGTTGTCCTCGGCGGAGCGGGCGGCGAACCGGGACGGCATGTCCTGCCAGACGAGCAGGCCGAGCCGGTCGGCGTGGTAGTACCAGCGGTCCGGCTCCACCTTCACGTGCTTGCGCACCGCGTTGTAGCCGAAGTTCTTGATCTGCTCGAGGTCGAAGCGCAGCGCCTCGTCGGTCGGCGCGGTGTAGATGCCGTCCGGCCAGAAGCCCTGGTCGAGCGGGCCGAAGTGGAACACCGGCTCGCCGTTGAGCAGGATCCGGTTCATCCCGTCGACCTTGCCGATCGAGATCGACCGCATCCCGAAGTAGCTGCCGACCTTGTCGAGCACGCGGCCGCGGGCGTCCTTGAGGGTGACCTCGAGGTCGTAGAGGAACGGGTTCTCCGGCGTCCACAGGATCGGGTCCGGGACCGGCAGGGTGAGCTCGGTGCCCGGCGCGCCGGACACGGTGCCGACGACGCGGCCCTTGGCGCGGGCGGTGAGCGTGACCTCGGCGGCCTCGCCCTCGGCGGTCACGGTCGCCTTCAGCGCCTTGCCCGGCACGTCCGGGGTGGTGCGCAGCCCGCTGATGTAGGCCTCGGGCACGGGCTCGAGCCAGACGGTCTGCCAGATGCCGGAGGTGGTGGTGTACCAGATGCTCTGCGGGTTGAGGTGCTGTTTGCCGAGCGCCTGCCGGTCACGGTCGCTCGGGTCGGCCACGTAGACGATCAGCTCCTGCTGCCCGTGCGGCCGCAGCGCGTCGGTGACGTCCACGGTGAACCGGTCGTAGCCGCCCTTGTGCGAGCCGACCTGCGTGCCGTTCACGTAGACGACCGCCTCGTAGTCGACCGCGTCGAGGTGCAGCAGCACCCGGCCCTTCTTGGCCCAGGACGCGGGCACCGTGAAGGTGCGGCGGTACCACATGCGGTCCTCGTGCCGGTTGATGCCGGACAGCGTCGACTCCACCGGGAAGGGCACGGTGATGCGCTCGGGCAGGGTGCGGCCGAACGGCGGGTCCTCACCCTCCTTCGCCGGGGCGAACTCCCAGACGCCGTTGAGGTTGCTCCAGTCCTTGCGGGTGAGCTGCGGGCGCGGGTACTCCGGCAGCGGCCGGTTCGGGTTCACCTTCTTCGCCCACTTGGTGCTGATCGTGTACGTCGAGCCGTTCTCGACCAGCACGTGGACGTACGCCGGGAACTCGCCGCCGTCGGCGTACGCGACGCCGCCCTGGCCGTCGTAGGAGGTGCGCAGGTTGTTGCCGGCCTGGCGGGGGACCGGGTGCTGCAGGCCGAGGCGCAGCACGCGGCGGTCCCGCGGGTCGAGGGTCGCCGACTTCACCGGCCACGCCGTGCCGCCGATGGTGAGGGAGAAGTGCTCGGCGGCCTCCTTCGGCAGCCGGGCGAGCGGCTTGTCGAAGGTGAGCACGGCGGTGTCACCGGACTCGACGACGCGCGCCGTGACCGGCCCCGGCGGCTCGAAGCCCTCGGGGAGGGTGAACGCGGACGGGGGCACGATCTGCTTCGGCGTGCTCGGGCTCTCCCAGCGCAGCCGCAGGTGCGAGCCGCCGTAGTGCTCGAAGAACTCGAGCTTGAAGTCGTACGCCCGGCCGGCCTCCAGCGCGATCGGGGTGCCGGTGATCTCGACGTCCCAGTCGTCCACCCAGTGGTCGATGACGAGCTGGTTGTCGATCCACAGCCGGAACCCGTTGTCGCCGATGATCGAGAACGTGTACGTCTCGGAGTGCTCGGGCGTGATCCGCCCGGTCCACCGGACGGTCACGTCGTCGCTGCGTCCGGTGAGCAGGTTGAAGATCGGCTCAAGGTCGGCGAACTCGATGTTCGGGTCGACGACCGTCGCCTTCAGCTCACCGAAGTCGAATCGGCCCTGCCCGGTGCTCGTGTAGTAGTCGCCACGGAGCCCGGGACGGCCGTCCGCGGCCCGTGCGGCGGTCGGCGCCACGAGGGCGAACTGCGCCGCGAGGGTGCACAGGGCCGCGAGCAGGAGTAGGAGGGGGTGCTTGAGGATGGTCCTACCACGAGTGGTGCTCATCGCACGACGTCCTCTCTCGGGAGCCCGTGCCCCTAAAGAAAGCACCGCCTGATCGAAAGAGTCAACACTTTCGATCTAAATCGTTCACATTCGGTCAACCGTTCCGGGGCCGCCCAGGCCGCCACCGACCGACTATGATCGGTAGTGGTCAGGTCCCCTGCCGCAGGTCGGCGGGGACGTCGGCACGGGCCGGCCGGGAACGCCGGTGGGGCCGGCCCGACGCGACGCCGGAGTGGAAGAGGTGAGCGACCCCCAGGGCCCGGGCGAGGTACGCCGTCCCGTTTTCGCCGCCGAGCGCCGGCAGCGCATCCTCGAGCTGCTGCGCGCCAACGGCGCCCTCTCGCTGCGCGAGCTCGCCCAGGCGGTGCGGTCCTCGGAGGTCACGGTCCGCCGCGATCTGAAGGCGCTCGCCGCGGAGGGCCTGCTCAACCGGCACCACGGCGGGGCCACCCTGCCCGGCGATCTCACCCGCGAGCCCACCCACGCGCAGAAGGCCCAGGTCGCCTCGGCCGAGAAGCTCGCGATCGCGGACCTTGCCGCGTCCCTGGTCGAGGAGGGGGACGCGATCGTGGTCGGCCCCGGCACCACCACCCAGGCGTTCGCCGCCCGGCTCGGCCGGTTCAGCGAGCTCGCCGTGGTCACCAACTCGCTGCCGGTGGCGCAGGCGCTCGCCGCCTACCCGCGCATCGAGGTCGTGCTCACCGGCGGCACGCTGCGCGGCTCGATCCTCGCCCTGGTCGGCAGCGCCGCCGAGGCCTCGCTCGCCGGCCTGCGGGTACGGCGGGCCTTCCTGTCCGGCAACGGCCTCACCGCCGAGCGCGGCCTGTCCACCCCGAACATGCAGGTCGCCAGCGTGGACCGGGCGCTCGCCGCGGCGGCCGAGGAGGTCGTGGTGCTCGCCGACCACACCAAGATCGGCGTGGACACGATGGTGCAGACCGTCCCCACCGAGCGCATCGATCACCTCGTGACCGACGAGAACGCGCCCGCCGACGTGCTCGACGAGCTCGCCGGCCGGGGCGTGCGACTGCATGTGGCTCGACTCTGATCGAATCTGATCCTTTGTAACCTTAAAAGTTCCGTTTCATTACGGTACCGTTACCGCGCGGGCACACGATCGATCGCAAGGGAACGTCTCCTCGGGGTGAGGAGGGAGCCTGTGGCCGCCAACCTGCTCGAAGCCGTGGGCGTCCTGAAGTCCTTCGGGGAGGTGCGGGCGCTCGACCACGTCTCCCTCGCCGTGCGGGCGGGCGAGGTGCACACGATCGTCGGCGGCAACGGGGCCGGCAAGTCCACGCTGGTGAAGGTGCTGTCCGGGGTGTGCCGTCCCGACCGGGGCGAGCTGCGCGTGGACGGCAGCCCGGTGCGGTTCGCCAGCCCGCTCGACGCGCTGCGCGCCGGGATCGGCGCCGTGCACCAGGAGGGCAACCTGGTGCCGAACCTGAGCGTCGCGCGCAACCTGTTCCTCGGCCGCGAACCCCGCCGCTTCGGCCTCATCGACTTCTCCCGGATGCACGAGCTCGCCGCCGAGACCCTCGCCGGGTACGGCCTGCGGGTCGACGTGCGCCGCCCGCTCGGCTCGCTCGGCCCCGGCGCGCGGCAGCTCGTCGCGATCGCCCGGGTGGTCTCCACCGGCGCGCGCGTGATCGTGCTCGACGAGCCGGGGGCCGTGCTCGAACCGGCCGAGCTCGACACGCTGTTCGCCGTGGTCGACCGGCTGCGCGCGGAGGGCCGGGCGATCGTCTACGTCAGCCACCGGCTCGACGAGCTGTACCGGGTGGGCGACCGGGTCACCGTGCTGCGCGAGGGCCGGGTGGTGCGCACCGGGCCGCTCGCCGCGATCGACCAGGTGCGGCTCGTCTCGCTCATGCTCGGCCGGCCGTACCGGCCGGAGCGGGCCGGACCGGCCGATCCGGCCGGCGAGCCGCCCGCGGACGAGCCCGGCGACGAGCCGGTGCTCACCGCCACCGGGCTCACCCGCCGCCGCCTGTTGTCCGGGGTGTCGCTCGTGCTGCGCCCCGGCGAGGTGCTCGGCCTCGGCGGCCTGCTCGGCGCCGGGCGCAGCGCCACCGCGCGTGCGATCGCCGGGGCGCTGCCGGTCGACTCGGGCCAGGTCACCGTGGCCGGCGCGCCGAAGCGCAAGTGGTCGATCCGGGCCGCGATCCGCGCCGGCATCAGCCTCGTGCCGAAGGACCGCCGCACCGAGGGCATCGTGCCCACGCTGTCGGTGCGGGACAACATCGCGCTCGCCGCGCTGTCCCGGCTGTCCCGCGCCGGGATCGTCTCCGACGCCCAGGTCGACCGGGTCGTCGCCGACCTGATGGACCGGCTGCACATCAAGGCCACCTCGCCCCGGCAGCGGGTCGCCGAGCTGTCCGGCGGCAACCAGCAGAAGGTACTGCTCGCCCGCTGGCTCGCGATGCGGCCGCGGGTGCTGCTGCTCGACGAGCCCACCCGCGGCGTCGACGTCGCGGCAAAGGCCGATCTGCGCTCCCTCATCGACGACCTGGCGGTGGACGGCCTGGCCGTGCTGCTCATCTCCAACGACCCGCGCGAGCTCGCGGACAACTGCGACCGGGTCGTGGTGCTGCGCGACGGCGCCGTCGTCGGCGAGCTGTCCGGGCTCGCCGTCACCGAGCAGCGCATCGTCGAGGCGATCGCCGCCGTCCCCGCCGCCGAGCCCACGGGCGCGGCCGCCCGGACCGGCGCGCTGCCCGGGCCCAACGCGGCGCTCTCCACCCCCGCGGGCGGCTAGCGGCGCGCCCCCGAACGGCGGAGCGGGGGCGCGAACCCGGTTCCCGCGTACCGGAAAGGGTCTTGCACTCCGACCGAAAAGGACCGATAGTGACCACATTCGGTCTTGATTGATCTGATTCGGTCTCAGTTGATCGGGCGGGGCGGTGCGTGCCGCCCTTCCGGGCCGTGGAGTGTCGCCATGAGACGCAAACCGGGATCGCTCGCGCTCGTCTGCACCCTGGCCGCCGCGCTGACCTGCGTGCCACCCCCGGCGGCGGCCGGCGCCGCCACGGTCCCGGGCGGCGCGCGGCCGGGCGCCGCGGATACGGCCGCGGGGGACGCCGCGCAGGGTGCCGCACCCGGTGCCGCATCGGCCGCCGGGCGCGCCGGCGTGGCGGCCGGGGCGTATCCCGAGGTCGGACGGGGCACCCGGTTCCTCGACCAGGACGCGCTGCTCGCCGGGTACGCCGAGCCGGAGTGGTACAAGGCGAACATCCCGTTCCTGGAGGTCCCCGACCGGGAGATCCAGGACGTCTACTACTACCGGTGGAGCACCTACAAGCGGCACATCAAGTACACCGACCAGCAGAACGGCTACATCATCACCGAGTTCCACAACGCCCCCGGGTACGCCGCGCCGCTCGGCGGCATCGTCGCCGCCGCCGGGCACCACGTGTACGAGGGCCGGTGGCTGCGCGACACCCGCCCGCTCGACGACTACCTGCGGTACTGGCTCCAGGGGCCGGGCGCGGGCCCGAAGCCCAAGGAGGACTACGTCAACGAGCACACCGACGACTGGGCCCACGAGTACGCGTGGTGGGCGGCCGACGCCGTCTACCAGCGGTACCTGGTCACCGGCGACGCGGAGTTCACCACGAGCCTGCTGCCCGACCTGATCCGCCAGTACGAGAAGTGGGGCCACCAGTTCGAGCCGCGGCTCGGCCTCTACTGGTCGGTGCCGGTGTGGGACGCGATGGAGTACACCGCGTCCTCCTACGAGACCGACCCGGCCGACCCGTACCACGGCGGCCGCGGCTACCGCCCCACGCTCAACGCCTACCAGTACGGCGACGCCCGCGCGATCGCCGCCATCGCCCGGCTGCGCGGCGACAAGGCGACCGCGGCCGAGTTCGAGCGGCGCGCGGACGACCTGCGCACGGCCCTGCACAAGTGGCTGTGGGACGACGAGCGCAAGTTCTTCCTGCACAAGGCCCACGCCGACCTCGACCCCGGCGAGCGCCTGGTGGGCACCCGCGAGCTGATCGGCTACATCCCGTGGATGTTCGGCATGGCCCGTAAGGGCACCGAGGAGGCGTGGGCCCAGCTGACCGACCCGCAGGGGTTCGCCGCGCCGTACGGGCCGACCACGGCGGAGCGGCGCAGCCCGTACTTCATGCGCGACGCGCTCGCCGGCTGCTGCCGGTGGAACGGGCCGAGCTGGCCGTACGCCACCGCGCAGACGCTCACCGCGATGGCGAACCTGCTCAACGACCACGAGCAGTCGGTGGTGACCGCCGACGACTACCACCGCCTGCTGCGCACCTACGCGCTCACCCAGTACAAGGACGGCAGGCCGTACGTGGCCGAGGCGCACCACCCGGACGAGCCGCGCTGGATCTACGACGCCCGCGGGCACAGCGAGCACTACAACCACTCGACCTTCACCGACCTGGTGATCAGCGGCCTGATCGGGCTGCGCCCGCAGCCGGGCGACCGGGTCGTGGTGAACCCGCTCGTGCCGAAGGACTGGGCGTACTTCGCGCTGGAGAACACGCCGGTCCGCGGCCACAACGTGACCGTGCTGTGGGACCGGGACGGCACCCGGTACGGCCGGGGCGCGGGCCTGCGGGTGTACGTGGACGGCGTGCAGGTCGCCGCCCGGCCCGACCTGGGCGGGCTCACCGTCAAGGTGCCGGCCGCGAAGCGGCGCGACGACGGCGTGCGGCCGGTGAACGACGCCGCCAACCCGCACCGCGCCGGGTACCCGCGCCCGTTCGCGTCGTACACCGGCGAGATCGACGACGCGTGGGACGCGGTGGACGGCCAGATCTTCTACGACGACATCCCGCACAGCCGGTGGACCAACTACCGCTCGCCCAACCCCGGCGGCGACCACCTCGGCCTCGACTTCGGCGTCCCGACCCCGGTCAGCGAGGTGCGGTTCCACACGTACGACGACCGCGGCGGCGTGCAGACGCCCGCGGACTACCGGCTGGAGTACTGGGACGGCGAGACCTGGCGGGAGGTGCCGGGGCAGACCCGGTCCCCGGAGCGGCCGGCCGGCAACGCGCTCAACCGGGTCACCTTCCCGGAGATCGTCACCACGCGGATCCGCCTCGTCTTCACCAACCCGCCCGGCGCCTACGTCGGCGTCACCGAGCTGCAGGCCTGGTCACGGAACGCCGCGGGCGCGTCGCTCGCGGTCGAGCCGCCGGAGCGGCCGCGCCCCGACCGGCCGATGCCGGTGACCACCGTGTTCACCAACGGCACCGGCAGGGCGGCGCCGGACGTCCGCGTCACGCTCGCCGTACCGCCCGGCTGGACGGCCCGGCGGACCGGATCGTCCGGCCCGGCGACCGTGCCCCCGGGCGGAAAGCTCGCCGTGCGCTGGGAGGTCACCCCGCCGGACGGCTTCCTGCGGCCCGGCGCCCACCCGCTGCGGGCGTTCGCCACGTACGGCCCGCCCGCCCGGCCGGGCCGCGCCGCCGGCGGGTACGCGTCGCTCGAGGTCCCGCTCGACCTCGCCGCCTATCCGCGGGCCGACCACGCCGACGCGTTCACCGCGGACACCTCGGCCGACTACACGGTGCACCGGCCGTACGACGGCGAGGCGAAGCCGTCGGTGAGCGTCGGCGGCGGCCGCTTCACCGCCACCGGCACCGACCCGTACTTCGGCCTGGTCGCCGGCCCGGCCGCGCCGAGCTCGGGCGACGCGGTGAGCGTGCTCACCGTCGGCTCGTTCGCGGAGACCGGCCGTCCCGAGGACAGCGTGTTCGTCGGCTGGGTGAAGGACGGCGACAACTTCGTCACCGCCTGGTACAACCACACCCGCAAGGCGTCCGGCATCAACGTCCGGGTCAACGGGCGGCTGCTCCCCATCCACGGCGACGCGCAGCTCAGCCTCGCCCCCGGCGACCGGTTCGCGCTCGTGCTCAGCGGCGACACGATCACCTCGTACGCCGAGACCGGCGGTGTCTGGCGGCCGCTGCGCACCGCGGACATCGGCGACCTGCTCGCCACCCCCGAGGCCCGCGCGCAGTACCGGTACGGCTTCGGCCTGCGCGCCACCACCGGCACGATCGCCGTCGCCGGCTTCGCGGGCCACAGCGCCGTGCGGCCGGGCTGACGCCGGGTCGTACCGGCACGGGGCTGGGACAGGGAAGGCCCCCGGGACCGCCGCGGATCCCGGGGGCCGTCGCCATGCGTCGTCCGGCTCAGGTGAGGCTGTCGCAGCTCACCGCGTCGGGGTCGTTCGCCGCCTGCGGGACCCAGCGCACATTGGCGAACGACGCGGAGAACTCGCCCTCGGTGTACACGAGGAACGGCGTGTTCACGTTCTCCAGGTCGAGGCCGCGGGACGCGAAGCAGGCGATCGGGATCTTGACCGTCGCCTTCTCGCCCACCGGCAGGTTCGTGAACAGGCCCGTCGCCACCACCTCGGCGCCGCACGGCCAGACGCAGTGCACGCTGATCACCGTGCGGTCGGCCGGCGGCCGGTGCACGATCGTGTCGAAGACCAGCGCGCCCTCCGCGTTGTGGTAGCCGCGCAGGTCGGTGCCGCCGTTCGGGTTCTGCATGTAGATCTGCGCGGGCCCGGTGCCGTTCCAGGTGGCGCGCAGCGCGTCCTGCTGCACGTTCACGTCCGACGGCTCGACGCTGATCTCGGCGTGCGACGCGGTGAGGTCCGGGCCGATCTCGGTGCCGCTCCAGTTCTCCGCCGAGCCGATGTAGCTGCGGTACGGGTCGACGTCGGTGCGGTTGAAGATCTCCAGGGGCTCGGTGGCGGTGCCGCCGCCGTCGGTGGCGCCGCACGGCAGCTCGGCCGAGGTCTCGTCGAGCTTGCCGATCTTGCTCGCCTGGCCGTACCGCAGGCCGTACCCGAGCGGGAACAGCGGGTCGTAGTCCTTGTCACCCGCGTTGAGCGGGGTCTGGCAGGGGCCCTTCGGCCAGGAGTACGGCAGCCTGCCGGTGTAGCCGGGGCCGCTGTTGCGGCCGCGGACGAGCAGGTCGGCGACGCCGCCGCCCTCGGTGCCGGGCAGCCACGCGACCACGAACGCGTCCGAGCGGTTGAGCTCCTTATTGACGTAGAGCGGGCGGCCGGTGACGTACACGGTGATCACCGGGGTGCCCTTGCCGCTCACCCGGTCGAGCACGGCGAGGTCGTTCGGGTAGAGCTTCGCCGCCTCCAGGGTGCGCCGGGACAGGTCTCCCACGCCCTCGGCGTACGGCGTCTCGCCGATCACCGCGATCACCGCGTCGTAGGCGGAGACGTCCACGCCCTCGGCGGTCTCGTTGAAGGTGACGTTTTCCGGGCCGAGGGCCTCGCGCAGGCCGTCGAGGATGGTCTGGCCGACGGGGAAGTCGGCGTTGGTGTTGCCGGTGCCCTGCCAGGTGAGCGACCAGCCGCCGGTCTGGTTCTCCATGCTGTCCGCGCTCTTGCCGACCACGAGCACCTTCGACCGCGGCGGCAGCGGCAGCACCTTGTCGTTGTTCTTCAGCAGCACCTGCGACCGCCGCACCGCCTCGCGGGCGAGCTCGCGGGCCTGCAGCAGCTCGGTCTTGCCCGCGGCGAACCGGGCGGACGGCTTGGGCGCCTCGAACAGGCCGGCGCGCAGCTTGACGCGGAGGATGCGGCGCACCGCGTCGTCGATCCGGGACATCGGGATCTCACCGGACCGGACCTGGGCGACGGTGTTCTCGATGAACGCCTTCCAGTCGTTCGGCACCATCACCATGTCGATGCCGGCCTTGATCGCCTGCGGGCAGCTCGCGTTCGTGCAGCCGGGCACCTGGCCGATGCCGTTCCAGTCGGAGACGACGAACCCGTCGAACCCGATCTTCTGCTTGAGGATCCGGGTGAGGACCTTCTCGCTGCCGTGGATCTTGCCCTCGGTGATCCCGAGCTCCTCGTTGGTCCAGCTGTTGAACGAGGCCATCACGGTCTGGACCCCGGCGCCGATCGCGCCGTAGTAGCCCTGGCCGTGGATGTTGATCATCTCGGCCTCGGAGGACATGTTCACGCCCTGGTCGACGCCCTTGTCGGTGCCGCCGTCGCCGATGAAGTGCTTGGCGGTGGCGATGATGCCGTCCGGGCCGATCCGGTGCTTGCCGGTGCCCTGCAGGCCGAGCACGGCCTCGGTCGCGTACGCGCGGGTGATCCGCGGGTCCTCGGAGTAGCCCTCGTAGGTGCGGCCCCACCGGTCGTCGCGCGGCACGGCGACGGTCGGGGCGAACGTCCAGTCCTGGCCGGTGACCCGCACCTGCCGGGCGGTCGCCTGGGCGATCTTGCGGACGAGGCAGGGGTCCTGCGCGGCGCCGAGCGCGATGTTGTGCGGGAACAGGGTCGCGCCGAACACGTTGTTGTGGCCGTGCACCGCGTCGGTGCCCCAGATGATCGGGATCTTCAGCCGGGTGCTCTTCGACGCCTCCCAGAACGCGTCGGCGAGGGCGAGCCACTCCTGCGGCGAGGCGTGCTTGTTCCGGTTCGGCCAGGAGCCTCCGCCGTTGAGCACCGACCCGATGTTGTATTGCTTCACCTCCTCGGGGGTGATGGCGGAGATCTCCGGCTGGGTCATCTGGCCGACCTTCTCCTCAAGCGTCATCTTCTTGAGGAGCTCGTCGATGCGCTTCTCGTCGGCCGGGTCTTTGCGGAACCGGCTCGGCACCTTCGGCCAGTCGCGCAGGTTCGGCAGGTGCTTGGGGATCGGGGTGCAGGCCTGCGGGCCCTGCGGACCCTGTGGCGGGGGGGGGGCGGGGGCGCCCCCCCGCCCCCCGCCCCCGCCCCCCGGGGCCCCCCCCCGCCGCCGCGCCGCGGGCGCGGCGGCGGGGGCGGCCTGTCCCTTCTTCAAACCTCCCCGCCCACCCGACCAAAGCGAAAATCG
>QGUZ01000164.1 GCA_003242605.1 Actinomycetota bacterium
GCGAGTGTCGCCGGGAAATTGTCGGCGGCACCCCATAGCTTGCTGGTGACCGACAGGACCCACAACCCTCACAGGGGGCATCCATGGCAGCCAACGACCGCGAGAAGGCCCTGGAAACGGCGCTCGCTCAGATCGAGCGCCAGTTCGGCAAGGGCTCCGTCATGCGTCTCGGCGACGAGGCGCGTGCCCCTGTCGAGGTGATCCCGACCGGGTCGATCGCGCTGGACGTGGCGCTCGGCATCGGCGGCCTGCCCCGCGGGCGGATCGTGGAGATCTTCGGTCCGGAGTCGTCCGGTAAGACCACGGTCGCCCTCCACGCGGTGGCGAACGCGCAGAAGGCGGGCGGCATCGCCGCCTTCATCGACGCCGAGCACGCCCTCGATCCCGAGTACGCGAAGAAGCTCGGCGTGGACACCGACGCGCTCCTCGTCTCCCAGCCGGACACCGGCGAGCAGGCCCTTGAGATCACCGACATGCTGATCCGCTCCGGCGCGATCGACGTCGTCGTCATCGACTCGGTGGCGGCGCTCGTGCCGAAGGCGGAGATCGAGGGCGAGATGGGCGACAGCCACGTCGGCCTGCAGGCCCGTCTCATGTCCCAGGCCCTGCGCAAGCTGACCGGCGCCATCAGCCAGACCCGCACCACCGCGATCTTCATCAACCAGCTGCGCGAGAAGGTCGGCGTGATGTTCGGCAACCCGGAGACCACCACCGGTGGTAAGGCGCTGAAGTTCTACGCGTCGGTACGCCTCGACATCCGCCGCATCGAGACCCTGAAGGACGGCACCGAGCCGGTCGGCAGCCGCACCCGGGTGAAGGTGGTCAAGAACAAGATGGCCCCGCCGTTCCGGCAGTGCGACTTCGACATCCTCTACGGCGTCGGGATCTCCCGCGAGGGCGGGATCATCGACATGGGCGTGGAGCACGGGTTCATCCGCAAGTCCGGAGCCTGGTACACGTACGAGGGCGAGCAGCTCGGCCAGGGCAAGGAGAACGCCCGCAACTTCCTGAAGAACAACCCCGACATCGCCAACGAGATCGAGAAGAAGATCAAGGAGAAGCTGGGGGTCGGCCCGCGCATCGACGCCCCCGCCCAGCCTCCGGCCGGCGCCGCCGCGTCCGGTCCGGGTACGGCGCCCGCGGCGTCCACCGCCCGCGCCGCCACCGGGCGGGCCACGGCCGCCGCGGCCGCCCGAGCCGCCAAGGCGGCGACCGCGCCCCGGCCGGGTGACGTCTGATCCGCGGGACGATGTCGCCGTCCGGTTCACCCGGCCCCCGTCGCCGCGGGCGCGGGGGCGGGGGATGGCCGCCGCCGGACGGGCCGGGCGAGGGCACCCTGGCGGGCCAGGGGCCCGACGCCGACCCGGAGACGGCCGCCCGCGCCATCTGCCTGCGCCTGCTCACGGCCGCGCCGCGCACCCGGGCCCAGCTCGCCGACGCCCTCCGCCGCCGGGGCGTGCCCGAGGACGCGGCCGAGGCGGTGCTCGCCCGCTTCCAGGAGGTGGGCCTCATCGACGACAAGGCGTTCGCCGAGGCGTGGGTGAGCTCGCGGCACGCCGGGCGCGGGCTGGGGCGCAAGGCCCTCGCCGCGGAGCTGCGCCACCGCGGCGTCGCCGACGAGACCGTGCGGGACGCCGTCGCCCGCCTCGACCCGGAGGAGGAGCTGGAGACCGCCCGCCGCCTCGTCGCCCGCCGCCTGCCCGCCACCCGCGGCCTGCCCACCGCCACCCGGGCCCGCCGCCTGGGCGGCATGCTCGCCCGCAAGGGCTATTCGCCGGGCCTCGTCTACCGCGTCGTCCGGGAGGCGCTGGAGGCGGAAGGCGAGGCCGACGGCCACGTCGGCGACGACCTCGACGCGCTGGCGGGCTGGGAGCCGGAGGAGCTCTCCGGCGACGACTCGCCCTGAGGCTCCGGGCGGCCCGGAAGGCCGCGCGGCTCCGCGGCACAGGGCCGGAACACCGGCCATGGTGGGGATGGCCTCGGGCTCACGCTCTTGCACCGGCGGGGCGAGGGGAAGGGGCGCGGGAACGGCCCGCGCGGCCGCGCCGCCGGCCGATCACGGATGGGCGGTGGGTGGCGGCACCACGGCGCATGCCCGGGCATCGCCGGGAGCGGAGCCGGGGCGCCGCGGCGTGCGGCGGGGCGAATGCCGGGTCGTGCGGCCGGGCCGCAAAGGATGTCCTTACCGAGTCGTGGTGATCGGCGGAATCAGGGGCCGCCGCGATGTGTTCGGTATCCATGAACGGTTCCGGAGATCCGGTGCCGTCGGGCGCGGGGTGTCTCCGGCCGCGTTTGGGACGGGACATCCGGCGGATCCGATTGGGTTGGTTTGGGTTGGGGAAAATGCGGCCGTAGCAGGAACTTTGACAGCGCGGCAGGGCCCGTGCCTGGGTATTCGGCGATGCCTTTGCCCGCTCGTGGCTTGCTCGTTGCCGCTTTGACACCTAATCTCGACCATAGTGAGGAGTTACTCCGCGCAGTGCGGATTGACATAACGGTGAGTAACGGACGTAGAAGATTGTTTTCGCCTGGGGACCGGATCCAGGTGGTCGATAGACCAACGCCGAGAGCCGTATTGTCCGTGTAGCGTCACCGTAATCCGTCACTGTGCGTATGTGACCCCTCGCGCGGCGGAATCGAGACGCGAGGAGTGGGTGGGCGCATGGGCGACATCGCGCTGACGGTTGCCGTTTTCGTATTCGCCGTCGTCGCGGCTGTCGCACTCATCCTCTTGATCCGCCGCGGTGGGGGAACGGGACGATCAGCACCGGCCGGCCCGACGCCCGAAGAGATCGCCCAGGCGCAGAACGAGCTCGAGGAGGCCCGGCGGAAGGCGGCCGAGATCCGCGACAAGGCGAACAGCGACGCCGCGGAGATCCTCCGCAAATCCGAAGAGGCCGCGCGGACCGTCGCGCAGATGCGCAAAGAGGTCGAGGAGGAGACGCGGATCCTCAAGTCCGAGCTCAAGGAGCTACGGGCGGATCTGGAGCGCAGGGAACGCCGGCTCGCCGAGCGGGAACAGCGGCTCGACGAGGAGGCCCGCCGGCAGGCCGAACGGGCCAAGAAGCTCGCCGAGACCGAGACCCGGCTCGCCGACCGGCGCGCCGAGCTGGAGCAGATGGAGGACGAGCGCCGGATGATGCTGGAGCGCATCGCCGGGCTCACCGCCGAGCAGGCCAAGAACGAACTCATCCAGTCGATCGAGAACCAGGCCAAGCGCGAGGCGGCGCTGCTCGTCCGGGAGATCGAGGCCGAGGCCCGCAGGGAGGCCGACAAGCGCGCCACCAAGATCATAACGCTCGCGGTGCAGCGTCTCGCCACCGAGCAGACCGCCGAGTCCGTGGTCTCGGTGCTGCACCTGCCCGGCGACGAGATGAAGGGCCGCATCATCGGCCGCGAGGGCCGGAACATCCGCGCCTTCGAGTCGATCACCGGCGTCAACCTGATCATCGACGACACGCCCGAGGCCGTGCTGCTCTCCTGTTTCGATCCGGTGCGCCGGGAGACCGCCCGGCTCACCCTGGAGAAGCTCATCGCCGACGGACGCATCCATCCGCAGCGCATCGAGGAGGCGTACGAGCGCAGCAAGGCCGAGGTGCACGAGCTGTGCGTGCGTGCCGGTGAGGACGCGCTGGTCGAGCTCGGCATCACCGACATGCATCCGGAGCTGGTCACGCTGCTCGGCCAGCTCCGGTACCGCACCTCGTACGGCCAGAACGTGCTCAAGCACCTGATCGAGTCGGCGCACCTCGCCGGCATCATGGCCGCCGAGCTGGGGCTCGATGTGGCGCTGCTGAAGCGCTGCGCGCTGCTGCACGACATCGGCAAGGCGCTCACCCACGAGGTCGAGGGCAGCCACGCCATGATCGGCGCCGAGATCGCCCGCCGGTACGGCGAGTGCGAGGACGTCGTCCACGCCATCGAGGCCCACCACAACGAGGTCGAGGTGCGCACGGTCGAGGCGGTGCTCACCCAGGCCGCCGACGCGATCAGCGGCGGCCGCCCGGGCGCCCGCCGCGAGTCGCTGGAGGCGTACGTCAAGCGGCTGGAGCGGCTGGAGCAGATCGCCCAGTCCTTCGAGGGCGTGGAGAAGGTCTTCGCGATGCAGGCGGGCCGCGAGATCCGGGTGATGGTCAAGCCGGACGTGGTCGACGACATCCAGGCTCAGGTCATCGCCCGCGACGTGGCGAAGCAGGTCGAGGAGGAGCTCACCTACCCCGGCCAGATCCGCATCACCGTCGTCCGCGAGTCCCGCGCCACCGAGTACGCCCGCTAGCGCCTCGGCGGGCCGCCGGGCGGCGGCCGGGCGGCCGGGCGTGCCGGCGGCGGGCGAAGAGGGCCGGCGCGTGTTCCGCCGCCTTCACGAAGCGATCGGCCGGTCAGCGCGCCGTGACACGACCCGGGCTTGCCACGGGCGATCTGGTCGTCACGCCGCCGTCGGCCGGCCAGGGCGGCGTGCCCGGCCCGTACGGCTCGCCGCTCGCGCGGGCACCGCGGCACGCGACGGCCCGGCGTCACCCGCACCACCGCGGCGCGGTGCCAACGGAACGGGCCCGCCCGCTTTCGGCTCGCCGGCACGTCACGGGGATTGAGCGACGTGGCAGGTCAGGGCGAGACGGGCTGCGAGGCCCTTGACGTGCCTGCAGGCGCGTCACCGCTCGGAAAAGCCGCTCGGCCGATCCCGGTCTCCTGCGTGGCAGGCTCTGCGGCGGTCAAGGCGGCGCCAGGCGACCGGGTTTGCGGCGAGAGCCCCGAAACGGCGACCGGGCGGGGCGGGGCTCGGTGCACCGCCTTGCGGTGTGTCCGAGGTGTCCCCGCCCCGCCCGGTCGGAGAGCCGTGCGGGCGTCGTCGCAGCCGTACGACGGCGTCGGGGAAGTGGCGTCAGAGGCCGGGGGTGCCGCCCGCGACGCCGGTGGTGCCGGTGCCGACGCCGGTGGCGGAGGGCGGTGCGACCGGCCTCGCGCTCGTCTTGCTGCTGCCGCGGCTGCGCTTCTCCAGCCACGTGGCGAGCGCGCTGAGCGCCATGTTGAGCCCGATGTAGATGATCGCGATGACGATCGCGCTCGTGACCCGGGTGCCGAAGTAGTTCGCCGGCAGGATCACGAAGCCCATGTTGAGCAGGTCCTGGTAGGCGATGATGTAGCCGAGCGCGGTGTCCTTGAGCAGCACCACGAGCTGGCTGACGATCGCGGGCATCATCGCGGTGATCGCCTGCGGGATGAGGATCAGCCACAGCACCCCGGTCTTGCGCAGCCCGATCGCGTACGCCGCCTCCGACTGTCCCTTCGGCACCGCGAGCACCCCGGCCCGCACCACCTCGGCGAGCACCGACCCGTTGTACAGGGTGAGCCCGGTCACCAGCGCGATCAGCGTGTAGTCGCCGCCGCCGAACACGCTCGGCGCGAGGAAGAACAGGAAGAAGATGAGCAGCAGCAGCGGGATCGCCCGGAAGAACTCCACCACGACGCCCGCCGGGATGCGGATCCACCAGTGGTCGGAGAGCCTGGCGAGGCCGAACAGCGCGCCGAAGATGAGCGCGCACACCGACCCGAGCGCGGCGGCCTTCAGCGTGCCGATCAGCCCGGGGATGATGAAGTCCGTCCAGGTCTTGGCCTCAAGGAAGTGCTGCCAGAGGACCGGGCTCCACTGACCCTTCTCATCGAACTTGACGTACACGAAGTACGCCACCGCGAGGATCCCCACGACCGTGAGCAGCGTGAGGATGTTGTTGCGCAGCCGGGCGCGCGGCCCCGGCACGTCGAACAGGACGCTCGCCTGAGAGCTCATCGCGCCACCGCCATTCGCTTCGCCAGCCATCCGGTGAGGAACCCGATCGGCAGCGTCACCGCCATGAACGCGGCCGCCAGCCCGAGGAAGATCGGAATCGACACGCCGGTGTCGTCGAAGGTGTCGCGCATGACGAAGGCCGACTCGGCGAGGTATCCGGCCGCGATCGCCACCGTGGTGTTCTTCGTCATCGCGATCATCACGCTGCCGAGCGGCGCGATGACCGACCGGGCCGCCTGCGGCAGGATCACCAGCCGCAGCGACTGGAAGAAGGTGAGCCCGATCGCCCGGGCCGCCTCCGCCTGACCCAGCGGCACCGTGTTGATGCCGGAGCGCAGCGCCTCGCAGACGAAGGTCGCCGTGTACGCCGACAGGCCGAGCACGACGAGCCAGAAGCTGTTGGTGATCGGCGTGTCGGAGAAGGTCAGCCCGAGGGTGTCGCTGAGGCCGAGCGCGCAGAACGCCAGCACCAGCGTGAGCGGGGTGTTCCGCACCACGTTCACGTACACGGTGCCGACGGCGCGCAGCACCGGCGTCGGCGCCACCCGCATGATGACCAATATCGTGCCGAGGATCAGGGAGAAGACCGCGCAGAGGGCCGCGATCTGCAGGTTGTGCAGAAAGCCCACGGCGAGGTCCGGAGCGTATCTGATCAGTTCGTCCATCGAGCTCCACCCGGTGGGTACGGCGACGGCCGGGGACCCGGAGTCGGGCCCCGGCCGCCACGCGTGAGTCGGTCAGCGGTCGATCAGGAGCAGCCCTCCGCAGGCGGGGCCTCGGTGGGCAGCTGCAGCCCCTGCGTGTTGCCGAACCACTTGTCGAGCAGCTGCTTGGCGGTGCCGTCGCTGTACATCTTCTGGATCGCCTGGTTGACGGCCTCGCAGGTCTTGACGTCGCCCTTCTTCAGGCCGACGCCGTACTTCTCGTCGGTGAACGGGTCACCGAGGATCTTGAAGTTGCCCCCGCCCTGCTTGGCGAAGCCGGCGAGGATGAGGTCGTCGGTGGTGACCGCGTCGAGGTTGTTGCCCGCGAGCTTGGCCACGCACTCGGAGTAGTTCGCCGCGCCGACGAGCTGCGCGTCGAGGTCGAGCTGGCCGTCCGGCGGCGGGTCGGTGATCCGCTTGTAGGAGTTGGAGCCGGCCGCCTGGCAGATGCGCTTGCCCTCGAGGTCGGTGGCCTTCTGGATCCGGCTGTCGTCCGCGCGGACCATCGTGTCCTGGTGCGCGATGATGTACGGCCCGCCGAAGGTCACCTTGGACTTGCGCTCCTCGGTGATCGAGTACGAGGCGAAGATGATGTCGACGGTGCCGTTGGCGAGGAACGCCTCACGGTTCGAGGACGCCGACTCCTTCCACTCGATCTGCACGTCCTCGCCGCCCGCCAGCTCCTTGATCACATACCGGGCGACGTCGACGTCGAAGCCCTCCGGGTCACCGGCACCGGACTTCAGGCCGAGGCCGGGCTGGTCCCACTTGGTGCCGACGACGACCCGCTTGGTGTTCTTGATCTTGTCCAGGACCGAGCCGTCACCGGCCGCCGTGGCGCCGTCCGAGCCCTCGCCACCGCCGCCGCCGCAGGCGGCCAGGCCGAGGGTGAGAGCGCCGGCGGCGGTGAGCGCCATCGCCAAACGTCGTACTCGCATTTCCGTTACCTCGTTTTCTCCGGGGAGGCCGGTCGCCCCGATCGATCAGTGCGTCAAGATCTTTGACAGGAAGTCCTTCGCCCGCTCCGTCTTGGGGGCGGTGAAGAACGCATCCGGCTCGCCTTCCTCGACGACCTGGCCGTCGGCCATGAACACCACCCGGTGGGCGGCGCGCCGGGCGAAGCCCATCTCGTGGGTGACGACCATCATCGTCATGCCGTCCCGGGCGAGACCGATCATCACGTCGAGCACCTCCTGGACCATCTCGGGGTCGAGGGCGGAGGTGGGCTCGTCGAAGAGGATCATCTTGGGATCCATCGCGAGGGCGCGGGCGATGGCGCAGCGCTGCTGCTGACCACCGGAGAGCTGCGCCGGGTACTTCCCCGCGTGGGCGGCGATCCCGACCCGTTCCAGCAGCTCCATGGCGCGCCGTTCGGCCTGCTCCCGGGGGATCTTCCGCACCTTGATCGGGCCGAGCGTGACGTTCTCCAGGATCGTCTTGTGCGCGAACAGGTTGAACTGCTGGAACACCATGCCGACGTCCGCGCGCAGCTTGGCGAGCGCTTTCCCTTCGGCCGGCAACGGCCGGCCCTCGAAGGTGATCGTCCCGGAGTCGATCGGCTCCAGGCGGTTGATGGTCCGGCACAGCGTGGACTTGCCACCGCCGGACGGACCGATCACCACGACGACCTCGCCTCGGGAAACGCTCAGATTGATATCGCGAAGGACATGATGGTCCCCGAAATACTTGTTGACGCCCTCAAGCCTGACTAGAGGCGTGGACCCCCCGGTCTCCGTCATGGTCAACAACGTAGGTGGGTGAGGGCCAAACGTCACTAACCACCTGGTACCGATCAGGTCACGGCGCGTTTACGTCCGGCGCGGGATGCCGCTGACCGCGTCTTTACGGCCGCTTTCACCTGGTATTTCGCTCTGCGCGAAGCGCCCCGCCGGCGGTGATCGCCGCCGGGGCCGCGCCGCGCGGTCGCCGGCGCCCGTCCGCTCCCCTCGCCGCGGCCGGGCCACGGCGGGTCCGCCGAACGCCTACCCTTGTGTGTGCGATGACTGTCTCCGAGCAGGGCGCCCGCACGTACCAGGTACGGACCTTCGGGTGCCAGATGAACGTGCACGATTCCGAGCGGCTCGCCGGGCTGCTCGAGGAGGCGGGCTACGTGCCCGCCCGCGAGGGGGAGACGCCCGACGTGGTGGTCTTCAACACCTGCGCGGTGCGGGAGAACGCCGACAACCGCCTCTACGGCAACCTGGGCCACCTGCGGCCGATCAAGGCGAAGCACCCCGGCATGCAGATCGCCGTCGGGGGCTGCCTGGCGCAGAAGGACCAGGGCGAGATCGTCCGGCGCGCCCCGTGGGTCGACGTGGTGTTCGGCACCCACAACCTCGGCTCGCTGCCCGTGCTGCTCGAGCGGGCGCGGGTGCAGCGCGAGGCGCAGGTGGAGATCAAGGAGGCCCTCGAGGTCTTCCCCTCCACGCTGCCCACCCGCCGCGAGTCGGTGTACGCGGCGTGGGTGGCGATCTCGGTCGGATGCAACAACACCTGCACGTTCTGCATCGTGCCGTCGCTGCGCGGCAAGGAGCGCGACCGGCGTCCCGGCGACGTGCTCGCCGAGATCCGGGCGCTGGTGGAGCAGGGCGTGCTCGAGGTCACGCTGCTCGGGCAGAACGTCAACACCTACGGCGTGGAGTTCGGCGACCGGCAGGCGTTCAGCAAGCTGCTGCGCGCCTGCGGCGAGATCGAGGGCCTGGAGCGGGTCCGGTTCACCTCGCCGCACCCGGCGGCGTTCACCGACGACGTGATCGAGGCGATGGCCGAGACGCCGAACGTCATGCCGTCGCTGCACATGCCGCTGCAGTCCGGCTCGGACCGCATCCTGCGCGCGATGCGCCGCTCCTACCGCGCCGCACGCTTCCTCGGCATCCTCGAGCGGGTGCGCGAGGCGATCCCGGACGCCGCGATCACCACCGACATCATCGTCGGCTTCCCGGGCGAGACCGAGGAGGACTTCCAGGCCACCCTCGACGTGGTACGGCAGGCCCGGTTCGCCGGCGCCTACACCTTCCTGTACTCGAAGCGGCCCGGCACGCCCGCGGCGACCATGGAGAACCAGGTGCCGCGCGAGGTGGTCCAGGAGCGGTACGAGCGGCTGGTCGCGCTGCAGAACGACATCTCCTGGGAGGAGAACAAGGCCCAGGTGGGCCGGGTGCTCGAGGTGCTGGTCGCTGAGGGCGAGGGCCGCAAGGACGACGCGACCCACCGGATGACCGGCCGCGCCCCGGACAACCGGCTGGTGCACTTCACCCCGGTGGGCGAGCACGGCGTGCCCCGCCCCGGGGACATGGTCACGGTCGAGGTCACCCAGGCCGCGCCGCACCACCTCATCGCCGACGGGCCGATCCTGGCGCTGCGCCGTACCCGGGCGGGCGACGCCTGGGAGGCGCGGCAGAGCGCGGCGTGCGGCGCCGGGGCGGGCGGCTCGGGCGGGCGGAGCCCGGTGCTGCTCGGCATGCCCGCGATCCGGCGGGGCTGACCGTACGGCCCGGCGCGTGGCGGCCGCGCGGATCGCCGTTTCCGGCGGCCGATCGCGCGATCTCGGCGTGATTCGCGGCCACTGCGGCTCTTCGTCCGAAGAGGAAAATTTGCCGCGAATGCCGTGATCATTTTGTGATTTGCGGGACGTCTTGCCGTGATTGTCGTTAATGTGGGCGACCGACTGCGGAAGCCTGCCCGGTTTCCGGTTGATCGCCCGCAGGGAGAGTTCACGCATGCGACGGCACGACGGCGCCCGCACGGGCGGCCCGGTTCCGCCTGTCACGCCACCTCACACCCAGTCAGGTGCATACGAATATCTGTCCGGCCCCGGCGGCGCCCCCGCCGCTTCCGGGGCGCCCGCCCCGCACGTCCCGGGTACGGCCGGGCGGCCCGGTGAGCCGCCGCGCCAGGACGGCGCGCGGCCCTCGCGCGGCCGCACGATCGCGATCGGCGCCGCCATCGCGATCGCCGCGGCCTCGGCCTCCGGCGGCGCGGTGTACCTGCTCTCGTCCCGGGACGCGCCCACGGGCGGGTCGAACCCCGCGGTGTCGGCGCCGCCCGAGGCGGGCACCGGAGACGAGACCGAAGGGCGGCCGGAACACCAGGCGGGATCCGGCGACGAGCAGGACGCGGCCGGCGGCGAGGAGCCCGCAGGCGGCGGGGACGCGCCGGGCGACGCCGAGCCGGTCGGCGGCGGCACCGGCGGCGCCGGGGGCGCGAGCGGCGGAGGCTCCGGCGGGTCCGGTGGCTCCGGCGGCGGGAAGGCCACCGGGAGCGACGGCTCGCCGAAGACCGGCACCGGCGGCGGCTCGTCCGGCGGCGGAGGCAAGGGCGGCGGCACCGGAGGCAAGGGCGGCGACGCCGAGGACGACGGCCCGCCGTACCCGGACGGCCCGCCGGGCCAGATCCCGGGGCGGACCGCCGACACCCCGCCGATCGGCGGCGAGCCCTTCCCCGACGCGGGCGGGAACCCGGTTTAGCGGGCGGGCCCGGGCTCTGGCATGCTGAACCGGCGGGTCCGGTCGTTCGCCCTTCCCCCCGG
>QGUZ01000477.1 GCA_003242605.1 Actinomycetota bacterium
CGCGTCGCACTGAGCACGCATACAGGAGTCAGAGCATGCCGGCAGTCGTTCTCGTGGGCGCCCAGTGGGGCGATGAGGGCAAGGGCAAGGCCACCGACCTGCTCGGTGGCGACGTCGACTACGTCGTGCGGTACCAGGGCGGCAACAACGCGGGCCACACGGTGGTGATCGGCGAGGAGAAGTACGCCCTCCACCTGCTCCCCACCGGGGTGCTCTCCCCCGACGTGATCCCCGTGATCGGCAACGGCGTGGTGATCGACCCCGGCGTGCTGCTCAGTGAGATGGACGCCCTCCAGGAGCGCGGCATCTCCTGCGACCGCCTGCTGATCTCGGCGAACGCGCACCTGATCATGCCGCACCACAAGGCGCTCGACAAGGTCACCGAGCGCTACCTCGGCAAGGCCCGGATCGGCACCACGGGCCGGGGCATCGGCCCGGCGTACGCCGACAAGGTGGCGCGCATGGGCGTGCGGGTGCAGGACCTGCTCGACCCGGGCATCCTCAAGCAGAAGATCGAGGTCGCGCTCACCGAGAAGAACCAGGTGCTCACCAAGGTCTACAACCGCCGCGGCATCGACCCGGAGCGCACCCTCGAGGAGTACCTGGGGTACGCCGAACGGCTCAAGCCGCACATCGCCGACACCTCGCTCGTGCTGTGCCGGGCCCTCGACGAGGGCAAGACCGTGCTGCTCGAGGGCGGCCAGGGCACCCTGCTCGACATCGACCACGGCACCTACCCGTTCGTCACCTCCTCCTCGCCGACCGCGGGCGGCGCGTGCGCGGGCTCGGGCATCCCGCCGACCCGGCTCACCCGGATCATCGGGATCATCAAGGCGTACACCACCCGGGTCGGCTCCGGGCCGTTCCCCACCGAGCTCCTCGACGAGCAGGGCGAGTGGCTGCGCGCCACCGGCCACGAGTACGGCACCACCACCGGGCGCAACCGCCGGTGCGGCTGGTTCGACGCGGTGATCGCCCGGTACGCGGTGCGGATCAACGGGCTCACCGACCTCTTCCTCACCAAGCTCGACGTGCTCTCCGGCCTGGAGCGCATCCCGGTCTGCGTCGCCTACGACGTGGACGGCGTGCGGCACGACGAGCTGCCGATGACGCAGACCGAGTTCCACCACGCCAAGCCGATCTACGAGGAGCTGCCCGGCTGGCAGGAGGACATCACCGGCGCCAAGACCTTCGAGGACCTGCCGCCGAACGCGCAGGCGTACGTGCGCGCCCTGGAGGAGATGTGCGGCGCGCCGATCTCGGCGATCGGCGTGGGTCCGGAGCGGGATCAGACCCTGACGCTGCGGCCGCTGCTGTAATCTTGACCGGCCGCGCCTCACACCGCGACAGCACCGGCCTGTACCACGCCCACGCCATGGGCGGGCCGACGCTGGGGTGTCCGGGACGGGCGAGGCATTCGTCGCGGCCCGGTGGGTGACCGCCGGGCCGGGGCGGGCCCGCGACGGTCCCGGCGCCGCGCCGTGCCACGGCACGGGGCCGGGGTGATCCGGTTGGGGTGGAAGACCGAAACGGCATGGGTGCGGTCTGTACGGGACAACCGGCCGTTAACGAGCGCATCATGAACGGGACGTTTGTCCGTTTCTCGGCGCAGCTACGCTGACGCCGGTGCGCTCGGGATCGTTCCACGGCGCGCCGGAACGCGGGCGTACCACTGTCCCCGTCATCGCGTCAAGGACGGTTCGTCACCGTGCAGACCGGACACGTTGAGATCCACGGACACCGGGGTGCTCGTGGGTTACGGCCGGAGAACACCCTCCCTGGACTCGCCCTCGCCCTCGAACTCGGTGTCGACGCGCTCGAATTCGACGTCGCCTTCACCGCTGACCGCCGCATCGTCCTCGTGCACGACCTCGAGGTGTCGGCCGTGACGAGCGCCGACACCCGCCCCGCCACCCCCGGCGACACCGCCTTCCCCTACGTGGGACGGCCGGTGCACAAGCTCCGCCTCGCCCATTTGCGCACGCTGGAGGTGGGGGTGCGCCGGAACTCCGACGGCGACCCCGTGGCGGCCACCCAGGTGCCGATCCCCGGCACCCGGATCCCCACGCTCGGCGCGGCGCTCGCCCTCGTCGACGCCTACGGGGCGGACGACGTGCGGGTGCACGTGGAGCTGAAGTCGGATCCCACCCAGCCCGAGCTCGCCCCCGACCCCAGGGAGTTCACCGAGTCCGTGCTCGCCGAGCTCGACCGGCACGGCCGGTTGTCCCGCTCGGCGCTGCTCAGCTTCGACTGGCGGATCGTCAAGGCGGCCAGCGAGCTCGCCCCCGACCTCCCCCGGTTCGCCCTCCTGGAGGAGGCGACCCGCAGCAGCGCCTGGCTGAACGGCCTCGACCCCCGCGACTTCGACGACGACCTCCCGGCCGTGGCGCAGGCGGCCGGCGCGACCACCCTCTCCCCCGACGCCGCGCTCGTCGACGCCCCGCTCATGGCCAACGCGTTCGCGCGGGCCATGCCGGTCGTCGCCTGGACGGTGAACGACCCGGAGGAGGCCGGGCGGCTCATCGACCTCGGCGTCTCCGGCATCGTCACCGATTACCCCGACCGCATGCGCGCGCTGTGGCGGCAGCGCGGGCTTCCGCTGCCCCCGCCGATCCCCCGCCCGCGGGCCGCGAGCCCGCGCACCGCGCGGCGGCAGGAGCCTCCCCGGCTCACCCCCGCGCCGATCCCGGCCCCGCCACCCGCCACCCCGAACGCCCCGGCCCCAGTGCGCGCACCGGTACGCCCCCA
>QGUZ01000478.1 GCA_003242605.1 Actinomycetota bacterium
GGCCCGGTCCGCGCGCCCGCCCCGCCGCCCGCGCCCCCGGCGTTCCCGCCGCCGGGCCCGCCGCGCGGGACGGCGCCCCCGCCCCGCCCGGCGCCGGCACCCACCGTGCCGTCCGCCCGGTCGTCGGGCGGCTCCGGCGTCGGCCGCGGCGTGCTGTTCGCGGTCATCGGGTTCGTCCTGGTGCTCATCTTCATCCCCTTCATGATCGGGGTGCTGCGCACCGCGGACGACGAGCGGGACGACACCCCGGCGGTCGGCACCTACGCGATCAACGCATCGGTGGTGACCAACTCGACGTGGGACGTGCGGTTCACCCGCATGCGGGTGACGCAGGACTCGGTGATCCTCACCGTGCGGTACCGCAACCTGACCGACGAGCCGCAGCGGCTCGTGTGCGACCACGCCACCGGCAACACCTACCTGCGGCTCGACGACGGGCCGGAGCTGAAGCGGATACCGCCGATCCGGACGCCGTGCTCCGGCCGGGTCGGCGCCTCCTGGCAGGTGGCCCCGCACAGCAGCTACACCGGCACGGTCACGTTCCCGCTCCGGGGCACCCCCGGCACGGAGTTCGTGGTCAACTACTTCAACTGGGGCCAGAGCAACCGGATCACGATCCCGGGGGACTGAGCGTCCCGCCCGGCCGGGAGGACCGGAGGATTTCCGCCCTGCGGCCGAACCCGGGCCGTGCGGCCGCCGTACCTCTCGGCGAGAGATGAGGACCGGATCGCACGACCGGTGTTCGGGCCGGGGATGCAGGAGGCCGCCCGACCCCGCGGAGGGGCGGGCGGCCTCGCGGTGTGCGACCAGACCGTGACACCCGGCCCGGACCGGCCGGCGCGTCGCCGGGCGGCCCGTACCGGTCGGGAGAAGGACGCGCGGCGTCAGGTCACCGGTGGAGCGTCAGATCACCAGTGGAAGTGGTGGAAGCCGCGCTTGACCCGCACGCGGACGATCCCGCTCTCGGCGGGCTTGGCGTCGTCGTTGCCCGCGAACACGGCCTTGTACTGGCCGCTCGCGTAGGCCTTCACCGCGGCCCGGAACACGCCGGAGCGGTCGGTCTCGGCGTCGCCGATCCTGCGCCAGCGGGCCTTGCCGTGCGCGCGGTAGAGGATGTCGACGTCCTGGCCCGCGTAGCCCTTGACCCGCCGGTCGTACGCGAGCAGGCGGCCGCGGAGGAAGACCGGCTTGCCCTTGCGCACCTTCTTCGGGTGGGCGCCGAAGCCGACGATCCGGGTGCCGAACCGCGTCTTGACCAGCTCGACGGCGAAGGTCTCGGTGTCGGTCACCTTCCTGCCGGAGCGGTCGAACGCGACCGCGGTGGCGAGCCACTTGCCGGCCGGGTCCTTCGCGGTGAAGCCGGCGACGAAGCGGGTCAGGTCCACCCGCTCGACCGGCCGCCCGGGGCCGCGCCCGCGCCCGGCCTCGGCCGGCTTGGCCTCCTCCTTGGCAGCGTCCCGCCTGCCCGCGCCGCCCCCGGCGTCCCGCTTGACGTCCGCGACCTTCGGGGTGAACCGGTGGTGCTTGGGACCGAGCGGCTTGAGGCTCACCTCGACGCGGGCGGCGCCCTTGCTGACGACGTCGAAGGTGACGGAGGTCGCCTCGCCCCGCTTCACCCGGACCGGGTTCGGGTCGATCTTGATGAGGTCGACCTTGAGGTCGGTACGCCGGTCGGCGGCGGCCGGACCGGAGATCAGGAGCACCGACGCGCCGACGGCGGCGGCGAGCGCCCCTGCGGTAATGCGTCTCATGGAAGATTCCTCCCCGTACAAGGCGATCACCGTGACCGCCCGTTCACCTCCCAGGGACGGTCGGGGGACGGTGAACGCTGCTTCAGGAGAGGACAAAGTGACGTGTGAGACTCGTCACACCCGGGAGACGGGGTGCGGCCGCCGGCCGCGGGTGGCCCGGGCTATCCGGCGGCGCCCTGCTCCCCGGACTCGAGGCGGTCGAGCAGCTCGAGCGCGGCCCGCCGTACCTCCTCGGGGGTGACGCCCGCGAGCACGGACCGGGCCTCCGCCACGGTCCGGGTGGTCGCGCAGGTCACCGCGACCGAGCCCGCCGCCGCCTGCTCGAGCGACCCGTTCGGCGCGTTGTCGGCGATGCGGCGCGCGATCACCGCCAGATCGAGGTTCTCTGCACTCACAGGGTTCTCCTTGCCGGCATGGTGCTGCACGTACCGGCACGTGTACCCGCGGCGCGGCCGTCGTCGCGGCGCCCGGCCGCCTTTCCGCGGTCAGGCGACGAACCGGTCGTTCCGGGCGAGGGAGAAGTAGGCCTCCTCCTCCTGGGTGAAGTGCAGGTTGAGCACGGCGTGCAGGCCGTACAGACAGGCGCGCAGGTCGTCGATCTGGTCGGGCCGCAGCCCGCTCTCCTCGGCGAGCGCCAGGTGCCGGCCGAGCCGGGCGACGAGCCGCTCGATCTCCGCGTGCGCCCGGCTCATCGTCGCGGTCACCTCGGAGCCGCCGAGCAGGCGGCCCACCGCCGGGTAGAGCCGCCGCTCCTCGTCGCGCTCGTGCGGCAGCAGGTCCTCGGTGAGGAACCGGTGCACCCGCCGCAGCTCCGGCAGCACCACCTCGGGCGGATCGCCGCCGAGCCGATCGGCGACCTCGCGCAGCGCCTCCTCGGCGGCGCGCAGCTCGCGGGCGGCGTCGTCGAACCAGCGGCGCAGGGGCACGGTGGGCGCGTCGCGGCGGGGGGAGGGGCGCCGGCGCGCGAGAGCAGAGCGCGGACCGCG
>QGUZ01000479.1 GCA_003242605.1 Actinomycetota bacterium
CTTCACCCTGGGGGAGTCCGCCGCCGCCTCCAGTTTTTTACAGGAACCTGCCGTCCCGGGCCTCGCCGCCCCGCCCCCCCGGGCGGCCGCCCGCCCCGCCAACGGGTCGGCGCGCCGGGTCCGAGAGCCCTGCTGGAGGTCACCGGCCGCCTCAAGGCCGCCGTCGCCTCCGCCCGCCGCGGGTGGCCGTGAGCCGTACGGCCTAGCGGTCGATGCGGGCGATGCCGCACATCCCCGGCAGGCTCCTGAGTACGGCGGGGTCGCCCAGGGACACGACGTTGTCGCCGGCTGTGGGGCCGGCGGGGCGGCCGGGCGGGGTCCACTCGGAGATGTGGACGAGTCCGCAGCCCACCGGGGTGAGGCCGGTGAAGAAGCCGAGGATCTCCTCCCGGGTCCGTGGATAGACCCCGGAGTTGGCGCGCCGGTAGACCGCGCTGGCCTGCTGTGTCGCCTCCTTCTGGCCCTCTTCGATGAGCCCGTGCGAGATGGCCAGGTAGGAGCCGGAGGGGAGGGCGTCGCAGAGGACCTTGACCACGTCGTAGGCCTGCTGGGTGTCCTCGATGAAGTGGAGGACGGCGACGAGCAGGAGCGCGATCGGCTGGGAGAAGTCGAGGTGCGAGCGGATCTCGGGCCGGTTGAGCAGGTCGTTGGGGTCGCGCAGGTCGGCGGTGAGGAAGATCGTGTTCGGGTTGGTGGCGAGCAGCGCCTCCGCGTGCACACGCACCAGCGGGTCGTTGTCGACGTAGACGACCTTGGCGTTGGGGTCGATGGCCTGGGCGACCTCGTGGACGTTCTGCTGCGTGGGCAGGCCGGAGCCGATGTCGAGGATCTGGCGGATGCCCGCCTCCCGGACGAGCCAGCGCACGGTCTCGATGAGGAACCACCGGTTCATGCGGGCGCCGATCCGGCCTTGCGGCACCAGCTTGAGGGCCTGCTCGGCCGCCTCCCGGTCGACGGCGTAGTTGTGCTTACCGCCCAGGTAGTAGTCGTACATCCGGGCGACGTGCGGTCTGGTGATGTCGATCCCGGGCGCGGGCGGCCGCTCCTCGCCCTGCTCCGCCGCCCGTGCCGCGTCCTCCGCCGCCGGCGAACCGCCCTTGGCTGCGTCGCTCTGCGCCACCACGACCTCCCGGCCTCGCGAACTCCGGCTCACATGGCTCTTCTGTCAGTCCCGACGTATCCGGATAAGCCGGTGATTTCGGGTGGAGATCATTATCCGTCGCCGGGCGGCCCGGTAATGGCAGGACACCTACATCTCGCACTTTTGGCAGTTGTTGCGATTAGAACATGGCCCGCTTAAGTGGTTGATTTGCGTCATAACGGAGTTAAACGGTCTGACCGGGAGATATCGTGCGACTGTGGCCGGAGGGCGACACCCTCCTGGGGCGGCGATGCAGGGCGAGCCGGTCTCGCGTGGCCGATCAGCGCCGTCGAGCAGGCCGCATCCGCGATACCCGCCCAGGCGGCAGCCCGAGCGGGTGCGCCGCTGAACCGGGCGGGTGCGTAGCCTTGGCGGTCCGCACCCGCCCGCGGCGCGTTCTCCGGCCAATGCAGGCCGTCCCGCAGCCGAGCGCCGTGTGCAGGGACCGCTCGCCGCGGCCCACGCCACCGGTCGCTTCCAGGCCGCCCTGGCCGCGGCACGCCGCGCCGAGGGCCGGTCCGTACGGCCTAGCGGTCGATGCGGGCGAGGCCGCACATGCCCGGGAAGTCCTTGAGGGCGGAGGTGTCGCCGATGGCGGTGACCTCGTCGTCTCGCGGCCCGCCGCCGGAGTCGCCGAGGTGCCAGTCGGCGAGCCGGGAGAGGCCGCTGCCGATCAGCGTGCACCCTTCGAAGAACCGGCCGATCTCCTCGGGGGTGCGCAGGGTAAGGCTGCCGGTGGCGCGGTTGTAGGCGGCGTAGCCCTCCGGGTAGGAGTCCGCATCGGGACGCATGGCGTGCGAGATCGCCACGTACGAGCCGGGCGGCAGCGCCTCGTACAGGGCGTCGGTGATCGCGTAGGCCTCGGCGTTGTCCTGGATGAAGTGGAGCACGGCGACGAGCAGCAGCCCGATCGGCTCGCTGAAGTCGAGGTGCTCGCGGATCTCGGGCCGGTCGAGCAGGGCGGTGCCGTCGCGCAGGTCGCCGGTGAGGAAGATCGTGTTGGGATCGGTGGCGAGCAGCGCCTCGGCGTGGACCCGCACCAGCGGGTCGTTGTCGATGTAGACGACGCGCGCGTCCTTGTCGATGGCCTGGGCGACCTCGTGGACGTTCTGCTGGGTGGGCAGGCCGGAGCCGATGTCGAGGAACTGGCGCACGCCCGTCTCGCGCATCATCCAGCGCACCGACTCGATCAGAAAGCGGCGGTTGACCCGCGCCGCGAGCCGTGCGTCCGGCATGGCCTTCAGGACCTGTTCGGCCGCCTGACGGTCGACGGCGTAGTTGTGCTTGCCGCCGAGGAAGAAGTCGTAGATCCGGGCGATGTGCGGCTTGGTGATGTCGATGTCGGGTGCCGGCGGCTGCTCGGCGGGCTCGACGCCCGAGGCGCCCATGCTGCTCGAGTCCTTCAGTGACACGACGACCTCCTCGATGGGGGAGATCCCGGTCGGCGGCCTCCCTCGCCGCGGCCGGGCCGGGTTCGTTGTGTGTCTGCGGCGGTCGGGCGGTGGATGCGCCGGCCGGGCCGTCCGCACCCGCCGCCGTCACGTCAGCCGTCGACGCGGGGCACGCCGCACATCAGCGGGGAGCCCTTCAACGCG
>QGUZ01000165.1 GCA_003242605.1 Actinomycetota bacterium
AAAGTCGCCCCCGGGCCCCGCCAGGTTCGCCGTCCCCCCGCCCCGGCCCCCCATGCGGGCCAGGTGCGCCCGCGCCCCCGCCGCCACCATGTTCTCGCCCGCGCCGCCGAGCCGTACCAGCGCGCCGCCGAGCGCGTACCGGCGGTCCGACTCCTGCCGCACGTAGCCGCGGGCGAGCAGGGTGCGCAGCAGCCGGTGGATCGTCCCGTACGGCAGGCCGGTGGTGGCCGCGATCTCCGACAGCGACGCCGCGCCGCCGTGCCCGGCGAGCGCCTCGAGCACGTCGAGCGCCCGGTCGACCGACTGAACCCCGCTCACCGCACCGCCAGCAGGGTCGAGACGGGCAGGCCGCGCAGCGAGGCGTCGAGCACCTGCGCGGTGTGCGCGATCGGCATCGGCCGGCCGCGCCGCCGCAGCCCCGCGGCGATCTGCATGGTGCAGCCGGGGTTCGCCGACACCACCAGGTCGGCGCCGGTGGCGGCGACCCGCTCGGCCTTCCGGTCGCCGAGCTCGCGCGATGCGTCCGGCCGGAACAGGGTGTAGGTGCCCGCCGAGCCGCAGCAGATCGCCTGCTCGGCGACCTCGACCAGCCGCACCCCCGGCACGCCGGACAGCAGCGCCCGCGGCTGGGACCGCACGTTCTGCGCGTGGGCGAGGTGGCAGGCGTCGTGGTAGGCGATGGTGAGCGGCAGCGGGTGCCGCTCGGCGGCCGGGCCGAGCTCGGCGAGATACTCGGCGAGGTCGGCGAACCGCAACCCCTTCGCCCGGGCCTGCCAGGCCGGGTCGCCGGCGAGCAGCTCGGCGTACTCCTTGGTGGCCGAGCCGCACCCGGCCGCGTTCACCACCACGGTGTCCACGCCCGCCCGCTCGAACGTCTCGATCACCCGCCGGGCGAACCGGGCGGCCTCGGCCCGCCGCCCCGAGTGCACCGACAGCGCGCCGCAGCAGCCCTGCTCCGGCGGGATCACCACGTCGCAGCCCTCCAGCGCCAGCACCCGCGCGGTCGCCGCGTTCACGCCGGGGAAGAACGCGTCCTGCACGCACCCGGTAAGCAGCCCCACCCGGGCCCGGCGCGGCCCGCGCGCCCGCACCAGCCGCGGCAGCCGTACCCGGGGGGTGATCGGCGGGGCGATCGCGGCCATCGTGCCCAGCCGCGGGGCGAGCAGCTCGAGCACCGGGGCGAGGCGGCGGCGCAGGCCCTCGGTGAGCCGCAGCGGCCCGCGCAGCGCGCGCAGCCGCCGCGGGTAGGGGAACAGCCGGAACACCAGCTCGCGGTAGACCCGCTCGGCGAGCGGGCGGCGGTGCTCGCGTTCCACCACCGCCCGGGCCTGCTCGATCAGCCGGTCGTAGCGCACCCCGGACGGGCAGGCGGTGACGCACGCCATGCAGCCCAGGCAGGCGTCCAGGTGCCCGGCCATCTCGGGGGTGACCGGGGTGCCCTCGGCGTGCTGCGCCATCAGGTGGATGCGGCCGCGCGGCGAGTCCATCTCCTCGCCCCACAGCACGTAGGTCGGGCAGGTGGGCAGGCAGAAGCCGCAGTGCACGCAGGTGTCGATCAGCTCGGGATCGATGCCCGGGGCCGCCGGCCCGGTCCGTTCCGCCGTCATCAGATCCCTCCCGGGAACCGCCCGGGCGCCATGATCCGCCCGGGGTCGAACCGCTCCTTCACCCGCCGCATGAGGCCGAGCGCGCCGACCTTCCCCCACCGGTCGAGCCGGCGGGCGATCTCCTCCGGCGCGGTCAGCACGATCACCCGGCCGCCCGCGTTCTCCACCCCGGCGCGCACGTCCGCGACGAAGTGCTCGGCCCGTTCGGGCGCGATGCCGGCGGGCAGCGCCACGTGCAGCACCGCGGACGCGGCCGAGCCGCGCACCCGGATGTCGGCGGTGGCCGCGCTGCTCACCTCGGCCATCGCGGTGCCGATCTCGCCCGGCGGCACCCGCACCTCGACGAGGAACTCGTCCCCCGGCAGCCGCCCCCACCACGGCGGCGGCGCGGCGGACACCTCCGCGGCCGCGCCGTGCGCCTCGAGCAGCTCGCGTACGGCCTGCGCCCGGGCCTCGGCGGCCGCGCCTTCGACGAGCACGGACACGGTGAACGGCCCGAACAGCGCCTCCGGCCAGTCGATCTCGATCGCGGACGGCTCGGCGGTGCTGGTGGCGACCGGGCCGATCACCTGGAACGGGTCGACGGGGAAGTCGTTGACGAAGCGGCGCTCGCCGTGCTCGCCGGCCCGCTCGCGGGCGATCGGGTAGGTCGCGGTCACCCAGCGGCGGCCGGCCGGCAGCGGGTGGAGGCGGAACGCCGCCTCGGCGATCACGCCGAGCGTGCCGTACGAACCGGTGAACAGCTTGCCGAGGTCGTACCCGGCGACGTTCTTGACCACCTTGCCGCCGGACCTCGCGATGGTGCCGTCGGCGAGCACCACGGTGGCGCCGATGAGCAGGTCGCGGGCGGTGCCGTAGCGCAGCCGGCGGGGCCCGGCGACCGCGGCGGCGAGCGTGCCGCCGACCGTCGCCTCCGGGTCGGGCACGTCGAGCGCGAGCTCCTGGCCCTCGCGCGCCAGGGCCTCGGCGAGCGCGCCCATCGTCACCCCGGCCTGCACCCGCACCACCAGGTCGCCCGCCGCGTGCTCGAGCACCCGGTTGAGGCAGCAGGTGTCGAGCAGCACGTCGCAGCGTTCCGGCGGGCGGCCCCAGTGCAGCTTGGTGCCGCTGCCGACCGGCACCACGGCGAGGTCGTGCGCGCTCGCCGCGCGCAGCACCGCGGCGATCTCCTCGGTGCTCTCCGGCAGCGCCACCCAGCGCGGCTTCACCCCGGCGACGTCGTCGTCCGGGCCGGCGTCCCGGATCGTGACGCCGGTCGCGGCGAGGGCCTCGGCGGGCTGGGCGGCCATCAGAACAGCTCCGCCTTTCCCGCCTCGACGAGCGGGTGCACGCCCTTGCGCACGCCCGGGGCCTCGCCGCACAGCCGCGGGGTCGGGAACACCTTGCCCGGGTTCGACAGGTTGCGCGGGTCGAACGCGCACCGCACCAGCTGCATGGTGTCGAGGTCCGCCTCGCTGAACATCCTCGTCATGTATCGCGCCTTGTCCACGCCCACGCCGTGCTCCCCGGTGATCGAGCCGCCGTGCCGGATGCACAGGTCGAGGATGCGGCCGCTCACCTCGGCGGCACGCTCCCCGGCGCCCTCCTCCTCGTCGTCGAACAGCACCAGCGGGTGCAGGTTGCCGTCCCCGGCGTGGAACACGTTGGCCACGCGGATGCCGTACTCGCGGGACAGCTCGTCGATCGCGGCGAGCACGCCCGGCAGCGCGGTGCGCGGCACCACGCCGTCCTGCACGATGTACGCCGGGCTGATCCGGCCCACCGCGGCGAACGCGGACTTGCGGCCCTTCCAGATCGCGGCGCGCTCGTCCGCGTCCTTCGCCACCCGCAGCTCGAACGCGCCGTTCTCCCGGCACAGCCGCTCGACCTGCGCGTACTCCTGCTCCACCTGGGCGAGCGGGCCGTCGAGCTCGACCACGAGCACCGCGCCCGCCCCCGGCGGGTAGCCGCAGGCGACCGCGGCCTCGGCGGCCTCGATCGCCAGCGCGTCCATCATCTCGATCGCGGCCGGGACCACGCCCGCCCCGATGATCGCCGACACCGCGCGGCCGCCGGACTCGACGTCGCGGAACGCGGCGAGCAGCGTGCACACCGCCTCCGGGGTGACCGACAGCCGCACGGTGATCTTGGTGGCGATGCCGAGCGTGCCCTCCGAGCCGACGAACGCGCCGAGCAGGTCGTAGCCGGCGTCCATGCGGCTGAGCTCGACGATCTCCCCGTCCGGGGTGACGATCTCGCACGCCTCGACGTGGTTGACGGTGAAGCCGTACTTGAGGCAGTGCGCGCCGCCGGAGTTCTCCGCCACGTTGCCGCCGATCGAGCAGACCTGCTGGCTGGAGGGGTCGGGGGCGTAGTAGAAGCCCCGGTCGCGCACGGCCTCGGTGATCGCGAGGTTGGTCACGCCGGGCTCGACCACGGCGCGGCGGCTCGCCAGGTCGACCGAGAGGATGCGGCGCATCCGGGAGGTGACGATGAGCACCCCGTCGGACCGCGGCAGCGCCCCGCCGGACAGGCCGGTGCCCGAGCCGCGGGCGACGAACGGCACGCCGTACTCGTTGCAGGCGCGCACGATCGCCGCGATCTGTGTGGCCGACTCCGGGAGCACGACCAGGCCGGGGGTGGCGCGGTGGTAGGTGAGGCCGTCGCATTCGTAGGTGCGCAGCCGCACCGGGTCGGTGATCACGGCGTCCGGGCCGAGGATCTCCCGGCAGCGTTCGGTGAGCCGGGCGAGCGGGCCGGGACGGTCCGGCCCGCCGTCCGGAGCGGCGACGAAGGTCTCGCTCACGGCCGCCTCCCGTCGAGATTCGCCATCAGCGAGACCTTACGTCGTACAGCCGTACCTGTCATGGCATGCGCTCGTAGGCGGGCAGGGTGAGGAACTCGACGAAGTCGTCGTCGAGCGCGACCTCCTTGAACAGCGCGGTCGCCTTGCCGTACAGCTCCTCGTCGAAGCCGGGCTCGGAGCGCATGTTCGCCAGCTCCTCCTCGATCACCCGCTCCACCAGGTCCTTGGTGACGGTGGCGCCGGTGTCGTCGAGCGTGATGCCGTTGTGCACCCACTGCCACACCTGGGAGCGGCAGATCTCGGCGGTGGCCGCGTCCTCCATCAGGTTGTGGATCGCCGCGGCGCCGTTGCCGCCGAGCCAGGCGGCGAGGTAGCGGATGCCGACGTCGACGTTGTTGCGCAGGCCCGCCTCGGTGATGTTCCCGGGGGTGGCGGAGACGTTGAGCAGGTCGGCGGCGGTGACGGTGACGTCCTCGCGCAGCCGGTCGAGCTGGTTCGGCTTGTCGCCGAGCACGCCGTCGAAGACCTCCGTGCAGATCGGCACGAGGTCCGGGTGGGCGACCCAGGAGCCGTCGAAGCCGTCGTTCGACTCGCGGGTCTTGTCCTGGCGCACCTTCTCCAGCGCGACCGCGTTCACCTCGGGGTTGCGGCGCGACGGGATGAACGCGGCCATGCCGCCGATCGCGTGCGCGCCGCGCTTGTGGCAGGTGCGCACGAGCAGCTCGGTGTAGGCGCGCATGAACGGCGCGGTCATGGTGACCACGTTCCGCTCGGGCAGCAGGAACTCGCGGCCGCGGGTGCGGAACTTCTTGATCACGCTGAACAGGTAGTCCCAGCGTCCGGCGTTGAGCCCGGCCGAGTGCTCGCGCAGCTCATAGAGGATCTCCTCCATTTCGAACGCGGCCGGGTAGGTCTCGATGAGCACCGTGGCCCGGATCGTGCCGCGCGGGATGCCGAGCAGCTCCTGGGCGCGGACGAACACGTCGTTCCACAGCCGGGCCTCGAGGTGGCTCTCCAGCTTCGGCAGGTAGAAGTACGGGCCCTTGCCCTTGTCGAGCTGCCGCTTGGCGCAGTGGAACATGTAGAGCCCGAAGTCGAGCAGCGAGCCCGACATCCGCTTGCCGTCGACGAGGATGTGCTTCTCCTCCAGGTGCCAGCCGCGCGGGCGCACCACGATCGTGGCGAGCTCCTCGTCCGGGCGCAGCCTGTAGGACTTGCCGCCGGTCTCGAAGTCGATGGTGCGGTCGAGCGCGTCCTTGAGGTTGAGCTGGCCGCCGATCACGTTCTCCCACAGCGGGGAGAGCGCGTCCTCGAAGTCGGCGAGCCACACCTTCGCGCCGGAGTTGAGCGCGTTGATCGTCATCTTCCGGTCGGTCGGACCGGTGATCTCGACGCGGCGGTCGACCAGGCCGGGCGCCGGGTCGGCGACCCGCCAGGAGTCGTCCTCGCGGATGTGCTTGGTCTCCGGAAGGAAGTCGAGGTTGGCGCCGGCGGACAGCTCCCGCTGGCGGGCCTGCCGGGCCTCGAGCAGCTCGAGGCGGCGGCCGTTGAACTCGCGCTGGAGCGTGGCCACGAACGCCAGCGCCTCCGGCGTGAGGATCTCGTCGAAACGGGTAAGCAGCGGGCCGGTGATCTCAACGCCGTCCATGCCGTGATCCTTTCCGGGATGCGGAAAAGTGATTCTGAAATATGGAAATCACGCTACTTCATGCCATCTTTCGGGGTCAACGACGCTCCGGGCGGGTCAGGGCCGGTACGGCGCGGCGCCGGAGGCGACCCCCGGGACGGCTCAGGGGCGGCTCAGGGCCGTGCCGGATGGGCCTGCGGGCCGCGCCGCGGCACGCTGGTCGGCGTGCGGGTCGCCGCCGGACGGAAACGGAAGATCGACCACGACATGAGGGGGATATGAGAACGACGGAGCCGAATCCGGGGCCGGGGACGGGGCGCGCGGCGTGCCGGGTGCCCGCACGCCGGCCCGCGCGCCCGTCCCGGCCCGGCGCGGTACGGCGGGCGATGGCCATCACGGGGGCGGCCATCGCCGCGACCGCCGCGCTCGGCGCCTGCCGCCCGGGCGACCTCGCCGCGGGCCCGGACGGGCGGCGGCGCAACCAGGAGCGGGCCGACTACACGATCACCGCGGCGGTCACCGCGCTCGACGTGGCGAGCGCGACGGGGGACATCACCGTCACCGAGGCCGACCGGTCCGGGGTGAGGGTCGTCGAGACCCTCCACTGGCGGGGCGGCGCGGACGCGCGGCCGCGCACCCGGCGCGAGGTCAAGGACGGCGTGCTCGTCCTGCGGTACCGGTGCCGGGGCCGGGCGCGGCGCTGCTCGGTCGACTACCGGGTCGAGGTGCCGCGCGGCCTCGCCGTCAAGGTGTCCGGCGGCGCCGGGACCATCGCGCTGCGCGGCCTGTCCGGGAACGTCACCGCGTCCACCGGCGCGGGCCGGATCACCGGCGAGGACCTCGCCGCCAAGCGGCTGGTCGGCGAGTCCGGCGCGGGCGACGTCGAGGTGCGGTTCGGCACGGTGCCGGACGACGTCAGGATCGACGTCGGCGCCGGGAACGGCGTGGTCCACGTGCCCCCGGGCCGGTACGCGGTGACCACCGAGGCCCAGGTGGGCGAGCGGCGCGTGGAGGTGGAGCGGGACGGCTCGGCCCCGCACCGCATCGTGGTGCGCTCCGGCGCGGGGGACGCCCGGGTGCTGCGCATCTGACCGTCCCGGCCGGTGACCGCGGCCTCCGGCCCCGGCCGCCTCGCCGTACCGGCCGGGGCCGGGCCGCGGAAACGGCGGCACGGGTCCGGAAATGCGGGCGATAACCAGGTGATGCGCGGGCATGGACGTGGCACCATCGGGGAAGACACCCGTGGGCCGGGATGTTGTAAATAGTGCAAATAGGAACGAGAGGGACGTGCGACGACGCCGTCTCCGTGAGCGCTGAGGAGCGCGACATAACCGCCGAGAACATTCACCACGACAACCGGTACGAAGGACGCCGCGCCCGCTTCGGCAGGAAGGGGCGCGACGGTGAGGAGTCGCTGCGGTTGCTCACCGCCCGTGAACGTGAACTCGACGAACTCCACGAGCTCGAAGACGCCCGCCGCGATCTCGGCCTCGAGTCCGACCGGGACGTGACCCGGGACGACGCGGAGGATCCCGCGACCGGCGAGCTCGACCTCGCCGACCGGTACGCGCTGCGCCGGGTCGTCGGTTTCTCGACCGAGCTCGAGGACGTCACCGAGGTCGAGTACCGGCGGCTCCGCCTGGAGCGCGTCGTGCTCGTCGGCGTGTGGACCTCGGGTACGGTGGCCGACGCCGAGAACTCGCTGCAGGAGCTCAAGCAGCTCGCCGAGACCGCGGGCTCGGTCGTGCTGGAGGGGCTGATCCAGCGCCGCCAGCGCCCGGACCCCGCGACCTACATCGGCTCGGGCAAGGCCGAGGAGCTGCGCGAGGTGGTCGCCGCCACCGGCGCGGACACGGTGATCTGCGACGGCGAGCTCACCCCCGGCCAGCTGCGGCGGCTCGAGGAGATCGTCAAGGTGAAGGTCATCGACCGCACCGCGCTCATCCTCGACATCTTCGCCCAGCACGCCAAGAGCCGGGAGGGTAAGGCCCAGGTCGAGCTCGCCCAGCTCGAGTACCTGCTGCCGCGGCTGCGCGGCTGGGGTGGCAACCTGTCCCGCCAGGTCGGCGGCCGGGCCGCCGGCGGCGTCGGCATCGGCGGCCGCGGTCCCGGTGAGACCAAGCTCGAGCTGGACCGCCGCCGGATCCGCGAGCGCATGGCGCGGCTGCGCCGGGAGATCGCGGCGATGGCCACCACCCGGGAGACCAAGCGGGCGCGCCGCCAGCGCCGCGAGGTGCCCGCGGTGGCGATCGCCGGGTACACGAACGCCGGCAAGTCCTCCCTGCTCAACCGCCTCACCGGGGCGGGCGTGCTGGTGGAGGACGCGCTGTTCGCCACGCTCGACCCGACCGTGCGCCGGGCCCGCACCCCGGACGGCCGGGTGTTCACGCTCGCCGACACCGTCGGGTTCGTCCGGCACCTGCCGCACCAGCTCGTCGAGGCGTTCCGCTCGACGCTGGAGGAGGTCAGCGACGCCGACCTCATCCTCCACGTGGTCGACGGCTCGCACCCCGACCCCGAGTCGCAGATCCGGGCGGTGCGCGAGGTGCTCGCCGAGCTGAACGCCACCGACATCCCGGAGATCGTGGTCATCAACAAGGCGGACAAGGCCGACCCGGACACGATCACCCGGCTCACCCGCCGGGAGAAGCACAGCGTGGTCGTCTCCGCCAAGACCGGGCAGGGCATCGACGAGCTGCTCGCCGCGATCGAGCGGGACCTGCCGCGGCTGGACCACGAGGTGAAGGTGCTCGTGCCGTACCGGCGCGGCGACCTGGTGGCCCGGGCGCACGAGGAGGGCGAGGTGCTCGCCGTGGAGCACACCGCGGACGGCACCCTGCTGCACGCGCGCGTGCCCCCGGCCCTCGCGGCCGAGCTGGAGCGCGCCGCCGTACCGGAGAAGGTCGGCGCCGGGGCCGAAAGGCCCGCCTGACGACCTCGTCCGGCCACCCGGGACCATCCGGCCCGGGTGGCCGTTCCGCGTCCGCCCGCGTGCCGGTCGGCCGACCCGGGCGACGGCCGGAAACGGTCGCGCGGTGGCTCGGAAGGCCCGAGATTGCTAGGATTGCGAGAACCTTATAACCGATCCTGACGCGGGTTCATCATGACGGCTTTATCTGCTGTTCACCACGGGGGGTGTGCGTCGAGGACGGGTCCGATCGGCCTGAGCGGACCCGGTTGTGGCGGGGGAGAGTTTCCGGCGGCGGCGGTTACGGGTGTGACGTTTCGCCGTTCTTCCCGATAACCCTGTACAGCAGGCCGATCTGTGAAATAACGTAACTGAACTGAAATCGCCGAAGCATGATTGCGGCGATACGGTCATCGCACCAAGAGTGCGGATGAGAGCAGGAGTCCCCCCGATGACGTCCGGACACACCGCGGACCCCACGGGCGTGGCGCCCGGCACGAGCCGGGCCGTGCAGGCGTGCCCGGACGATCCGGCGGTGATGCGATGACCGTCCGTCTGCTGACCAACATCGGCCGGTTGTGGACCGGCAACGACGTGCTCAGCAACGCCGCCATCCTCGTGCACAACGACCGCATCGCCTGGGTGGGCCGCGCCGCGGACCTGCCGCAGAGCGTGCCCGGCGTCGTCGACGACATCGTCGACGTCGACCACGTGGAGAACCTGGGCGGCGCGCTCGTCACGCCCGGGCTCATCGACGCCCACACCCACCCGGTCTACGCCGGCAACCGGTACGCCGAGCTCGCGATGCGGTCCGGCGGCTCGTCGACGAGCGCGATCAACGCGGCGGGCGGCGGCATCAACTCGACGGTCACCGTGACCCGCGGCACCGACCCGTGGACCCTGTGCAACAACGTCCGCGAGCGGCTCCGCGACTGGCTGCTGTCCGGCACCACGACCGTGGAGGCGAAGACCGGTTTCCACCTCACCCGCGACGGCGAGCTCGCCGACGTCCGGCTCCTGCGCGAGCTGGAGAAGGAGCCGATGATGCCGCGGGTGCACGTCACGTTCCTCGCGGCGCACGTGGTCCCGCCGGAGTACTTCGGCCGCCAGCGCGACTACGTCGAGGCCGTGGGCGCCTGGTGCGCCGACGCCGCCGCGGCCGGCGCGGACAGCGTCGACGTCTACTGCGACGAGGGGCACTTCTCGCCCGAGGAGGCCCGCTGGGTGCTCGCGGCCGGCCGGAACGTCGGCCTCAAGCCGCGCATCCACGCGTGCGTGCAGAGCCACCGGCGCGGCGCGGTCCAGCTCGCCGCCGAGATGGGGTGCGCCTCCGCCGACCTGCTCAACCACTGCACCGACGAGGACATCGCCGCCCTCGCCCGGTACGGCGTGCCCGCGGTGGTGTGCCCCGGCAGCGCGCTGCAGCACGGCAGCCTGCCGCCGGTGCGGCGGATGCTCGCCCAGGGCGTGCCCATCGCCCTCGGCAGCGACCACAACCCCGGCCACTGCGGCATCACCTCGATGTCGCTGGTGATCGCGCTCGCCGTCGCCGCCTTCGGGATCAGCGTCAACGACGCGCTCCGCGCGGCCACGCTCGGCGGCGCGCACGTGCTCAACGCGCCCGACCGCGGCGTGCTCGCGCCCGGCCGGCTCGCGGACATCGTGCAGTGGGACGCCGACCACGAGGGCGCGTTCGCCTGGGCCTTCGGCCTCAAGCCGCGGCGCGTCTGGCGTGGCGGCACTCCGGTTCAGTAGCCGTCATCGGGCTGCCGGGGGCGGCGGTGTCCCGGTGGGGTGGCGTTCGCCCGGCCCTGCCCGGGCGTGGTTTCGTGGTGGTCCGCCGGGGCGGCTCGTGGACATCGTCCGGTGGGA
>QGUZ01000166.1 GCA_003242605.1 Actinomycetota bacterium
GCGGCTGGTCAGCGTGTCGGGGTGTTCCTCACCCAACACCCGCCGACGCACCGTCAGCACCGCTCGATGCTCGGCCTCCGCCTCCTCCAACCGCCCCAAACCCCTCAACACGAGGGCCAGATTGTGGCGGCTGGTCAGCGTGTCGGGGTGTTCCTCACCCAACACCCGCCGACAAATCTCCAGCTCGGCTCGATGCTCGGCCTCCGCCTCCTCCAACCACCCCAAACCCATCAACACGGTCGCCAGATTGTTGCGGCTGGTCAGAGTGTAGGGGTGTTCCTCACCCAACACCCGCCGACAAATCTCCAGCACCGCTCGAAGCTCGGCCTCCGCCTCCTCCAACCGCCCAAGCTGCCACAGCACCATTGCCAGGTTGCCGCGGCTGGCCAGGGTGTCGGGGTGTTCCTCACCCAGAGCGGCTCTGTCGAGGGCCAGTACGTGGGAGGCGAGTGTGTGGGCGCGGTGGTAGTTGCCCTCCGCATACTCGTGGTCGGCGGCTTCCCGGAAGAGCCAGCTGTCTGGGTGGGGGTCGGCGGTGACGGGGTGATGGCGAATCAGGCTTTCCACATGCGGGCTCAGCATCCGCCGCCGCATGCGCCGCTCGCCGGGCGGCAGTTCCTCCGAAGCCGCCCAGGCAGTGGCCAGCCAGGTCAGGGCCAGATTCGGCGCAGCGCGTTCTCCGCGGGTTTCGGCCTCTTCTTCGGCGGCGATTACGGCCTGGATGAGCCGGTGCACGGAGACGGCGTCCTCGGTCAAGGTGATGAGGCTGTAGGAGTGCAACAGCCGTAGCGCCTCCAGCACCATCAGCCGGTCATCGTCGGCGCCCGCGCCCAGGATGTCGCGAGGGATGTCGTCGGGGGCGTAACAGGCCAGCACCCGCAGCAGCCGCACCGCATAAGGGTTGCGGTGGCCGATCGTCTGCAGGTGGACGCTCCAGAGGCGGGCGATGGTGCGCTCGGCATCTCCCGTCAGAGGAGAGGCGGCGTACATGTGCGCGGGATGGGCTTTCAGCAGCTCGAGGTACTCGCCGGGGCTGATCTGCGTCTCCCGGATATAGGCGCCGGCCTGCTCCAGCGCCAACGGCAGATACCCCAGCTCCGCCGCGATCGCCTCGATGGCCGGCCGGTCTTCGGTCCCCTTGCGCCCGCTGAGGGCGATGATCAGGTCGGCCGCTGCGGGTGCATCCAGCACCTCTAACAGGATCGGCTGGATCCCCTCGGGCCAAATAGCCCGGCGCCGTGTGGTGATCAGGATGTGGCCGCTGCGCAGCTGGCCCAGCAAATCCCGTACGTGCGCCGGATCCTCGACGTTGTCGAGCACCAGCAACCAGCCCGTGTGGGTTTGCAGCCAGCCTTGTGCCCAGTCGGCCGCCTGTTCCCTGGTCAAGGCGAGCGCCGTCGGCGGGTGGAGCCGTTCGGCCAGCTTGGTCAGCCCGGCGTGGATCTGCTCGGCGCTTTCGGCGGTGATCCACCATCTCAGCCGGTAGCGGTCACCCCTGGCGATGGCGTATTGCAGGGCCAGTTCGGTCTTGCCGACCCCGCCCAGGCCGTGGATCACCTGGCCGATGACCACCTGCGGCTGATCACCGGACAGCGCCTGGTCGATCTGGGCCAGTGCGCTGTCCCGCCCGACGAACACCGCGGCGGGCCCGGTGGGCAGGTTCGTCAACTCCCCTACCAGATCCACCTCGGCCGGAGCCCGGAGCGTTCCCGGTTCCAATTTGATCGTCCGGTTGTCCACGGGCGAGCCGTCTCCCGTGGTCACCACTCCGCTTATCTCGCCGGCCGCTACCGCTTGTTCGCCCGGTGCCGTGATTTCGGTATGGGGCCGCGGTGTTCTATCCCTCATGTCGACCCTCAGTGGTCGGCCGAAGTTTCATCGCCAGTGGATGCGGTTCCGGAAATCGTGTGCGCGGCGATCGATCGCTCTCCGGACGCAGTGACCGTCACCTGAGCCGTCTCGGTGGGAGGGGTGGTTTCAGCGGCCGGTTTGGCGTCGGCCGGCCCGGTGGGAGCTGCCGATTCGGTCGGCCTCGTGTTCTCCTCGGTGGCGGCCGGGGGCGCGGTGTCGCCGGTGGAGACGGTACCGGAGATGGTGTGCGCGGCGATCGAGCGCGTCCCGGAGGCCGTCACCTGTGTTCCTGCGCGTGGCGGATCACGGTGCATTGCCCGGCGGCTGAGCACTACTCCATACCCGGACAAAATCAAGCCCGCCAGCCCGACGAACGCACCGATCACACTCGACCACTTGTCGGCGTCATCCAGGCCGGCCTTGAACAGGAAAACGCCCAATGCGACAAAAGCGAGCCCTGTCGCTATCCCGCCTGCTATCTGCCACCCGCGCCGCATGTCACCATGATGGCCCGTCCGCCAAAGGCCGGTCGTTCACTTCTGCAAGGTCACCGAAATCGCTACGGCGACACTCCTGCCGCAGAAGGATGAGGCGGTCTGCTCGGCGGCCGAGCGCGTCCGTACACAGGTACGGCATCGTCGGCGCCGGGAAACGCGGCGACGGCGCATCGGTGGCGCCGGTAGGTCGTACGTCCCTCTTGCGTCCCCGCACGGCCCGGTCGTCCGCGGAAACGCCCTGGCCAGGTGGTGGCCGGCAAAGGGATACCGCGGCCCTGTGATCCGCGGCCACCTGCGACGCAGGGGCATCGGCCACACCCGCATTCGAGCGGGTCCGAACGGGACGCCGCCCGCGCGCGGCGTGGTGGCCGCGGCGGGCGGCTCGGCTTCCGGCCTTCTGGCCGGGTGATCCGCAAGCGGCGACGGTGGCCGAGGCGGCCCGACCTGCGGAAGCGGCCCCGCGCGCGGGCCGCTCGCTACGGCGCGAGGGCCGGGGCGGGCGCGGCCCGTGGCCCGCAGGCCGCGGCCGTCACCATCGCATGCTCTGGCTCGCAGGGACGGGTGCTAGCCGAGGGCCGGCACGACCTCCTGCGGTTCCCGGCCGGCGCGCAGCAGGCCGAAGGTGACGGCCTGCTCGAGGGCGTCCCAGGAGGCGGCGATGATGTTCTCGTCGACGCCGACCGTGGACCACTCGCCCTCGCGGTCGCTGGAGGTGACGAGCACCCGGGTGACCGCGCCGGTGCCGTGGCTGCCCTCGAGGATGCGCACCTTGAAGTCGATGAGCTCGAGCTCGGCGAGCTCGGGGAAGAGCCGCTCCAGGGCGAGGCGGACCGCGCGGTCGAGCGCGTTCACCGGGCCGTTGCCCTCGCCGGTGGCGACGATGCGCTCGCCCTTGGCGTGCAGCTTCACCGTCGCCTCGCTCACCACCTCGCCGGTGGGGCGGCGCTCGATGATGACCCGCCAGGACTCGACGGTGAAGTGCCGCCGCCGCTCGCCGTGCACGGTGTCGCGCAGCAGCAGCTCGAACGAGGCGTCCGCGGCCTCGAAGGTGTGCCCCTTCGCCTCCAGCTCCTTGACCCGCTCCACCAGGGCCCGGGCCTGGTCGCCGTCGAGCTTGTAGCCGAGCTCGCGGCCCTTCAGCTCGACCGAGGCGCGCCCGGCCATGTCGGAGACGAGCATGCGCATGTCGTTGCCGACGAGCGCCGGGTCGATGTGCTGGTAGAGGTTGGGGTCCACCTTGATCGCCGAGGCGTGCAGGCCGGCCTTGTGGGCGAAGGCCGACACCCCGACGTACGGCTGGTGCGAGTTCGGGGTGACGTTCGTCACCTCGGAGATGGCGTGGGCGATGCGGGTCATGTCCGCCAGCGCCTCCGGCGGGACGAGGTTGAAGCCCCGCTTGAGCTGGAGGTTCGCCACCACGGTGAACAGGTTGGCGTTGCCCGAGCGCTCGCCGTACCCGTTGGCGCAACCCTGGACGTGGGTGGCCCCGGCGCGGACCGCGGCGAGGGTGTTCGCCACCGCGCAGCCGGTGTCGTCGTGGCAGTGGATGCCGATGCGCGCCCCGGTGCCCGCCACGACGGCCTCGACCACCTCGCCGAGCTCGTCGGGGAGCATGCCGCCGTTGGTGTCACAGAGCGCGATCACGTCGGCTCCGGCCTCGGCCGCCGTGCGCACCACCTCGAGCGCGTACGCAGGGTTCGCCTGGTAGCCGTCGAAGAAGTGCTCGGCGTCGAGGAAGACGCGCCGGCCCTCCGCACGAAGGTGGGAGACCGTGTCGCGGATCATCGCGAGGTTCTCCTCCAGCGTCGTGCGGAGGGCCAGCTCCACGTGCCGGTCGTGGCTCTTGGCGACGAGCGTCACGACCGGCGCCTCGGATTCGCGCAGTGCGGCGACCAGGGGGTCGTCGGCCGCCTTCACGCCGGGCCGGCGGGTCGCGCCGAACGCGGCGAGCTGCGCGTGCTTCAGGTCGAGCTCGGTCCGAGCCCGCCGGAAGAACTCGGTGTCCTTGGGGTTCGCCCCCGGCCAGCCGCCCTCGATGAAGCCGACGCCCAGGCTGTCCAGGTGCCGCGCGATGGCGAGCTTGTCGGCGACGCTGAGGTTCAGGCCCTCCTGCTGGGCACCGTCGCGAAGCGTGGTGTCGTAAACGTGAAACCGATCGTCGGCCATGGTGTCTGTCTCTCCTCAGGGGCGGTACGGCTCGCCCGCGCGCGGTCTTTCGGCCCAAAACAAAAGACCCCTCACGGACGTGAGAGGTCTGCGCGCCGGCGATGTGTCCTGTGCTAAGTGCCGGCGCGCCAGCCGATAATCAGCAGACCGAAGCGCATTGCGTCTGCCAGTTTGCCACACGCGGCGAGCGCTCCGCACGTCGCACCGCCGTACCGCCGCCGCGTGTCGCCCCGGCTGGGCGAGAATGGCCGCCATGAAGGCATCCGCGTACATGGCCGAACACGTCGCCCGCTACGCCCTCGAGCACACCACGCCGCCCGATCCGCTGCTCGCCGAGCTCGCCGAGCGGACCGTGGAGCTCACCGGCGGCGACGCCGTACTGCAGATCGCGCCCGAGCAGGGCCCGCTGCTCACCATGCTCGCCCAGCTCATGGGCGCGCGGAACGCGGTCGAGGTGGGCACGTTCACCGGCTACTCGTCGATCTGCATCGCCCGCGGGCTCGCCCCCGGCGGCCGGCTCACCTGCTTCGACGTGAGCGAGGAGTGGACCGCGATCGCCCGCGAGTACTGGAAGCGGGCGGGCCTCGCCGACCGGATCGAGCTGCGGCTCGGCCCGGCCAGGGAGACCCTCGCCGAGCTGCCCGAGACCGAGTCGATCGACTTCGCGTTCATCGACGCGGACAAGCCCGGGTACGTCGACTACTACGAGCTGATCATGGCCCGGCTCGTGCCGGGCGGGCTGATCGTCGCGGACAACACGCTGCGCCGCGGCCGGGTCGCCGACCCGGCCGACGACGACGAACTGGTGCGCGCCACCCGCGCCTTCAACGACCACGTGATCGCCGACGAGCGGGTGACCGTGATCCTGCTGCCGTTCGCGGACGGGCTCACCCTCGCCCGCAAGCGCTGACCGCCGCGGCCCGGCGGCGCCGTCGCGGGCGCCCCGGGCGGCACGGCACACCACCGCTCAGCGGGCCGCGCGCGCCCGCGCGGCCCGGGGGACGCCGAGGCTCAGCAGACCTTGTGCACCCAGTCCCGGGTGTCCGGGCGGGTGCCGTACTGGATCCCGACGAGCTCCTCGCGCAGCCGCATGGTGACCGGGCCGGGCGTGCCGTCACCGATCGTCCAGCCGCCGGTCTCGTCCTTCACCGCGCCGACCGGGGTGATGACGGCCGCGGTGCCGCAGGCGAACACCTCGGTGAGCTCGCCGGACTCGCAGCCGGCCCGCCACAGGTCGATCGAGATCTTGCCCTCCTCGGCGATGTAGCCGAGGTCGCCGGCGAGCTTGAGCAGCGAGTCGCGGGTGATGCCGGGCAGCAGCGTGCCGGTGAGGGCGGGCGTGACCAGCCGGTCGCCGAACACGAAGAACAGGTTCATGCCGCCCATCTCCTCGACCCAGCGGTGCTCGAAGGCGTCCAGCCACACCACCTGGTCGCAGCCGTTCTCCACGGCCTGCCGCTGGGCGACGAACGCGGCCCCGTAGTTGCCACCGCACTTGGCGAACCCGGTGCCGCCGGGGGCGGCGCGGGTGTACTCCTTCGACAGCCACACCGTGACCGGCTTGACCCCGCCGGCGAAGTACGACGCGGCCGGGGACGCGATCACGATGTACTTGTAGCTCTTCGACGGGTGGTTGACCCCGAGCCCGACCTCCGTGGCGATCATGAAGGGGCGCAGGTAGAGGCTGTGCCCTTCGGTCGTCGGCACCCAGTCCTTGTCGGTCTGCACCAGCAGCTCGAGCGACTCGACGAACACGTCCTCCGGCAGCTCGGGCATGGCCATGCGGCGCGCCGAGCTGTTGAACCGGGCCGCGTTCGCGTACGGGCGGAACATCACGATCGAGCCGTTCGCCTGCCGGTACGCCTTCAGCCCCTCGAACAGCTCCTGCCCGTAGTGGAACACGGAGGTCGCCGGATCCAGGGTGAGCGGCTGGTACGGCACGAGCCGCGCGTCGTGCCAGCCCCGCCCCTCGGTCCAGTCAATCACGATCATGTGGTCGGTGAAGTGCTGACCGAACCCGGGGTTCGCCAGTACCCGCTCGCGCTCCTCCGGGGTGCGCGCGTGGTCGGAAAGCTGCACGTCGAAGGTAAGGCGATGAGCGGTGGTCATGACGGGATCCTTCTCTTTCGGTGGTCGCGCCCCATCTCATTGTGCGCCGCGGCCGGTGCGGTGAAAACTGTAGTGAATGCAACGATAAATCGCTGCATAGAGGATCTTTCGGGTTCGGCGGATCGCGCCGGAGACGACGAACGCGCACGGGGCGATGGCCGCCGTGCGCGTTCGTGAAGCTCGTCGAGTGGCGGCCCGTCAGCCGGCTACTCGCTTGGCGATGTCGTCGCCGATCTGGCTCGTGGTACGGGTGCCCGCGCCCGCGCGCTCGGCGAGGTCGGCCGCGACGGCGCGCTCCACCCGGGCGGCCGCCTCGGTCAGGCCGAGGTGGTCGAGCATCATCGCGACCGACAGCACGGTCGCGGTCGGGTCGGCCTTGCCCTGCCCGGCGATGTCGGGCGCGCTGCCGTGCACCGGCTCGAACATGCTCGGCGCGGTGCGCTCGGGGTTGACGTTGCCGCTCGCCGCCAGGCCGATGCCGCCGGCGATCGCGGCGCCGATGTCGGTGAGGATGTCACCGAACAGGTTGTCGGTGACGATCACGTCGAAGCGCGACGGCTGGGTGACGAAGAACATCGACGCGGCGTCGACGTGGCAGTAGTCGACGGTGACGTCCGGGAACTCCGGCGCGATGCTCTCCACCGTGCGCATCCACAGGTCGCCGGCGTAGGTGAGCACGTTGGTCTTGTGCACCAGCGTGAGCTTCTTCCGCGGCCGCGACTGCGCCTTGGTGAACGCGTAGCGGACCACGCGGGCCACGCCGTACGCGGTGTTGAACGACTCCTGGGTGGCGATCTCGTGCGGGGTGCCGCGGCGCAGCACGCCGCCCGCGCCCGCGTACGGGCCCTCGGTGCCCTCCCGGACCACGACCATGTCGATGTCCTCGGGTCCGGCCCCGGCGATCGGGGTGGCCACGCCGGGGAAGAGCTTCACCGGGCGCAGGTTGACGTAGTGGTCGAGCTCGAAGCGCAGCCGCAGCAGCAGGTCGCGCTCGAGTACGCCGGGCGGCACGCTCGGGTCGCCCACGGCGCCGAGCAGGATCGCGTCGTAGCCGCGCAGCTCCTCGAGTACCGAATCGGGCAGGGTCTCGCCCGTCGCGTGGTAGCGCTTGGCGCCAAGGTCGTACGTGGTGGTCTCCGCCTTGACCCCGGCGGCGTCGAGGACCTTCAGGCCCTCGGCCACGACCTCGGTGCCGATGCCGTCGCCGGGGATGACCGCCAACTTGAGCGTGCCGTGTTCGTCCAGCATGGCCGTACCTTATCCGAACCCTGTGGTGACCTCGTGCGATGCGTGTCCCGCCCCGCCGGACTCAGCGGGCGGCCGGCGGCGGTACGGCACCGCCGTTGTCGCGGCGGTCGAGCGCGGCCTGCACGGCAGCGGCGGCGGCCTGCCGCTCGTGCTCCTCGGACGTGCTGTGCCTGCTGTGGGCGTACCTGTCGTCCATGGTGGGACCCAATCCCGTGATGAGAACCGAGACGATGCGGACGGCGCGCCGGGCGGGGAAACGTCGCCGCGGCGCGGCGCAGGACGGCTACGGGGCGATCGGCCGGCGTGGCGCGCCCCTGCGGACCTGCCCGCCAGCGTACCGGGCGGACGGCGCGGTCGTCTCGCCCCGTAGCACGCCTTTTCACATATTGAGACGAGAAGGGGTGAGCCGGACCGTCAGTCGGCGAGGTTCACCCGGCGGCCGGTCTCGGCGCCGATCCCGCTGACGATCTGCTCCATCGCCTCGTCCGGGATCGCGGAGTCGACGGTGAGCGCGATGAGCGCCTTGCCGCCCTTGGCGTTCCGCGACACCTGCATGGAGGCGATGTTCACGCCGTGCTCGCCGAGGATCTGGCCGACGATTCCGACGATGCCGGGCCGGTCGACGTAGGTGAAGAACGCCAGGTGCTCGGTCGGCTCGATCTCGATGTCGAAGCCGTTGACGTTCACCAGCTTCTGGATCTGCCGCGGCCCGGAGAGCGTGCCGGACACGGTGACCTGGCGGCCGTCGGCGAGCACGCCGCGCACGGTGATGACGTTCCGCCAGTCCGAGCTCTCCTCGCTGGTGACGAGCTCGACCACGACGCCGCGGTCCTTGGCGAGCAGCGGGGCGTTGACGTAGGTCACCGACTCCTCGACGACGTCGGTGAACACGCCCTTGAGGGCGGCGAGCTCGAGCACCCGCACGTCGTGCTGGACGATCTCGCCGCGGACCTCCACGTCGAGGCGGGTGGCGACCTCGCCGGCGAGCGCGGTGAACACCCGGCCCAGCTTCTCGGCGAGCGGCAGGCCCGGCTTGACGTAGTCGGACACCGCGCCGCCCTGGACGTTCACCGCGTCGGGCACGAACTCGCCCGCGAGGGCGAGCTTGACGCTGCGCGCCACCTGGGTGCCGGCCTTCTCCTGGGCCTCGTGGGTGGAGGCGCCCAGGTGCGGGGTGACCACGACCTGGTCGAGCTCGAACAGCGGGCTGTCGGTGCACGGCTCCTTGGCGAACACGTCGAGCGCGGCGCCGGCGACCCGGCCCTCCTTGAGCGCGGCGTACAGCGCGTTCTCGTCGACGATGCCGCCCCGGGCGACGTTGATGATCCGCACGGTCGGCTTGACCATGTGGAGCTCGCGGTCGCCGATGAGGCCGATCGTCTCCTTGGTCTTCGGCAGGTGGATGGTGATGAAGTCGGACCGCTGCAGCAGCTCCTCGAGTCCGACCAGGCGCACGCCGATCTGTGCGGCGCGGGCGGGCTGGAGGTACGGGTCGTAGGCGATCAGCTCGACCCCGAACGGCGCGAGGCGCTGCGCCACGAGCTGGCCGATGCGGCCGAGACCGAGGATGCCGACCGTCTTCTGGTCCAGCTCCACGCCGGTGTACTTCGACCGCTTCCACTCCCCGCGCTTGAGCGCCGCGTGGCCCTGGGGGACGTTGCGCGCGCAGGCGAGGATGAGCGCGATCGTGTGCTCGGCGGCGCTGACGATGTTGGAGGTGGGGGCGTTGACGACCATGACACCGGCCTTGGTCGCGGCCTCCACGTCCACATTGTCGAGGCCGACGCCGGCGCGGGCGACCACGCGCAGGCGCGGCGCGTGCGCGAGCGCCTCGGCGTCCACCTGGGTGGCGCTGCGGACGATGAGCGCGTCCGCCTCCGCCAGGGCCGGCAGCAGCGCGGACCGGTCGGCTCCGTCGGTGTGGCGGACCTCGAAGTCCTGCTCGAGTACGGCGAGACCCGCTGGGGAAAGCTCCTCGGCGACGAGTACGACGGGCTTGTTCACGAATGGACCCTTCGGTGTGTGCGGCTGCTCGGACACCAGACGAGTCTAGTGGGCGCATGTGAAAGCTCTCACAAGCGTCCGCAATGCGAGATGTGACACCGTTTGAGCAGGTCACGGCGCTGTGACCGGTGCCATAGGCGCGGCCGGAACGGGCCTCCGCGACGGCCGGTCCGGCCCTTCCGGCGACGCGGACAACCGAACCGTACCGAAGAACTTGGTGTTGCCGGTACGAAATCTTGGCGAATACGCTGCTAAGGTCATGCTCCTGTCCGTATCGTTCGCCATATGAGCATCGGGAACCCCGCTCTCGGCGAAGTCCTCGCGCAGCACGGCAGCCCCCACCGCCTGCTCGCCGCCCTCGCCGAAGGGGGAATCCTGGTCGCCGTGCGACCCGATCGGTCGGTCGTGCTCGGCACCACGCAGGCCGGGGAGCGCGTGCTGCTCGGCTACACCAGCCCGGCCACCTACGCACGGCACCGGGGCAGCCATCGGCTGTCGGAGTGCGACGCCCAGACGATCATCGACATCCAGCGGGTCACCGGGGTGCGCGAGATCGTCATCGACGCCGCCGGCCCCGCCGCCGCGGCGATCCCCATCGCCGACCTCAAGCGCTACCTGGAGGTGAACCCGCCCGCCCCGTCGCCCGCGCTCGCGGCCCCGACCGGCCCGGCCCCCGCCGGCCCGTCCGGTACGGCCCCGCGCGCGTACGCGACCGGCGCGATGGCCACCATCCCGCGCACCGGCCACCCGGGCACCGCGCAGGGCGCCCCGCCCACCGCCCCGCCGAGCCCGCCGGCGCGCGAGCTGCCGGGGGCCGCGCCGGAGCGGACGGGGCCCGCGTTCCCGGCCCCGCCGCCGCCGCCCGCCGCGCCGCCGCCCCCGCCCCCGCCGCCCGGCTCACT
>QGUZ01000006.1 GCA_003242605.1 Actinomycetota bacterium
CGGTCCCGCAGGGCGCGGTCCGCCGTCACCACCACGACCCGCTCCCACGGCCGCGCCCGCCGTACCTCCTCGACGATCGCGTCGTCCCCGCTGCCCGCCGCGGCCACCACCTCGACCCCGGCCACCGTCGCCACCTCGCGGGCCGCCCCCTCGACCACCACCGTCATCCGGGGGAACCACACCGCCAGCTCCGGCCCGCCGTTCACCCGCCGCCGCAGCCCGGTCCGCGCGAGCCGTCCCACCTCGTCGAGCAGCCGCCGGGTCGCCTCGGCCCGGTCCCGCCACCACCCGTGCTCGGCCCGCGCCCCCACGACGTTCGCCGCGTCCAGCACCACCGTCACCGGCGCGAGCTCCCGCCGGATGACCGGCCAGGTCTCCGCGAACCCCGGATGCAGCGGCCACGCCGCGATCTCGTCCGCGGGCACCCAGCGCAGCTCGACGCTCTCCGCGTTCGGCGTCGCCTCCAGCAGCGACGCCGCCTGCGCGATCACCGTCTGGTACGCCCAGCCGCCGTGGTCGTCGACGTACACGCCGCACACCCGCAGCGCGCCCGTGTCCAGTGCGGTCTCCTCCCACGCCTCCCGCAGCGCCCCGGTGATCGCGTCCTCGTGGCTGTCGGTCGCCCCGCCCGGCAGCCCCCAGGTGCCCCCGTGGTGGCTCCACAGCGCCCGCTTCTGCAGCAGCACGTACGGCGTGCCGTCCGCGGCGTGGTGGACGGCGAGCAACCCGGACGCCCCGTGCAGCCCCCAGTGCCGGTGACCCCGGGCACACAGCGTCCACCCGTCGCCGTCGCTGACCGCCATGGCCCCATCTTGCCCGCCCGCCGTACCGGGGCACGAGGGCGGCCCGACACCGCCGGATGGGCCATAATCACCCCGGCCCCGGGTCATGCGGCGCCGTCCCCGTCCGGACCGCGCCGCGCCGGCCCCGCCGCGATTCGCTGACAACATCCCCTCCGATCCGCCATCGTGGAGGGCCTCAGCACCCATCCCGAGAAGGAACGCGACATGAAGGCGCTCATCGCGCGGATCTGGCACATGTTCTCCGGCCGGCTCCAGTGGCGCATCCTCTGGCTCCGGAACGCCAAGTTCATGGTCGGGGTCACCGGCGTGGTCCGGGACCCCGAGGGGAAGGTGCTGCTGCTGCGCCACCGGTTCTGGCCGCGGAACAGCCAGTGGGGCCTGCCCTCCGGCCACGCCAACCGGGGCGAGTCGTTCGAGGAGACCGTCGCCCGCGAGGTGGCGGAGGAGACCGGCCTTGCGGTCAAGGTCGGCCGCCTCGTCTCCCTCAACAGCGGCTACCGACTCCGGGTGGAGGTCGCCTACGAGGCGATGGTCACCGGCGACCGGGAGCCCAGGGTCGACGGGTTCGAGGTCCTCGAGGCCCAGTGGTTCCCGCCGGATCGGCTCCCCGAGGGGCTGCTGCCGGCCCACCGCCGCCTGATCGAGCAGACGCTCGCCTGACTCACCGCGGCCGGGCCGGTACGGCGGGGCCCACGCGAGCGGCGCGCCGTTCGGCCGCGCGGCGGTGCCGGCCCGCTCCCGGTCACGGCACGGCGGCCGTCCCCCGTACGGCGGGCCTGGGAAGGCTCAGCCGCCGCCCTTGCTGAAGTGCTGGTAGTCCTTGGCGCCGGACCAGTAGCCGCCCCACTCCCAGCCGACGCGCGCGAACGCCTTGACCACGCGGTCACCCGGGTTGATCACGCCGGGCTTGTCGAGCGGGCGCTTGGCGAAGGCGCGGGCGTTGGCGTGCTCGACGGTCCCGTCGGGGTTCACCCACGGGTTCTCGCGCGGGTTGAGGTCGATCGCCAGGCCGTAGGCGTGCTTCGACCAGTTGCCGGAGCCGGTGGCCCGGCGGCAGTTGAAGGCCGAGGTGTTGTCGGCGTCGATCGACCGGTAGTCGCTGCCGCCGTACTTGTCGACCGGCTCCATGCGGCGGATCGGGAAGCGCCAGCCGTACAGCCGCTTGAACACGCCGGCGACCTCCTCGGCGACCGACTCGTGGACGATCAGCCGCCCCGTGTGGACCTTGCCGTCGAAACCCCAGTGCGGCATCACGATCATGCGGAGCCGCTCCACCGGGACCGGGCAGCCGGGCCGCCAGGAGCGCGCGAGCGTGTCCCGGGTCACCTTCTGGATCTTCGCGGAGAACGGCGGCGGCCCGGTTCGGGTCGGCGTGGCCTGCAGCGTCGTCTCCGACGGAAGCGGCGACGCGGTCTGTGCGCCGGACGGGCTCGGCCGCGGCGCCTCGCTCCGTGGCCCGGTCGGTGCGGCGCCGTCGGCCCCCGCGGAGGTGCCGCCGCCGCACGCGGTGGCCGCCGCGGCGGCGAGAAGTCCCAGGTAGGGGAGGAGTCGTCTGCGAGCCATGCCTCAGCGTACGCCGGAACGGCGGCCGCGCTCCGGGGCAGCGCGATGACATTGCGTTGTTGTGGGGGTTCGCCGGTCCGCTCGTGATTAAGGTTTGCCTCGTGCTTGCTGTACCGCGGACCGGCGGGCTCGCCGTCCCGCTGCCGCTGCGCGGCGACCGCATCCTGCGCTACGTCAACGCGTTCTGTCCCCGCTGCCACCGCGCCGGGGGCGACCCGCGCGAGGTGCGGCGGCTGGCCGGGTGGCTCGCCGAGCTGAACGGCCGGGTGTACCTGGACCGCGGCTGCCCGGACCATGGGATGATCCGCACCCTCTACGAGGAGGACGCCGCGATCCTGGCGTACCTGGAGGAGTGGACCGGCCCCGCCACCCGCCCCGCGCCGGACGTGGCCGGCAACTTCGACCCGATCCCGGGGGCGTACCTGCGCGGCCTGCCGGAGCTGCACACCCGGCACACCGCGATGCTCGTGGTCGACGTGACCGAGGCGTGCAACCTGAACTGCCCGACCTGCTACGCCGACGCCTCGCCGGAGCGGCGCGGCGTGGTGCCGGTCGCCGACGTGCTCGCCAACGTCGACCGGCGGATCGCCCGCGAGGACGGCCACCTCGACGTGCTCGTGCTCAGCGGCGGCGAGCCCACCCTCCACCCCGAGCTGCGCGAGCTGCTCGCCGAGCTCGCCGCCCGGCCGATCGCGCGGATCGTCGTCGACACCAACGGCCTGCTCGTCGCCCGCGACGGCGCCGTGCTCGACCTGCTCGCCGAGCATCGCGAGCGGATCGAGGTCCAGCTCCAGTACGACGGGGCCTCGGCCGAGGCGCACCGGTACCACCGGGGGGAGGACCTGCGCCCGTTCAAGGAGCTGGCGGTGCGGCGGCTGTCGGAGTACGAGATCTTCACCACGCTGGTGATGACCGCCGCGCTCGGCGTCAACCACGAGGAGATCGGCGACGTGGTACGGCTCGCGCTCGACACGCCGTACGTGGGCGGGGTGGAGATCCGGCCGCGATGCGGCTCGGGGCGGTCGGCGGCGATCGACCCGATGAACCGGCTCACCCACACCGGCGTGCTCAAGCGGCTCGGGCCGCAGACCGGCGGGCTGGTGACCTGGCAGGACCTCACCGCGCTGCCCGGCGCGCACCCGCACTGCGGGTCGGTCGGTTACCTGCTGCGCGACGAGGGCGGGCGGTGGCGGTCGCTCGCCGCGCTCGCCGGGCACCGGCGGCTCAAGGAGTACCTCGGCGTCGTGCCGGACGCGGCGGCCACCGCGGACCTGCCGCAGGAGGCGCGGCCCGCGGTGCGCCAGGCGCTGCTCACGCTGCTGGCGGAGCGGGCCTCGCCGTGCGATCCCGCGATCGGGGAGCTGTGGCGGACCGGCGCGCCCGCCTGCGGCCTGGCGGTGTTCGCCGGGACCGCCGCGCAGCCCGCCGCTCTGCCCGCCGCCCTGCCCGACGTGCCGTCCGCGGTGGCGCCCGGGCACCGCCGGGTGCGGCGGCTGCTGGGGGAGGGGGTGGTGCGGATCGCGGTCCGGCCGTTCATGGATATCGCCACGATGGTCGAGGAACGGCTGGTGCAGTGCGGGGTGCACGTGGGCACGCGAGGGCGGCAGGACCAGTGCGCGCCGTTCTGCGCGGTGCAGGCGTGGCCCGCGCTCGCGCGGCAGCGGCTGCCGGTCGCCGCCGGGGAGGCGCGGGACCTCCCGGAACGAAACGTGGGGCAAACCGGGGCATAAGGGTCGCCCGTTCGCGATCTTAGGGGTCCGCGCCGACATTCTTCGGCGAAACACTCGCGCACATGTTCGATCTCGCGCTACAGTCGTCTCGTCGGATCGAACGCACGTTCGGTATCGGACGCGCGGATTCGCACGCTCGTGCCGTTCCGTGGTGCGAGCGCCGCCGTGCCGTACCTGTGTCCGGGGGGAGGGTGAGCGCGATGACCGTGCTCCTGTCGCCGGCCGCGTCCGCGCCGTGCCGGACGGGGACGCCGGCGGAGGCGCCGGCGACGTCGTCGGTGATGCCGCCGCGGATCCCGGCTCCGGCCCGGTTGCCCGACGCCGAGCGGATCGCCGCCCCGGCGTGCCGGCCGCGTCGGCCGACACGCCGTCGGACTTTCTACGGAAATCTACGGCGACCGCTAGAGCCCGTCATAAAGTCCGAGAGCGTGGACCCCGTGCGCAACCCCTACGCCCCCGGCGCCGGCCAGCGTCCCCCCGAGCTCGCCGGCCGTGACCGCGAGCTGAGCCAGTTCGAGGTGGTGCTGGAGCGGGTGGCCCGGGGCCGCCCCGAGCGCAGCATGGTGCTCACCGGGCTGCGCGGCGTGGGCAAGACCGTGCTGCTCAACACGTTCAAGTCGATGGCGATGCAGCGCCTGTGGGGCACCGGCAAGATCGAGGCGCGGCCCGACCAGTCGATCCGCCGCCCGATCGCCGCCGCCCTCCACATGGCCGTGCGCGAGCTCGCCCCGCGGCATCGCGCGCCCGACCGTATCGAGTACTTCCTCGGCGTGCTCAAGGCGTTCGCGATGCGCGACCCGAACGCGGCGAAGGGCACCTCGCACTGGTCGCCCGGGATCGACGTGCCCGCCGTGCGCGGCCGCGCCGACTCCGGCGACCTGGAGATCGACCTCACCGAGCTGTTCGTGGAGGCCGCGTCGGTCGCGACCGACCTCGGGGTGGGCATCGCCCTGTTCATCGATGAGATGCAGGACGTGCGCGCCGCCGACATCTCCGCGCTCTGCGCGGCCTGCCACGAGCTGTCCCAGACCGGCGGTCCGCTGATCGTGGTCGGCGCCGGCCTGCCGCACCTGCCCGTGGTGCTCTCGGCGAGCAAGAGCTACTCCGAGCGGCTGTTCCGGTACGTCCGGATCGACCGGCTCGACCGGGAGGCCGCCGACCAGGCGCTCATCGCGCCCGCCGCGCGCGAGGGCGTGGAGTACACGCCGGAGGCGCTCGACGCGCTCTACGAGGCCGCCGACGGCTACCCGTACTTCGTCCAGGCGTACGGCAAGGTCACCTGGGACGCCGCGCCGCGGAGCCCGATCACCGCGGACGACGTGAAGGTGGCCGCGCCCGAGGCCGAGCAGGAGCTCGCGGTCGGCTTCTTCGGCAGCCGGTACGAGCGGGCCACCCCGGCCGAGCGCGAGTACATGCGCGCGATGGCCGAGATCGGCGCCGCCAACGGCGACGAGCCGGTCCCGACCGCCGAGGTGGCCAAGTGGCTCGGGCGCAAGCCGTCGAGCCTCTCCCCGGCCCGGGACAGCCTGATCAAGAAAGGACTCGTGTACAGCGCCGAGCGCGGGTTCATCGGGTTCACCGTCCCGCACTTCGGGAAGTTCCTCCGCGCCCAGCCTGTCTGACCCCGTCCAGGCAGGACGCAGCCAGGTAAGACGTCATAGACCTCTCTACGGCTTTCTAGAGGGGAAGCTAGAGAGCCGTAGAGAGCCGGATTCGCGCGACCGGATCGGCGAATATTCGCCTCTCTAGTCTCAGGCCGATACAGGGATAGATTCCGGCAGAGACTCGAGCGAGGTCCCGTCGGCGGCGACCAGCGCGCTGCGGACGGGGGCGTGTCGGCCGCCGTCGAGAGGGACGGCGAACACCACGTCGACGGCGTCCCCGTCCGCGGTGCGCCCCTCGTACACGAAGAACCGCCAGCACAGCTCCCGCCAGGTGTCGACCGGCGTGGTGGAGGCGAGCAGCGGCCGCCGCTCCCGCCAGGCCGCGCTCGCGGTGAGCCGGGACAGCGCGTCCTCCACCCGCGACTCGCGCAGCTCGCACGGCGGTCGGTACCGCATCCGGGCGATCACCTCGTCGATCTCCGGCGAGAACAGCAGCACGAGCGCGGCCGCGGCGAGCGTCCAGCCGAGCATCGCCCACGACACGCCCGCGATCAGGTCGCCCACGGTCACCGGGGCGAGAGCGATGGCGAGCGCCATGAGGCCGAGCACCGCCGCCCGCCCGATCGAGCGCAGCCCGACCGGTTTGCTGCTCACCTCGCCGAAGCAGCCGCACCCGGCCTCGGGCCGGCGGCGCTTGAGGTCCACCAGCACGTAGGTGGCGAGGGTGAAGAAGACCACCGCGCCCCACCGCGGCAGCGGGTGGTCCCACAGCGGCAGCGCGACCGCGTACCCGAGCTCGACCAGCGCGCAGGTCACGATGCCGGGCCTGCGCAGCCGCTCGGGGAGCAGCACGGCCGGGCCGAGCCCGCCGATCCCCTCCGGTTCCGCGCCCCGGCGCACCGCCACGAGCTTCAGCACCGCGCCGAGCACCAGCACCGGCACGATGACGGGCAGCGAGGCCAGAGCGATCGTCGTCGTCATCGCACCCTCACCCCAAACCGATAACGGCATTGAAGCACCCCCTCGACAGCTCGCCGCCGAGCTCGACGAACGACGCCGGCGAAAGCTCCACGATCCTCCCGCGCTCGGAGGTCCCGCATTCCACGCAGCGGTCGCAGAACCGTCCGGTCATGCACCCGCACGCGACGATCGGTACCACCGCCGACCGGCCCGTGCACTCGTTCTCCACGTGCAGCGCCGACCCCAGCGCCAGGTACGGCAGGGCGGCGCAGGTCACGCCCGCCTGGTCGCACTCGGCGTGAGACCGCCACAAGCGCGGGTAGGCGGCGCCGCGCTCGTCCTCGTCGAACGCGTCCGACCACACCGCCGAGCCGACCTGCCGGGCCGGCACCTCGTGGGCCAGCGGCGGGGCGGGGACCGCGTCGGCGCGGTACGGCGGCTGCGACGCGGCCGGGAACAGCGCGGTCGGGTTGCCCTTGCCGAGCGTGCCGATCGCGTCGAACAGGTAGCCCGGCTCCAGCCGGGGATAGCGGACCTGGATGCGGCCGGTGGCCCGGTAGGGGATGGTGATCGTGCGCCGGCCGCGGTGCGGGCCGCAGTCGAGCTCCACGGTGAGGTCCCGGGTGCCGTCCACCCGCAGGATCCTCCCGGTGAACCGGGTGATGTCGGCCCAGATGCGGTCGGCGACCCGGCCGTACTCCCCGGCGGTGCGCACGATCGCGCGCGCCCCCAGCGGCAGGTCGGCCGGTGCCGCGTCCCCGCCGTGCCACGCGGTCGCCCACGGGGCGATGACCAGGCGCACCTCGGCGCCCTCGGCGTTCTCGAGCACGAGCAGGTGCGGGCTGACGTCCCGGATCTCCCCGGTCACCACGCCGGGCGCCGGTCGCTCGCCGGGCACCGGCCCGAGCGGTGCCGGCCGTCTGCCGAGCGCGGCGGCGGCCCGCGCCCGGCGGCGCTCGACGTTCATCGGTCCCACTCCTCCCTGCCTCCCCCGGGGGTACGTTCCCCCGGGCGTGCTCCGGCGTGCGGGCCGGCCCTCGTGCCGTGGTCGCCGGGCACGCGCCGAAGCCCTCGGCGAGTCGACCCCTGCCCTCTAGCGTCACACGTCGAGGTGTAATCGTGCCTTGCATCTGCAATTTCATTCGTGCTGTGCACGGGGGAGGGGTGACGTATCTCCTACTGCTTGAGAGGGTTTCACTCCACTATGCGGCGATTGTGCACCTGAGTCGCGCATTTGCGGACGTGGAAGGCGGTTCGTGCATCGCTTGGGCGATCTTTGCATTCGGTGGACGGAACCCTGATTCCCGGTTCGGGCGCACGAGGGGCGCGGGATGTCATTCTGGCCACAATATGCGTACGAACCATGACGGTCCGCAGTGCACCGGCGGCGGCGACCACGAGACGTTCCACGACTACGTGGCCGCCCGCGGCCCCGTACTGCTGCGCATGGCCCTCCATCTCGCGGGAAACTCCACCGATGCGGAGGATTTGCTCCAGGCCGCGCTGATGAAGACGTACCAGGCCTGGGACCGCATCAACGACCGCAAGGCGATCGACGGGTACGTGCGGCGCGCCATGGTCAACATCAACATCTCCTGGTGGCGGCGCCGGAAGCTCGAGGAGTACCCCTCCGACGAGATCCCGGACGTCCCCGCCCCCGACGGCGCGGTGCACGGCCGCGCGTTCGAGCTGCTCGAGCAGGCGCTCGACCGGCTGCCCAACCGGCAGCGCACGGCGATCCTCATGCGCTACTACGAGGACATGACCGAGCCGGAGATCGCTAAGGCGCTCGGCATCAGCGTCGGCACGGTGAAGAGCACGGTCTCCCGGGCCATGGCGAAGCTGCGTGGGGACCTCAAGGTCCCGGCCCAGGCCCGGCCCCGCAACTGACCGGCGCGCGGGGCGGCGCCGGCCGCTCCGGCCACGGGTGCGCGGCACCGATCACCGCCGCGGCCCCGTGCCCAACCCAGGTCACGCGGCCTTCGGCGCGGTCGGCCGCGCGTGTGTCAGGCGAGTTCGCAGCCCTTCTCCGGTCCGCCGCGCTCGAGGTCACAGCCGCCCTCCTGCGTGCCGCGCTCGGCGCCCGCGGTGGCCTCCGGCCGTACCACGTCCCGGATGATGCGCAGCGCCTCGAGCAGGGCGTCGAGCTGCTCCGGGCTGAGCAGCCCGGTGAACCACCTCTCGATGTCCGCAAGGTGCTGGGGCAGCACCTTGTTGAGCCGCGCCAGGCCCTCCTCGGTGATCGTCGCGTGCAGGGCGCGGCGATCGTAGATGCAGACCCGGCGTTCGACGAGGTTGTCGCGTTCCAGCCGGTCGACCACCCGGGTGATGCCGCTGGTGGACAGGTTGGTCTGCGCGGCGAGCTCGCTCATCCGAAGCTGGTGGCCGGGTGACCGGGCGAGGCGGAGCAGGGTCTCGAAGTCGACGGGGGACAGCCCGGCCTCACTGAGGGTAGGTGTGATCCGCGCCATCACGCCGGTATAGGCCTCCGTGAACAGGCCTGCGGCGGTTAGCCGCGGATCGTCCAACCAGTGCACATACCTACTGTACAACATTATGGTTGACATGCGTAATATTCCTCATGTAGACATTTACTCAGGCAAATATCTGCGATCGCAAGCACTGGACGAACGCGTCAGGAGATCACGACATGAGCACCCGTGAGTGGCAGGGTCTGACCATCCCCACCCCCGGCACCTTCGCCCTCGACCCGGCGCACACCCGGATCGGCTTCTGGGTGCGGCACATGATGGTGTCGAAGGTGCGGGGTCACTTCGGCGAGTACGAGGGCAAGGTCACGATCGCCGAGGACCCGCTGCAGTCCACCGCCGAGATCACCATCAAGGCGGCGAGCATCGACACCGGCGTGGCCGACCGGGACGCGCACCTGCGGAGCGACGACTTCCTCGCGACCGACAAGTACGAGAACATCACCTTCCGCAGCAAGCGCGTCGCCCACGACGAGGGCAACGTGCTCAAGGTCGTCGGTGACCTCACCATCCGTGACGTGACCAAGGAGGTCGAGCTCACCGTCGAGTTCAACGGCGTGGGCACGAACCCGTGGGGCAAGGAGCTGTTCGGCTACAGCATCACCGCCGAGATCGACCGCGAGGAGTTCGGCCTCACCTGGAACCAGGCGCTCGAGACCGGAGGCGTCCTCGTCGGCAAGAAGGTCACCATCGAGATCGAGGGCGAGGCGGTCCGCGAGTCCTGATCCACAGCGTCCACACGGCGTCCACACGTTATCCACAGGGGATCCCAGGGGTATCCACAGGTTGCCCACACCCGTTATCCACAGGCTGTGCACAACGGGTGTGGGCAACCTCACCCGATCGGCGCGAACCGAAATTCACTTTGCCGTGCAGCCCGCGGACCGGTAGTCTTTCGGGCCACAGGGCTACCAGGAGGCTTCGCCTAGTCTGGCCTATGGCGCCGCACTGCTAATGCGGTTGGGGCTCACCGCCCCTCCCGGGTTCAAATCCCGGAGCCTCCGCTCTGACCAGGGAAAACGCCCCCTCCCGATGATCCGGGAGGGGGCGTTTCCGATCTTCAGGCCCGCTCCTCCAGCGGGTACGCGGCCGGTTCGCCGCCGGTGTCGGGCGTGCGCGCCGATCCATACCGGCGGCGTTGGCCCGCGCCGCGCGGTGGGTGGCTCGACCGGCGTGCGAGATTGCGCGCAATCCCCCGCTGTGCACAGGTCGGCCGTCCGAGCAGTGCTGGAGCCGGGGCGAGGGACCCTCCGCGGTGTGGAGGATCCCTCGCGTCGTGCGGCCACACCTCGGCCGCGGGATGGGGTGGTGGCCCCGCGGGAACGGCGCGCCTTCGTGGTGCGCGCCCGCTCTCGACGGGCCGACCCGGGTCAGAGGCGCTTGAGGAGGCGCTTCATCTGATCGATCTCACGCTGCTGGGTGTCGATGATCGCCTGGGCGAGGTTCTTGGCCTCGGGGTCGCTTCCCTGCGCGACCTGGGTCTGCGCCATCTCGATGGCGCCGGCGTGGTGCTCGATCATCATCTCGGCGAACAGCCGGTCGAACTCGCGGCCGCGGGCGGCCTTGAGCTCGGCCATGTCCTCGTCCGACATCATGCCGGCGGCGCCGTGCCCGGCATGGCCCGCGTGCGCGGGCGCCTCGGCGGCGCCCCAGGCGGACAGCCAGCCGCGCATCGTGGTGATCTCCGGGTCCTGAGCTGCCTTGATCTCGCGGGCGAGCTCCTTGATCTGGGGGGCGGCCGCGCGGCTCTCGGCGAGCTCGGCCATCTCCACGGCCTGCCGGTGGTGGGGGATCATCTGCTGTGCGAACGCGGCGTCCGCCTGGTTGAACCCGCCCTGCGTGCCGGTGCCCGCGGTGGCGGCGGGCGTGGCGGACGTCCCGCCGTGGCCGTGGGCGGAGCCGGCCGTGTCGCCGCCGCACGCGGTGAGCAGGGCGAGGGTGGCGGCCCCGGCGGCCGTGGACAGTGCGAACGTGCGAAGGACGCCGTGGTCGATGCGCATGGTGGAGCGACTCCTTTCGGTTCCGGATCTCCTGCCGACCTGGTGATGCGGGCAGCCCGAGACGGGCCGCCCCCGAGGTGGTCGGCCTAGATCCGCAGCACCGAGAGGAGCGCCAACCGCACGCCGGTGGGCTTCGGCGGTGACCGGCCGCCGTCGACGCCCCGGCCGGTGCGTACGGGCGGGCGGGCCACGGCCCCGTGCCGCACCCGTACCACGAGGAGAGCGAGGGTGAGCAGCGCCAGCGAGCCCAGCACCGCCAGGCAGACCGTCAGCGGATCCGTCCCCGGCAGGTCGCCACCGGGGGACTGCCGTACCGCGTCGGAGGCCGCGTCGTGGGCCGAGGCGACCGCGGGCCCGGCCCAGGAGTGATCGGAGCCGGTGACGATTTCGCCGGCGGGACCGTGCGCCGAGCCGGGATGCCCCAGCGTGTGCATCCCCGCGATGCCGAAGACGAGGGCGATGAGCAGCAGCCGGCGCGGCACGCTCGTCATCCGTCGTCGCCCTCCGTCCTCGAGTCCGCCTACGCCCGGAGATCGTATTCACCGGACCCGGCGGTCCCCGGAGAAGGCGCCCCGCCCCCGGGGGCCACGAGGCGCCGCAGGCCGGCCGGGGCGGTACGCGGCCGGTCCGGCCGTCCCGCGCCGACCGGGTTTCGCCCGGAGTGCCGGGTCATGTCCGGTTTGCCGTTGGAGGGCATGGGCAGGCGATGAGGACGGGCGGGTGAGACCCGCCACCGCAGCGATGGAAGGAAAGCTTATGGGTGCGGGCGACAAGTTCCGGAACAAGGCCGAGGAGTTCGGTGGCAAGGCCAAGGAGGGGTACGGCGAGGTCACCGGCGACGAGGAGAAGCGGGCCGAAGGCAGAGGCGATCAGGGCCGCGCCAAGACGAAGCAGGCCGGCGAGAAGGTCAAGGACGCGGCGCGGAACGTCAAGGACGCGATCACCGGCGACTGACCGTCACATGCTGTTAGGTGGCCGCCGGGATGGGCGAGGCCGTTCCCTGGTGGCGTGGCCGCGGTTCGGGTCCACACCCGGGCGGCGGCCATTCCGTGAAGGGCGTACGAGATGGACGACGTCTCCGATCACCGGTGGGTCCGGTGGGCGGGGGCGTTTCATGTAGGCCGGTGAGAAGGTCGAGGGCGCGATCATCGGCGACTGACCGTCGCATGCCTCGAGGTGGCCGCCGGGATGGGCGAGGTCGCCCTCTGGTGGCGTGGCCGCGGTTCGGGTCCACACCCGGGCGGCGGCCATTCCGTGAAGGGCGTACGAGATGGACGACGTCTCCGATCACCGGTGGGTCCGGTGGGCGGGGGCATTTCGTGCAGGTCGGGGAGAAGGCCGAGGGCGCCGCGCGGAACGTCAAGGACAGGCGATCATCGGCGACTGACCGTCGCATGCCTCTAGATGGCGGCCGCGAGGCGTCCCCTGGTGGCACGGCCGCGGTTCAGGGGCAACCTTGGACGGTGGCCATGCCGTGACGGGCGTACGAAGAGGACGACGCCCCCGATCACCGGTGGGTCCGGCGGTCGGGGGCGTTCCACGAATATATGCAGACCTGGCAGCCTTACTCGCTGTACGTGAGAGTGCTGTACGTATGAGCGCGCCGCCGCGGGAACGGCCCACACGGTAGTCGGTTTCCCCTGTGACCGCTGTGGCGAATGTGAACGCAGTGATAACGATCGGCAATCCGAATAGTCACGGCCGAGGCCGTCGACGGTGCAACCGCACACCGTCGTCGCTGCGTCCAACGAGCAGCCGACCGAGCTGAGTGACAGGAGAGGCGCACGTGACGACCCTGCCGCAGTGGATGACCGCGGACCCGCTGCCCTCCATCTGGCCCGAGGACCGCTACGAGCTCCGCTGCGCACTCCCCGAGCCGTTCTTCGCCACCACCGACCGCTACCACTTCGCCGCCCACGCCTACGAGGCCGCCCACCGCATCAGCCGGGAGGGCCACGCGATGGAGATCCAGGTGATCCGGCTGAGCGACGGCGCGGTCCTGTTCGACCACCTCGCCGGCATCGACCGTCCGCTCAACGAGTGGTGACGGTACGCGTGCAACGCAACCGGGGGCGATCACGTCCCTGGGATTGTGGAGCAGGCCGCGGAGTTCGATGAGTTCATCAGGGTGCGGGGCGCGGCGTTATACCGCTACGCCTTCGTCCTGACCGGCAACGCGGACGACGCGGCCGATCTGGTGCAGGAGGCGCTGGCGCGCCTCGGCGACGCCTGGCATCGGGTGAAGCGCAAGGACGACCCCGAGGGCTACGTGCGCACCTGCATGGTGCGCCTGCACATCAGCTGGTGGCGCCGGCGGCGCCGGGAACACCTGGCCGCGTCGGTGCCCGACGAGGGGTACACCGACGCCGGGGTCGACCGGGTCGACGCCGACACCGGCCTGTGGCGGGAGCTGGCCGCACTCCCGGCGCGGCAGCGCGCCGTCCTCGTGCTGCGGTACTACGAGGACCTCTCCGACGACGAGATCGCCAAGGTCTTGGGCATCTCCACGGGCACCGTGCGCAGCCAGGCGTCCCGTGCCCTGGAGAAGCTGCGTATCCGGCGAGGCAGGGCCGCACTGGAAGCGGAGGCGGAGAAGGTGTGATGGCGGAACGAACCGAAGAGCAGCTGGCCCGGGTGCTGAGGGCCGCCGCGGAGCTGGCCCCCGAACCGGCCGCCGACCTCGCGCTGCGCGTCGCGGCCCGGCGCCGGCGGCGCCGCAGGCGGCGGATGCAGGTCCTGCTCGCGGCGACCGGCGTGGTGACCGTGATCGGCACGGGCATGACCGTGGCCCGGGGCGCGTTCCGGGACCACCCCGTGGTGGTGGCGGCCGGCCCGCCGGTGACCGCGGCGGCGCCGGCGACCGCGGCCGGCTTCGCCCCGGCCCGCCAGGTGTGGCCGGACGCGGTGTCCCGCATCCCGGCCACGGCCCGGGACGGGGCCGCGTACCGGCCGGTGACCGCCCTCGGCCCGGCCGAGGTGCTGCTCTCCGCCGAGGCGCCCACCGGCCGCGCCATGCGGATCGAGGCCTACGACACGGCCGCCGGAACCACCCGCGTGCTCGCCACCGCGTCGGCCCCGGCGGGGCTGATCCGCTACCACGTGCAGGGCTGGGACGTGGACGCGCGCGACATCGCCTGGTACGCCACCGCGGAGACGTCCCGGGGCGAGCCGGTGGCCCTGTTCTGGACGGTGCCCCGCGCGGGCGGTACGGCACGGCTCGTGCACACCATCACCGGGGACCCGGCGATCCGGGTGGACCGGATCGCGCTCACCGGCGACGGCCGGCTCGCCTACTCGACCACGACCGGCGGGGTGTTCACGCTGCGGCTCGACGGCGCCGGCGGCCCCACGCGGCTGCCCGGCACGGACGGAATCCACCTGCAGCGGTGGCCGTGGGCGGGCGACCGGCCCGCCGGGAACGGCATCGACCCCGGCCAGCGGCTGATCGTCAACCTGGTGACCGGCGAGCGCCGCCGGGTGCGCGCCGAGGCCGGCGTGCGGGCGATGCGGTGCGGCCCCACCTGGTGCGTGGGCGAGCGGCGCGGCGCCGACGGCCTGCCGCGGGCGGTGGTGCAGCGGTTCGACGGCACGCAGCGGCGCGAGCTCGACCGGCTGCGGGCGTATCCGGCCCTCGACGGCCTCGTCGACGACCGGTTCGCCGTGCTCTCCGTCACCGGCGGCCGTGCGGCGGGCGCGCCGGCCGCGGTCGTCCACGACCTCCGAACCGGAGCCACGGCCGTGGTGGGCACCACGGACGACGACGGCGGCACCAGCCTCGCCCGCGGCGCGTCCTCCCCGCCGAGCCGGGTGCTCTACTGGAACGTCACCGGCCGCTCCGGCAAGCAGAACGAGTACTGGGTGCTCAACCTCGCCGCGGTGCGCTGAGGCCGCGGGCCGCGCCGGCGGGTCAGTTCGCCTGCGGCAGCCGCGTCCAGGTCCGCCACGGGCTGTACCGGATCGGCAGCGTCGCCACCACCTGCCAGCCGTACGGCCCCCGCCCGGCGGTGAGCGTGCCGCCGACCAGGCTCGCGCAGCGCCGCATGTGCCGCAGCCCGCCGCGGTCGCGCCGGGGCTCCCGGCGGCGTTCCGGCACCGGGTTCTCCACCCGGATCGCGAGCCGCCGCTCCTCGTACGTGATGATCACGGACGCCTGGCCGGCGCCGTGCTTCACCACGTTGACCAGCGCCTCCTTCAGGATCTCGTGCCCGGCGTCGCGCACCGCCGCGGGCAGCTCCGGCGGCGACCCGGAGATGTGCAGCCGCACCCGCAGCCCGGCGGCGCGGCAGCACTGCACCAGCCCGACCAGATCCTTGCGCGGGTAGCGGTACTCGCTCTTCCGGTGGAACTCGGCGAGCCGTTCCAGCTGGGCCAGGCGGTCCTGCTCCCCTCCGTCTCGGCGGCGACCACGAAGTCCATCCAGAATTGCGCCGATCATCCCCTGGACCCCCGTTCGTGACGTCCGCGCCGGATCTGGGCGTTTCACCCCGTTTCTTGCCTGGGGATTCATTGATCATTCCAAGCGACCCCAGACTTTGCCTGTTGCCGCTCGGCGTTTTCTCGATCGATGGTTGGCGCGTCCGTTACGAACGGCCGACCAGCGGTATACGTACCCGCCCCGCCGGCCGGCTAGGCATCGTCCGGAAGACCTGCAGCATCCGTACGGCGAGCACGCCCGCGGCCGCCACCTCGGCGCCGAGCAGCAGCCGCTCCACCAGCCCGATCATCACCCCGTGGCCGGGCAGCGCCACGTAGGTGATCGCCACGAGCCCGAGCCCCTGGGCGAGCGCGAGCCACTCCATCGGCCGCGCGGCCCCGGCGAGCCGATCGTCCCGCCGCAGCACCGGCACGAGCAGCGCGGTCGCCGCGGGCAGGGTGAGGAACACCGCGGCCGACAGGGCGCCGACCACGAGGTCCGGCGTGCCCGCGGGCGCCACCCCGAGCAGCGCCGTGGCCGCGCCCCACCCGGTCAGCAGCCCGCCCGGCCAGCCGCCCACCGGCGCCCCGGCCGCGCGCAGTCCGGCGGCGAGCGCGAGCCCGGACAGCCCGGCCGCGACCAGGGCGACCTCGAGCGCCACGCCCCGGTCGAGCACGAGCGCGGCGCCGATCGTCACGTCCGTCCACCCGGTGGCGCCGATGTGCGCGGCGACGAACGCAACCGCCGCGATCGCCGTACCGGCGCAGGCGACCACCGCACAGGCCGTTCTCAGGGGGAGCATGGCTCCAGCCTCCCCGGAACGGCCCGGCCGGGACATCCGGCATGATCCCTGACCGGACCCTGAGCCGACCCCTACCGGGCCGGCTCAGGGCCACCGGACACCCGCGATCAGGGCTGGTCGAGGTCCCGCGCCTCGGCGTAGCGTTCCCGCAGGCCGGGCGTGGGCTCGCCCTCGTACACCTCGGTCTCCGCGCCCTCCCAGGCCGGAGGCTCCGGGGTGCCCGCGAGCACCCACGCCGCCTGCCGGGCCGCGCCGTCCGCGACGTACTCGCCGGGCTTGGGCACGACCACCTGGCAGCCGAACACGGTCGGCGCGATGCGCCGCACCGCCTCCGAGCGGGCCCCGCCGCCGACGAGCAGCACCCGTGACGGCGACATGCCGAGCGCGTCGAGCGCGTCGGCGAGCCCGCACAGCATGCCCTCCACCGCGGCCCGGGCGAGGTGCGCCGGGGTCGCGGTGGCGAGCCGCATGCCCCGGATCAGGCCGGTCGCGTCCGGCCGGTTCGGGGTGCGCTCGCCCTCGAAGTACGGCACGAGCACGAGCCCGTCGGCCCCGGGCGGCGCCTGCAGCGCGAGCTCGCTGAGCCGCTCGGGGGTGACTCCGAGCACGCGTGCGATCGCGTCGAGCACCCGGGCCGCGTTGAGGGTGCAGGCGAGGGGGAGGAAGCGGCCCGTGGCGTCGGCGAACCCGGCGACCATGCCGGTCGGGTCGGCCGCGGGGGTGTCGGAGACGGCGAACGCCGTACCGGAGGTGCCGATCGACACCACCACGTCGCCCGGCTTGGCCCCCACGCCGAGCGCGGCGGCCATGTTGTCGCCCGTGCCGGGGCCGAGCACGGCGCCGCCCGGGGTGGTCCCGGCCTGCTCGGCCGGGCCGAGCACCCGCGGCACCGCGGGCGTCGCGCCGAAGGCGAGCTTGAGCAGGTCGGTGCGGTACCGCCCGGCCGCGGGCGACCAGTACCCGGTGCCGGAGGCGTCACCACGGTCGGTGGTGATCGCCTCGATGCCGGGGGCGCCGGCGAGCTTCCAGGTGAGCCAGTCGTGCGGCAGGCACACCGCGCGCACCCGGGCCGCGTTCTCCGGCTCGTGCTCGGCGAGCCAGCGCAGCTTGGTCACGGTGAACGAGGCGACCGGCACCGAGTTCACCGCGTCCACCCACGCCTGCGGGCCGCCGAGCTCCTTGACGAGGTCGCTCGCGGCCTTGGCCGACCGGGTGTCGTTCCACAGCAGCGCCGGGCGTACCACCTCGCCGTTCTCGTCGAGGCAGACCATGCCGTGCTGCTGCGCGCCGACCGCGATCGCGGCGACGTCGTCGAGGCCGCCGGCCTGCTCGGCGGCCTCCTGGAACGCCGTCCACCAGGCGTCGGGGTGCACCTCGGTGCCGTCCGGGTGCGCGGCCCGGCCCTCGCGCACGAGCCGGCCGGTCTCCGCGTCCCGGATCACGATCTTGCAGCTCTGCGTCGAGGAGTCGACGCCCGCGACGAGGCTCATCTCACTCCGAGAAGGTGTTCCATGGCGAGCTGGTTGAGACGACTGTAGTGGTAGCCGCGGGCAGCGGCGGCATCCAGGTCGAAATCGTCCTTCTCCAGGTCGGACCAGGACTCACCGGGCGCGAGCGTCGGAACGGCGAGCTGGTCGGCCCGGGCCGCGCGCAGCGCCTCCTGCACCTCGGGGTCGGCGCGGAACTTCTTCGCCTTCTCCTTGAGGATGAGGTAGGTGCGCATGCAGGCCGCGGCGGACACCCACACGTCCTCGGGGTCCTCGGTGCGCATCGGCTTGTAGTCGAAGTGCCGCGGGCCGTCGTAGCCGCCGTGCTCCAGCAGGTCGACCAGGAAGAACGCGCTCTTCACGTCGCCGTGGCCGAAGATCAGGTCCTGGTCGTACTTGGTGCTGTGCTGGCCGTTGAGGTCGATGTGGAACAGCTTGCCGTGCCACAGCGCCTGCGCCACGGCGTGCACGAAGTTGAGGTTCGACATCTGCTCGTGGCCGACCTCGGGGTTGAGCCCGAACAGCTCGGGGTGCTCCAGCTCGTTGATGAACGCGAGCGCGTGGCCGACGGTCGGCAGCAGGATGTCGCCGCGCGGCTCGTTCGGCTTCGGCTCGATGGCGAACCGGATGTCGTACCCCTTGTCCAGCACGTACTGGGCGAGGATGTCGAAGGCCTCCTTGTAGCGGGCCAGGGCGTCGCGCACGTCCTTGGCGGCGTCGGACTCGGCGCCCTCCCGGCCGCCCCAGCAGACGTACGTCTTGGCGCCGAGCTCGGCCGCGAGGTCGACGTTCCGCATCACCTTGCGGATCGCGTACCGGCGGATGTCGCGGTCGTTGCTGGTGAAGGCGCCGTCCTTGAACACCGGGTGGGTGAACAGGTTCGTGGTGGCCATCGGCACCTTCAGGCCGGTCTCCTCGAGCGCCTTCTTGAAGCGCTCGACCGCCTTGGCGCGGTCGGACTCGGTGACGAGCAGGTCGTCGTCGTGGAAGGTGACGCCGTACGCGCCGAGCTCGGCGAGCTTGTGCACGGCCTCCACCGGGTCGAGCGGCGGCCGGGTGGCGTCACCGAACGGGTCCCGGGCCTGCCAGCCGACCGTCCACAGACCGAACGAGAACCGGTCTTCCGGCTTTGGGGTATACGCGTCCATTCCCTGGCACCTCCAATTAGTCCATGCTGTGGACTAAATATGTGTCGTGCATCCTGGAGCGTCAAGGGGGGTTGATGACCTCGACTCACAAGGCGGTGCGGCACGACGTGATGCGTGCCCGGAACCTCGCCGTCGTGCTCGGCGAGATCGACCGCTCCGGGCCGCTGTCCCGGGCCGCGCTCGCCGAACGCACCGGGCTCACCAAGACCACCGTGTCGAAGCTCGTCGCCGACCTGATCGACGGCGGCATGGTGGTCGAGACGGGCGCGGTCCGCGGCGGCGAGCGGGGCCGGCCCGGCGTCGCCGTACAGGTGCACGGCGGGCGGGTCGCCGCGCTCGGCCTGGAGATCGGCATCGACTACCTCGCCGGATGCGTCCTCGACCTCACCCGCACGGTACGGCTCCGCCGCCGCATCCCCGCGGACAACCGGTCCGCGCCGCCGGCCGAGGTGATCGCCCGCCTGGGGGAGCTCGGTGACGCGCTGGTGCGCGAGGCGGCCGGGATCGGGCTCGCGGTCGTCGAGGCGGAGCTCGCCATCCCCGGGCCCATCGACCCGGGGTCCTCGATCGTGTACTACGCCCCCAACCTCGGCTGGCGCGACGTCGCGCTCGCCGAGCTGCTCCAGGTGCCGGTCCCGGTGCGGGTGGACAACGAGGCGAACCTCGCCGCGCTCGGCGAGCTGTGGTTCGGCGCTGGCGCGGCGATCGGTGATTTTCTTCACATCTCAGGTGAGATCGGTATCGGCGCCGGGGTGGTGGTCGGCGGGCGGCTGTTCCGCGGCGCGCACGGCTTCGCGGGCGAGCTCGGCCACGTCGTGGTGGTGCCGGACGGGGACGAGTGCCGCTGCGGCGGGCGGGGCTGCCTGGAGCGGTACGCGGGCCAGGACGTGCTGCTCGGCGACGCCCCCGACCTCGCCGCGCTGATGGCCCGGCTCACCGCGGGCGACCCGGCGGCGACCGCCACCTGCCGGAGCGCGGGCGAGGCGCTCGGCATCGCGCTCACCTCCGCGGTCCACCTGCTCGACCCCGACACGATCGTGCTCGGCGGCGTGTTCGGCGAGCTGTTCCCCTGGCTGTCCGGGCCGGTCGCGGAGACGATGGCGAGCCGGCTGCGCCGGTTCCGCGGGGCCGTGCCCGAGCTGATCGCCTCCAAGGTCGGGCCGGACGCGGCGATCCTCGGCGCGGCCGGTTCGGTGATCATGCGGATCATCGCGGACCCGGCCGCCTTCCTCGCCTCGGCCGCGCAGCCCGCCTGAACCCGTCACCGGCCGGGCCGCCGGCTCAACCGCGGACCAGCGTCTCCAGGTGGCGGCGGACGATCTCGCGGATGCGCTCGGGCGGCATGCGCTCGGGCGCGGTCACCGCGTGCAGGCAGAGCCCGTCGAACAACGCGTGCAGCCGGTCGGCCTCGAGGTCCGGGTCGGCGCCCGGGACGAGGTGACCGGCCTCGGCGAGCCGGCGCAGCGCGTCGCGGAACAGCTCGCTGAGGTGGCCGTCGGACTCGGCGTTGAGCTCCTCGTCCCCGGGTTCCTGGTCCTCGCGGCGGTGCTGTTCCGGCTCATCGGCGGCCCGATCGGCTGGCGCGAGCGCGTTACCCGGAGTGACTGTGCCTCCCGCCGCCTCCCGCCGTGCTCTTCCCGTCGCGGCCGCGCCGGGCCTGCGGGGCGGCCGGCACGGCCCACGGTGTGCCCGCGGCGGCCGGTGACGGCCCGGTGAAAACCATGGCGCGGGCACCTCCGCCGAAGGGGAGATGCCCGCGTCCCGGCAGTCCTGGGTGTGAATCACCGGCATGGCGTCGCGGACGCCACCCCGGCCCGTCCGCGCCGACGCCCCCGCTGACCGGCGGCGCGGTGATCACGGCGAGACAGGGGAGCGCCGCCCGGCCGGCGGGTCAGATCGCCGTCCCGCCTCCCCAGCCGGACGGATCCCGCCCCACACTGATCTGCTCCGCGAGGCGCCGCAGCTCGAGATCGTCGAGCCCGGGCACCCCGGGAAGCCGTTGCCGCAGCACCGCCATCACCTCCGGCACGGACCGTCCGGCATGCGCGGACGCGATCTCGTGCACGGTGCGGAACAGGTGTTCGGAGGCCTGGTAGTGGTCCTGCGGCTCAGAGAGGTTGGTCTCGGGCATGCCGCCACCGTACGCCGTGCCACCGACACTTCGCCGCCGGACGCACCGATGCCGCCCCCGCGGTGGCCGCACCCGGCCACCGCCCCCGGGGACGGAGATCACCTAGGGCATCCGGGGTTCACGTGCGGGTCATGCCGGCGGCGTCGAGGGAGGTGCGCAGGATGCGCTCGGCCTCGGTCCACAGCACCGCCCCGCCGATCCCCGGCACCAGGTGCCGCCGCGCGCCCGGGATGCGGCCCGCGAGGGTCTCCCCGTTGTCCGGCGAGTGGCTCCGGTCCTGCTCGCCGTACCAGATGTCGACCGGCACATCGATCTTGCCGAGGTCGAACGGCCACCTGCCCATCGCCAGCACGGTGTCGCGCGCGTACCCGGCCGAGCCCTGCGCGAACCCCTCCTCCAGCGCACGCCGGTACGCCTCGGCGAAGGCCGGGTCCTCGTACACCCGGCGGTCGCACGGCGGGCTGCCCTCCATCACCATCGTCCACATCCGGTCGGCGTCGAACTCCGCGAAGACCCGCTCGGCCTCGGCCGGGTCCTTCGCCGTCAGCTCCACGAGGTTGCACAGGTGCTCCGGCAGCCGGTCGGCGAACTCGGGCAGCGCGACCTCGTCCGCACCCGACACGATCGCCACCGCCGACGCCACCCCGCCGACCGCGAGCGCCAGCGCGAACGGCGCCCCCTGCGAGTTCCCCACCACGATCGGCCGCCCCAGCCCGCGCACCGTGGCCAGGTGCCGGATGTCGGTCACGAAGTGGTGGAACGTTCTCCCCGGCAGTGGCGTGGAGACCCCCAGCCCCGGCCGGTCCACCGAGACGAGCCGTACCCGCAGCGCGTGTACGGCGTCCGCCCCGAAGCCGAGCCGGCGGCTCGTCGCGGCCCCGGAACAGAGCAGTACCGGCACTCCGTCCAGCGGTCCCCACTCCGCCCAGCCGAGCACCCGCCCGTCCGGCAACACGGTCTTTCCCATCCGCTCGGGTCCCACGATTCGTACAGCCATGCCGCTCATCCTGCTGTCCATGGAGAGGGCCCGCACGTAGTTTTCCCGGGCGCAGGGAAACGGCTCGGCTTCACGTCGCCGTGCAGCAGGAGCGTGCCGCCATGACCGGTGAACGAGGGCGAGTCCCACCCCGGCGGGTGATCCGCGTTCGCGGCGCTCGCCCCAAGGCGGTACGGCTGCACGGTCGCTCCTGCGAACCGCTCGGCGCCGACCCCGGCGACCGGGTGGTCGCGTCGGCTGGGCGCGTCGGCTGCGGCGCCGGCCGCGCCCTCGCCGAGCCGGTCGAGCGCGGGGTGACGGCGATCGGCCGTGACATCGACGAGGGCGTGATCACCGAGCGCGGAGGCCGGTACCCGGACTCGACCTCACAACACGCTGCCGCCGGTCGCGTCGACCACCGTGCCGGTCACCCAGCGGGCGTCCGGGGAGGCGAGGAACGCGACGACGTCGGCGACGTCGTCGGGGCGGCCCACCCGGCCGAGGGCGGCCAGCGACGCGGAGCGCTCCCAGGCCTCCGGGTCGGTGCGCAGCCAGCCTGCGTTGAGGTCGGTGTCGATGATGCCGGGGGCGACCGAGTTGACGGTGATCCCCCGAGGGCCGAGCTGCTTGGCGAGGGTGCGGGTGAAGGTGTCGAGGGCGCCCTTCGTCGCCGCGTAGGCGATGATCTCCGGCATGGCGATGCGGGCTGCGCCGCTCGAGATGTTGATGACGCGGCCGCCGTCGCGGAGCCGTGCCAGGCCCTGCTGGACGATGAAGAACGGCGCCCGGACGTTCACCGCGAAGATCTCGTCGAAGTCCTGCTCGGTGAGCGTGGCCAGGTCGGGGCTGCGGCCGATCGCGGCGTTGTTGACGATGATGTCCACCCCGGTGTCCGGGGCGTGCTCGCGCACGCGCTCGTCGAACGCGGCCCAGAGCGCGTGCGCGTCGCCGTGCCGGCCGAGCTCCGCGTGGAGCGGGAACGCCCGGCCGCCCTCGGCGTGGATGCGCTCGACGACCTCGGCCGCCGCCTTCGCGTCGCGGGCGTAGGCGACGGCGACGAGGGCGCCGTCGCGGCCGAGCCGCTCGGCGATCGCCCGTCCGATGCCCCGGCTGCCGCCCGTGACCAGGGCGACCTTGCCCGCCAGTCGCCGTGTCGCCGTTCCGCTGCTCATGAGTTCCCCCATTTCTTGAGTGTTCGCTCAATAAAGAGAGCCTAACTCAATTTGTTGAGTGATCGCTCTACAATGGGGGTGTGGTGCGGACGGGTACGAGGCGCGGGCGGCCCCGGGGGTTCGACCGGGAGGCGGCCCTCGCCGAGGCGAGGCGGCTGTTCTGGGAGCGGGGCTACGAGGCGACCTCGGTCGGCGACCTCACCGCGGCGATGGGCATCCGGCCCGCCAGCCTGTACGCCGCCTTCGGCGACAAGCTGTCGCTGTTCAAGGAGGTGGTGCGCGACTATCAGCGCACGCCCGCCGGCGCCTTCATGGGTACGGCCCTGCGCGAGGAGCCGAGCGCCTACCGGGCCTTCTCCCGCATCCTGCACGAGGCGGCGAGGATCTACCCGGACTCCGCCCACCCTCCGGGGTGCCTCGTGATCAGCGCGGCGACCAACGTGAAGGACGCCGAGGCCGCCGCGTTCCTGCGCGAGCTGCGCGCCGCCAACATCGCCGCCTTCGAGGAACGGCTCCGCGCCGCCCGGAGGGACGGTGAGCTGCCGGCCGACGCCGATCCCCGTGCCCTCGCCGGCTACTTCGCCGCGGTCATCCAGGGGATGTCACAGCGCGCCCGCGACGGGGCCGGCACCGCCGAACTCACCGCCATCGCCGACCTCGCCCTCGCCGCCTGGCCGGGCCGTACCACCCGGTGACCGCCTCGTGGCCCGGCCGCCTGAATCGCGTCGCCGAGGATGTGACCGGCTCGGCCCGGCCGATCGCCTCCGGGCCGCTGAGCACGCCGCCATCGCCTTCGACCACATCCACCGGATCACCCTCGTACCGCCATGAGCGACCATTCCGACCCGCGAAGCCGGGCCCCGCGGCGCGGGTGCGGCCCGGACGTGCTGACCACCGGCCGGCTGATCCTGTGGCCGTGGCACGACCGCTACGCCGAGGACTTCGTCCGCCTGTCCGGCGACGAGCGGGTCATGCGCCTGGTCGGCTCGGGACCGTGGACCCGCGCCTACACCCTCGAACGCCACCGGCAGGCGCTACGGCAGTGGCGGTGCGAGGGCTTCGGCCTCCGCGCGATCCTCTACGAGGGCCGCTTCGCCGGCCTGGTGTCCCTCAGTCCCTGCCCCGATCCGGTCTTCCCGGCCCCGGCGCGCGAGATCGGCTGGTGGCTCGACCCCGAGTTCTGGGGCCGCGGCATCGCCACCGAGGCCGCGCTCGCCGTACGCGACGAGGCCTTCCGCCTCGCCACCGCCACCCTCGTCGCCCGCTGCCACCCGGACAACCGGCCGTCCAAGCGGATCATGGGCAAGCTCGGCATGACCTTCCACGGCACCGGCCTCGACCGGTACGGCGGGCCGTGCCGCATCTACGCCATGCCCCGGCCCGCGGGCGACGGGCCGCCTCCCGGGCGGTGAGGCCTGCCGCCGGGGTCAGCCGCAGGGAACCGCGGCGGTGACCATGCCCTCGGGCGGCATCGCCCGTCACCACGCTCCCGCAGCTGACGGATGGCGCACGAGCGCCGCGCCGCCACGGGGCTGCCCTGGGAATCGCAACCCGGGTCGTACCGCCCGAATGAGTAATTGCCGGGCGATGGCTACTCTGGCCTGATTTCGCTCGGTAGCGTACTCATGACTCCCGGATATGCGGGGAGAATTCCGGCCTCCCTCGCCGATGCCGAGACGGTGGCATTGCGGCGGAATTTCCTCCGACCCGTGTCCAGGGCACCCGGGATTGCGATATCCGACCCGCGCGGGACAGGCCGCGGATGTCGCGTGCGTGGTCGATCAGGGCCGATCCGGCCGCCGATACGGTCCCGATACTCGGTTGCGCGGGAGTCGCGATGAATCGGAAATCGCTTGCCCGATACCTCCGAACGGCGCTGCTGCCGGCGGTCGTCGTGGTGTCGGCGCTCGCCTGGCTCGGCGGCGATGGGCCGGTTCGGCAGGCGCCGTCGCAGCCCGGTACGCCCAGCCCGGCGGCCCAGGTGTCGCCGTCGACCACCCCGTTCCGCCTCACCAGAGGTTTCCCGCTCCCTCCCATCAGCCCTGCCCCCACGCCCACCGCCTCCGCGAGTTCACCACAGGCGACACCCGCTGAGGTTAAGGCGAAACCCCGGCGCCCACGCCCGCGGAAGGCGAAGAACGGCAGAAATCTTCGCGCGTGCCGGGACGGTTCCTGCGAGGTCGAGGTCCGGGCCGGAGACGTCATCCGATTCAGCGGCGCGGTCGCACGCAGAATTCCGTTGATCGGAATCGCGGAAGCCGGCCGGAACGGGCTCACCATCCAGACGTCCTCGGCGTTTCTCACGACCTACGGCGATGGCACGATGTATCTCAATGAGGCGATCGCCATATCCGTCGTTCACTCGAAAAAGAGGAGCACGATAATCAGGATCACCCGTATCCTCTGACCCGCCAGAGCCTGTCGTTCCCGCCGCGGTGGTGCCCCCATCCCCGCGATCGGGCTTCTCGCCCCCTCGCGCTGGGTCCTGCGTGGTCCGCTCCTCACGGCTTCATCGCTCGTCAGCCACGACCGAACTGGCCAAGCTCGATCGCCGCGTCCGAGGACGACCACTGCCGTGGCTGTGCCGTGCTGAATCACCGCACGAAACGACCTTCTGAACCTCACAGCGTTTCGTACGGCAGCAGCGAAACGGTGTCGCCGGTCCGGCCTAGATCAGAACTTGGCGCGAAAGCCCGCCGCTTCGGCGCGATGCGGGCGTCCTTCCATGACCCCGACCGCATAGTCGTCGTCGAGCCGACGGGTGAGCGGCGTGATTCCGAACTTCCGTATCACCGGACGCGCTGTCATCCATCAACTCGTTTCGACGCTGACAGCACGTGAATCAAAGACTTCTCACCTGTTTCCGCGGAGCAAGAGGTGGAACGCCTGACCTAGGCGACATAGTTGTCTGGCGACCGCATGGGTTTTTTTGTTTCTGTGGCTCACTTAAGGTGATTGAGTTTATTGGTATCGCGGCTTATCTGCAATGACGCGTGGTTGTGGAGGGGGAAATGGCGCATCCCCGAAGTTGCGAGCAGGCGCGTCGACACAAGTGTCTCTGTTCCAACTGCGGCGGAGTGCTGCATGGCTGGCCATATAGCCTCGCGCTGGCGCGGTCCTCCGAAGTCGAACGTCAGCGAGAGCGAGACCGCGTAACCGCAGAATGGGTGACTGCTAGGCCCGCCAAGGGACGGCGAACCTCGACCCGGCGTAGCCGGGCGGCCGCCACCGACAGCGCCAGAGTCGATCTCGTCTACTGGTTGTCGAAGAACCCTTCGACCGTTAAGAACGTCCAGGAACTCGGCGACATTCTTACCGGCCCTGTGGTCGGCGAGCTCGACAAAGCGTTCCGTGTTAAGGAGCCCGATTTTCGAAAAAAGCTCACGAATCACTTCTGGTGCGATCTGCTCATCGCGTTCGCCGATGGCATGAAAAAGTGCTTCGGCGTGCTTGACCGAGTTCCTGATTATGTGGCCGACGTGATCATGTCGACTCGGGAGAGTGAAGAGCGATCTACGATACGTGACGCCATCGTGAGGCTTGCCGTGCGAACGGCCTGGGCGCCCGTCAGGGTGATGCTCCACACGGCCGGCCTCGAGGAGCTGCAGCGGACGTGCCGAATCCTTGCCGTGCTGATATGCCCGGCACCCGAGGATCATGCTGCCGTCCGGAACGGCGCGCTACTTCCGCTGGCAAAGGAAGGACTGCTAGAGGTCAGTAGGGAACGCCTCGAGCAGGTCTTCCCCGTCGACTGGGTTCGCCGGCTTCGGGAAGGCCTCGAGGGGGCCTGACCGAGCCCTCGAGCCGTCGGCCCCCGGCGACGCGGCTCCGCGGCCAGACCTCGGCGAGGCGGCAGCGCAGGGTATCCGTTCGGCGTCGGTCTTCCCCTCGTCCTGGGTGCCCCCAGGTCGGCGGTCCGTTCGCCGCGAGCGAGAACGTCCCGCGGAAACCGACTGCTCAACGACGTCAAAACCCTCCAGAGTGCTCTGGAGGGTTTTGGCTGAGCGCGGCCGAGAGGACTCGAACCCCTAACCTTCTGATCCGTAGTCAGATGCTCTATCCATTGAGCTACGGCCGCCTGTATAGACTTGTTGACCTGCGGCGTTGCCTTGGTCGAGACCTAGGCTAGCACGTCCGCCGATCGCAGTGAGAGCTTATTGCCTCCGCGGAGAGACGGCAAATCGACTGGTAGGGGCGGGAGCGCGGCGGTTCGCTCCCGCCGGGTGGAGCGGGTTAGGGGGCGGTGGCCGCGGGGGCATCTATCTCAGCACGTCATCGCTTGTGGTCGACGAGGCTGGAGTGATCTGCATGGAGCAGGAGATGGCCGGGCTGGCAGGGCTGCTGTACGAGCTCGGCCTGCTCAAGCGGTACAAGCGGACCGGCTGGCTGGTGGCGGGCGTGTCCAGTCCGGAGAGCGTGGCCGACCACAGCTTCCGGGCCGCGGTGATCGCGAGTGTGATCGCGTCGCTGGAGGGCGCCGACCCGGAGCGCGCGGCCTTCCTGAGCCTGTTCCATGACACCCAGGAGACACGGACGACCGACATCCCGTACCTCGGCAAGCGGTATCTGACCGCGCCGCCCAACCCCGAGGTCACGGCCGAGCAGGTGCGGGAGGTGCCCGAGCCGGTGGCGCGCATGATCCGGGACGCGGTCGGCGAGTACGAGGAGCGGACCAGCCTGGAGGCGATCTGCGCCCGGGACGCGGACAAGCTCGAGTGCCTGATCCAGGCGGTCGAGTACCGCGAGCAGGGCAACCAGAACGTGCAGCCGTGGATCGACAGCTCGCTCGCCGCGCTCACCACGACCACGGCGAAGCGGCTCGCCGACGAGATCCTGCGCACCGGCTCGCTGGACTGGGTGAAGCGCGTCCTCAACGGCGACCAGGGCCCCTGAGCCGTACGGCGCGGCGAAGGGCACGTCCCTGGCCCAAGTCCTGCGGCTCGGCGACGCGAGCCGCCGCGGGCCCCGCGAAAGCCTCAGAGGAACCTGGCCGGCGGGCGGACGAAGCCCGGGAACGCTTCCGGTCGTACGGCCGGGCGAGCGCCTGCCGTACGGCCCCCAGGGCGGCGATCGACGCGGTGGACGGCCGAGCGTGACCGTGCGGGCGGGGCGGCCGCCGTCGGCCGCTGTCGTACGGCACGGCCGGGCGCGAGGGCCGTCCACCCGGAGCCGTGGCCGGGCGTGGCCCGCGGCCTCCGTGGCCGTGCAGCGGTGCGCCCGCGCAGCCGTACGGCGACGGTGATGCTCGAGGGCCTGGGAACCGCCTGAGCCGGATACGGAACGCGAAGGCGAGAAGGCCGTACGGCGGACGGGGCGACCGGTCCGGCCGGGCGAGGGCGTGGGATGGGGGAACCTCGGGCGCGGGGATCGCCGGCGAGGGGCCCGGCCGGAGGGTCAGCCGGCGCTGGCGGTGAGGGTGCGCAGGGCGTGCTCGACGAGGGTGATCAGGACCTCCTTGGCGGAGGAGCGGCGGCGGACGTCGCAGTTGAGGACGGGGACGTCCGGGTCGAGGTCGAGCGCGATGCGCACGTTCTCCGGCTCGTGCACCTCGGCGCCGTCGAAGCAGTTGACGGCGACGATGAACGGGGTGCCGCGCTGCTCGAAGTAGTCGATCGCCGGGAAACAGTCGGTGAGCCGGCGGGTGTCGGCGAGCACCACCGCGCCGAGCGCGCCGTAGGCGAGCTCGTCCCACATGAACCAGAACCGGTGCTGGCCGGGGGTGCCGAACAGGTAGACCACCAGGCCGTCGCGGATGGTGATGCGGCCGAAGTCCATCGCGACCGTGGTGGTGGTCTTGTCGTCGACGCCCTCGGTGTCGTCAACGCCGATGCTCCGGTCGGAGAGCAGCTCTTCGGTGCGCAGCGGGCGGATCTCGCTGACCGAGCCGACCAGTGTCGTCTTTCCGACCCCGAAGCCTCCGGCGATGAGGATCTTCAGGGCCACCGGGTCGTCATAGGGCGCGGAGGCCATGGATCACTTCCTTGAGAATACGCTCGCTGGGCAGCGGCGAGACCTGAGCCGGCGGGCGGACCTCGATGAGGCCGTGGTCCTTCAGGTCTCCGAGGAGGACACGGACCACGCCGAGGGGGAGGTCGAGCTCGGATGCGACCTCGGCGACCGTCACCCCCTCCTCGGCGAGCTCCAGGATTCGACGCTGTTCAGGGCCGATGATGGCCTCGGGCGGCGCCGAGGCACCGGTCGGGACCACCACGGCGATGAGATCGAACTTATCGCCGGAGGACCTGGTACGACCGCGGATCAGGGCGAATGGTCGAACCACCGGCCCTGGGTCTTCGTCCAGCCACTCCGGCTTGCTCACGACTGCGTCCCCCGGGGATTGGTCGAGAGATGCTGTCCGACGCGCTTCACCAGCATCGCCATCTCGTACGCGATCTGGCCGACGTCGGCGTCGGCCTCGGCGAGTACGGCGAGGCAGGTGTTCTGCCCGGCCGCGGTCACGAACAGGAACGCCGACTCCATCTCGACGATGGTCTGGCGTACCTCGCCGCCGCCGAAGTGGCGACCGGCGCCGCGGGCGAGGCTCTGGAAGCCCGCCGCCACCGCGGACAGGTGCTCGGCGTCCTCGCGGCTGAGCCCTTGGGAGGAGCCGACCAGGAGCCCGTCGGTGGAGAGGATCACCGCTTGACGGACGGCGCCGACTCTACTGATCAGGTCGTCCAGCAGCCAGTTGAGTTCGCCGTTCGACGTCGCTTTGCCCGTCATTCCGTACCCTTCTCGGCAGTGATCTGGTTCGCCACATCGTGGTTGGGCTCCTGCTCGTCACGGGTTCGCTCCGAGTCGAGACGCCCCTTCCGCGCTCCCTGCTGGAAGGCGGAGAACAGTGCCCGCGCCTCGTCCGGCGAGCGTTCCGGCACGCGCTCCGGCGGCGGCGCGGACAGCGGTGTGGTCCGGTTGCGCAGCTGCGGGGCGAGGCTCGCCTGGCGGACCCGGCGCGGCAGCCCGCGATAGGTGCCGTTGGTGACCGGCTGCGGCGGCCTGCGAAGCGTCTGGGCGGACGGCCGGTCGGACTCCTCGGCCGGGTCGGGCCGGCCGTCCTGGCCGGAGCCGGCGGAGTCCGCCTGCGGCCGCTGCGCCGGCGCGTCGGCGCGCTGCGGCCCGCCCGGGACCACGGTGAGATCGGGCCGGGCCCGCCGGTCGCCCGGCTTGCGGCCGGACGCCTTGCCGTCCTCCTCGTCGAGGTTCCGCAGGGCGCTGGGCACCGGCTCGGTGCGCAGCGCGGCCGGGGTGAAGAACGGCGAGGTGTCTGTGGTGCGCTTCCGCTCGGCCTCCCCCTCGTCGCGCTGGGCGCGGCCGCCCTCGGCGCGGTCCCGGTCCGGGGCCTCCCCGGCGTCGTCCCGCCCGTTCGTGCGCTCCACGACGGTCGCCGTGACCGGCTTCGCGGGCGCCGAGTGCCGCGGCACGTACGGCGTGGCCGTGGCGGCCGCCCGGCCCTCGATCGCGGCCGGCCCCTCGTCGGCGGCGAGCAGCGAGCGCGGGATGAGCACGATCGCGGTGGTGCCACCGTACGGCGAGGGCCGCAGCGTCACGTTCACGCCGTACCGGTTGGCGAGCTGGCCCACCACGAACAGGCCGAGGCGGTCGCTGTCGGCGAGGTCGAACTCGGGCGGGTTCGCCAGGTTCTGGTTGATCGCCGCGTACTCCTCGGCGGAGAGGCCGAGGCCGCGGTCCTCGATCTCGATGACGAAGCCGTTGGCGACCTCCTCGCCGCGGATCTGCACGGTGGTCTGCGGGGGCGAGAAGCTCGCGGCGTTGTCCACGAGCTCGGCGACCAGGTGGATGAGGTCGGCGGCGACGCTGCCGTTCACCGCGGTCTCGCCGACCGGGAAGACCTGGATGCGCTGGTAGTCCTCGATCTCGGCCACCGCCGCGCGGATCACGTCCACGATCGGCACCGGGCGGCGCCAGGCCCGGCCCGGGGTGTTGCCGGAGAGGATGATGAGGCTCTCCGCGTGGCGGCGCATGCGGGTGGTGAGGCTGTCGAGCCGGAAGAGGTCCTCGAGCGCGTCCGGCTCGGTGGTGCGGCGCTGCATCGAGTCGAGCAGCTGGAGCTGGCGGTTGAGCAGCGCCTGCTTGCGCCGGGCGAGGTTGACGAACATCTGCGCGATGCCCTTGCGCAGCTTCGCCTGGCCGACCGCGGCCTCCACGGCGGTGCGCTGCACCGAGGAGAACGCGTGGCTGACGTCGGCGACCTCGCGGGAGTCGCCCGCCTGGATCGGCGGCGCCTCGGCGGCCACGTCGACGTCCTCGCCGCGGCTGAGCCGTTCCACGACCCGCGGCAGCCGCCGGTCGGCGAGCTCGAGCGCGGAGTTGCGCAGCGTGGCCAGATCGCGCACGTGGCGGCGGGCGAACCGCACCGAGAAGGTGATCGAGGCGACGACCGCGAGCAGACCCACGCCACCGGCGATCGCGATGCGGAGCAGGATCGTGGTCGCGGCCTCCTTCGCCTTCTCGGCCATGATCTCGCCGGAGCCGATGTTCACCCGGTCGAGGGCGGCGGCGACCTGGTTCGCCGTGGACTTCCACTCGCCGGCCGCGGGCAGCCCGTCGCCCATGCCGCTCGCGTTCACGATCCGGTCCTCGAGCTCCTCGTACCGCCGGTACGCGGTGGACTCGAACACCTGCTCGTAGGGCCGGCGCAGCTCCGGCAGCAGGATCGGCGCGAACCGGTCGTACAGGTGGCGGCGGGTGGCGGCGAGGCGGGCGAACTCGGCGCGCTCCTCGGGGGTGATCCGGCCCTCGATGAGGGCGCCCTCGATCAAGGCCATCTGCCGGGACTGGAGCTCGCGGGCGTTCGCCATCGACTGCAGCGTCGCGGCCTGCCGGAAGACGGTGAGGTCCGGGACGGTGACGAGCTGGTCGTACACGCCGTTCAGCGAATCCATGATCCGGCTGTAGGCTTGCACGACCTCGAGACGATCGGAGGTGCCGTTGTCGACCGCGGCCCGGATCTGGTCGAGCCGGTCGAGCTCGCGGAGCATCGAGGTCACCGGGGCCGCCAGGGCGGGGCTCATCGCCCCGGTGGCCTCCTCGCTGTTCGCCGCCTTGGTGAACTCGGCGAGCGCGGCGTCGGTGCGCCCGCGCTGGGCGGTCAGCTCGGCGGAGGCGCGGCGCCCGCTGCTGACCAGGGATGCGGAGAGCGCGCGCTCGGACATGATCTGGACGCCGAGCTCGGTGCTGGTGACCCCGATCGTGTTGTAGAGGGTGTTGGCACGGAGCAGGGCGAGTCCGTCACCGACCGTGAGGTTCAGCACGAAGCCCCACAGCGCGCTGAGGGACAGCAGGGGCAGGAGCAGCAGCATAAAGACCTTGAACCGAATCGACCGGTTTTTCGAACGCATCAGCCGCTCCTCGGGTGCGGTAGTCCTGCCCGCATATATAGGGATAAATGCACCTCCGAAAGATCGAACAAAGGTTAGCACCGAAATGGTTGCAGCGTACGGGAGGACCCGATGATTTGTGTGATCACGGGGGCCGCCGGGGGCATCGGCGGGGCGGCCTCGGTGGAATTGGCCGCACGTGGTCACACGGTGGTTCTGGTCGGCCGTGACCGGGCGCGATTGGAGCGGGTGGCGGACCGTGTGACGGCCGTCTCAGGGTCCCGGCCCGACATTCTCACCTGCGACTACGCGTCGTTCGCCGAGGTCAGGAAGCTTGCCGCGGAGCTGCTCGCCCGCTACGAGCGGATCGACGTGCTCGCCCACAACGCGGGGGTGATGACGCCGCGGCGGCAGACCACCGTGGACGGGCACGAGCTGATCATGCAGGTGAACCACCTGTCGCCGTTCCTGCTCACCACGCTGCTGCTCGATCGGCTGCACGAGTCGGGGGCGAGGATCGTGACCACGGCGTCGATGGCGGCGCGGACCGGACGGATCGACCCGGAAGACCTCGACCGCAACCGCCGGTTCTGGAACGGCTGGCTGCAGTACGGCGACTCCAAGCAGGCGAATGTGCTTTTCACCACTCAGCTCGCCCGGCTCGGAAAGAACATTTACCCCACTTGCTTCCATCCGGGGATAATTAGGACAAAATTCGCATCTGACACGTTGTACATGCGCATGTTGCTGCTGATCCCCGGGCTCGCCCGCCCGCCGGAGGAGGGCGCGCGCGGGCTCGTCCACCTCGCCACCCACCCGGACGGCGTCAACCACCCCGGCCGCTACTTCGTCCGGGAGACTCCGGCCCGCGCCTCCGCCAACATGACCGACCCCGAGCTCGCGCGCCGCCTGTGGGAGGCGAGCCTCGCCGCCACCTCCGCCTAGCCGTACCGGCCTCGGGCGCCGGTACGGCACCGCGTTCGGCCCGGGCGTGCGCGCGGGCGGGGGTCACCGGCTGCGGGCGGGCTGGAGCTCGGCCACGGCGCGCACGGCGATCGCGATCGCCGCGTCCGCACCGCCCTCCGGCGCCCGGTCCGAGCCGGCGATCACGATGCGCCCGAACCGCCACTCGCCCTCGACCGGGTCGTCGTGCGGCGAGGCGAACGGCGGCTTGCCGCCGGGCAGCCCGTCGCCGAGCGGGACCCCGTGCGCCCAGCGGTTGATCGTGATGCCCTGGATGTCGCGCGCCGGGTCGAACCCCGCCGGGCCGAGCAGCCGGGCGAGCTGGTCGCGCACGGTGAACTCCAGGTGCTCGTACGGCACCTCGGCGAGCTCGCGCCGCCCGGCCACCGCGCCCTCGATCGGGTCGGCGTCCGGCTTCACGGCGAGCCGTACCAGGTGGACGGTGGTCGGCTCGCCGGGGTCGGCGGCCTGCCGTCCGCCGGCGTGCGGCAGCGCGGGCAGCCGGACGTCGGACCAGTAGGCGCCGGTGAACCGCACCCGGTCGATGCCCGCCGCGTGCCAGGCGCGCCAGTCGCGCACCTGCACCGTGGCGTAGAGCATGGGCGCGCGCACCGTGCGCAGCAGCGCGGAGCGGCGGTGCTGCGGCAGGTCCGGCACGAGGTACGGGATCATCGCGTGCCAGCAGGCGAGGATCACCGCCCCGGCCCGGACGGTGCGCACGTGCTCGCCGTCGAAGTAGCCGACCGTCGCCGACGTCGCGGTCTCGGCCGGGCCGTCGTTGCGGACGAGCACGACCGGGCTCGACAGCCGCACCCGCACCCGGTTGGCCGGCAGGTCGAGCCGGTCGTAGTCGAGCCGGTCGGGTACGGCGCCGTCGTCCGGACCCTCGCCGGCCCCGGGGATCATGCGGCCGACCAGCGCGCGGATCAGGCCGTGGTTGCCGTCCGGGAAGAGCTGGACGAGGGAGCGGGCGGCGGGGCGCGGGATGCCGAGCCCGGCGAGGCCAGGGAAGGTGTGCTCGTCGGCGAGCGCGTACGCGTCGAGCGCGCTGATCATGTCGCTGGTGCGGCACCGGTCGTGCACCGGCATCGTGTGGCAGAAGCGCACCACCTCGGGATGGGCCCGGCAGATCTCGCGGAGGAAGCCGGAGTAGCTGATGCGGGCGAGCCGGGCCCGCTTCTCCGCCGTGCCCGCCTGCGGCCACCAGTCCGGCGGGTCCCGGAACAGGGCCGCCAGCTCGCCCTTGGCGGCGTCGGCGAGCGGCAGCTCGTCGACCCACCCGGGCCGGAAGACCACGAGCCGGTCGGTGCCGAAGCTCTCCCGGTCGCAGAACACCGCCGGGCCCATGCCCAGCGCCCGGTACGGCTCCCGCCCGGCCCAGCCGGAGACGGGCGCGGCGTCCGCCGCGCCGCCGGCGGCGGTGTCGAGCCCGGCGTCGAGCCCGGCGCCGAGCTCGATGCCGAGCTCCGCGAGCAGCTCGGCCGTCTCGGGCGTGGGCGAGGAGGGCAGCGAGGGCGGCCCGCCGTACCCGACGAGCGGGTGGCCGGCCGTCCGGAACTCGTTGCGGCGGCTGCGGCCGCCGATGTCGTCGTGGTTGTCGAGCACGAGGATGCGGGCCTCGGGATCCTCCCGCCACCACCGGTAGGCCGCGGCGATGCCGCTCACCCCGGCGCCCACCACCACCAGGTCGTACTCCTCCCCGGTGGCCGTGGGCGTGCCGGCCCGTTCCCAGAACCGCCGGTCGCGCAGCGCGTGCGGCACCGCCATCGCGTCCGCGGTGTCCCCCTGCAGTCCCTGCCACTCCGGCGGCCGGCCGTGGCCGAGCTCCTCGGCCGCGTCCACCGCCACGTCGTCCGCGCGCCGGTCGGCGTCCGGGCGCGGCACCAGGGTCGTCGCCGTCGACAGGGCGACGCCGTCCAGGAAATCCCTGCGGCTTATCGGGCGATCCATGCCAAGCGAAGAATCCACCATATAGGCGATAATCGCCGCGATATGGATCACAAACTCCGCGGCGCACCGTCACATGGGCGATTCTCTGAAACTTTCTTGACGGCATTCTTAACGAGTTGTCCGCGGCAATATTCGGGCAATACCGCGGCACGCGGCGGTGATGGGCCGCCGGGCCGCGCGCCCGCCGTGTCCGGCGGCTTCTCCGCCGGTCACGCGATCATCCGCCGGTCGCGCGGCGGAAACCGCCGCCCGGTTCGGGGCGGGGTGGGAAAGCGGACACCGCGGGACCGTCCGGTCGGCCGATATGATTCCGGTTGAGTCGCGAACAGGAGCTGTCATGGCCACCACAGTGGACCGGTGCTGCGCTCCCATCACGAGCGCGCCCCTGTCGCAGGCCGACGCCGCCGAACTCGCGGTGCCGCTCAAGGCCGTCGCCGACCCGGTGCGGCTGCGCCTGCTGTCGATGATCGCCTCCGCGGCGGAGGGCGAGGTGTGCGTCTGCGACCTCGCCGGAGCGTTCGACCTCACCGCCCCGACGATCTCGCACCACCTCAAGGTGCTGCGCACCGCCGGGCTGATCGACTGCGAGCGGCGCGGCACCTGGGTCTACTACCGCGTGGTCCCGGAGACCGTGGCGCGGCTCGGCGCCCTGTTCGCCCCGTTTGCCCGGCCCGCCTCCGCCGAGGCCGAGCCGGCCGAGCCCGAGCCGGAACGCGCCCCCGTGGCCTGACGCCCGCCGTCACGGCAAGTCGGGCGGACCCTCGGCCACGCCGGGCACGTACCAGGCGGCGAGCGCCCGCTGCGCCGTGTGGTACGGGCGGTCGCGGCGGCCGAGCGCGCGGGAGAGCGCGAGGGCCGCGGTGTGCACCGCGGGCGCGATCCGCTCCACCCGCGTCCGGGTGGACCGGCCGGACGCCGACAGCGCCCCCAGCACCTCGCCGTCCCGCCCCAGCACCGGCGCGGCCGCGCACACGATCCCCGGCGCCGACTCCTCCCGGTCGCAGGCGACGCCCTCCCGCCGGATCCGGGCGAGCTCCCGCAGCAGCGTCGCCGGCGCGGCGACCGCGCGCCCGCTCACCCGGGGCAGGCCGTTCTCCAGCACCCGCTGCACCACCTCCGGCGGGGAGAACGCGAGGATCGCCTTACCGGCCCCGGTGGCGTGCGCGGGCAGCCGTCCGCCCACCCGCGACGGCACGTCCGGCCCGCCGGGCGCGTGCAGGATCTCCACGTCCACCACCTCGGTGCCCTCCAGCACGGCGAGGTGGATCGTCTGCCGGGTCGCCTCCCACAGGTCCGCCATGTACGGCAGGGCCGCGTCCCGCAGCACCCGCCGCCGGGGCACCCGCTGGCCGATCTCGAACAGCCGCAGGCCGAGCCGCGCCTCCTGGCCGCTCCGTTCCAGCAGGCCCTCGTCGGCGAGCGCGTGCATGATCCGGTGCACCGTCGACTTCGGCAGCCCGGTACGGCGGGCCAGCTCGGACGGGCCCAGCACGTCGTCCTCGGGCCGGAACGCGGACAGGACCCGGACGACCCGGTGCAGGTAGGAGTCGCTGCTCATGGCGGAGGACACGCCTCACTTTATTCGGCCCGCCTCGGCGGAACGCGGAGCCGCCCCCGTCGGGCAGGACGCGCCGCCCACCGGGCGTACGGACGGTTGTCCGCCGCCGGTCAGGCCGGCACGGTGGCGAGTTTGCGGAGGTCGCGGCCCTCCTCGGCGAGGGCGTCGACGTCGACGCGGGTGCGCCTGGCGATGAGGCGCATGGCGGCGCGGATCTCGCGGGGGCGGTTGAGGCCGAGGGCGCCGTGGAGGACGCCGTCGCGGTGGTAGAAGGCGCAGAACGAGGTGGAGTCGGGGTCGCCGCGGTAGACGACCTCGTGGCCGGGGGAGATGTGCCCGGCCAGCTGCAGGCGGAGGTCGAACTGGTCGGACCAGAACCAGGGGACCTCGGCGTACGGCTCGGCGGCCCCCGTCATCGAGCGGCCCGCGGCGATGCCCTGGTTCTGCGCGTTCTGCCAGTTCTCGAGCCGGACGCGGCGGCCGAGGTAGGGGTTGGGGGCGTTCGCCACGTCGCCCGCGGCGTACACGTTCTCGAGCGAGGTGCGGCAGTGCTCGTCGACGAGGATGCCGTCGCCGGTGGCGATGCCGGCCTCGGCGGCGACCGCGAGGTCGGGCTCGATGCCGATGCCGACGATGACGCAGGAGGTCTCGATGCGGGTGCCGTCGGTGGCCACGACCGCGCGGACCCGGTCGTCGCCCTCGATGCGGTCGACGCCGACGCCGAGGCGCAGGTCGACGCCGCGTTCGCGGTGGTAGCGGGCGTAGCGGGCGCCCATCTCGGCGCCGAGCACGCGGCGGAGCGGGACGTCGGCGATCTCGAGCACGGTCACCCGGCAGCCGGCCTGGCGGGCGCAGGCCGCCACCTCGGCGCCGATGAAGCCCGCGCCGACCACCACGATCGGGGCGTCGGGCACCAGGTGGGGGCGGACGGCGAGGGCGTCGGCGAGCGTGCGGAAGTGGTACACGCCGTCGAGGTCCGCGCCGGGTACGGCGAGGCGGCGGGGGCGGCCGCCGGTGGCGAACAGCACCTTGTCGACCCGCAGCGAGCCGGTGGTGCCGGTGGCCTCGGCGAGGAGGAGCCGGCGTTCGGCGGGGAGCAGGCGGGTCACCCGGGTGCCGAGGAGGAGCTCCACGTCGTCGGCGGCCCACTCCTCGGCGGAGCGCAGCAGGGTCCGCTCGGGCGGCATCGCGCCGGTCAGCACCCCTTTCGACAGCGGCGGGCGGTCGTACGGCAGGTCGGGCTCCGCGCCGATGAGCACGATGCGCCCGCCGAAGCCCGCCCCGCGCAGGGCCTCGGCGGCCCGCGCGCCCGCGAGCCCGGCGCCCACGATCGCGTACGTCTCCCGCTCGCTCACGTCGCCTCCGTTTCGCCTGGTTTCGGACCGGCCTTTATGGCGGCAAACACCGCCGGTGGCCCGGTCCTTCCTCGGCGCCGTCGTCGATCACCAGGGTGATCCGCCCGGCGTCGCGCCGCCGGGCGGCGCCGTACCGGATGAGAAGCGTACGGGCGGCCTGTGGGCGGGGCGGCGGGAGGTCGGCCGCGGCCCGCCTCCGGTGGGGCGCGCATGCGGCACGGAGGCGGCATGAGAGCGGCATCGGTGCCGCATCGTCCCTGGCCACCTCGGGACCGCGGCAGGGGCCGGTGCGCCGGGCGGTGCGGGCCGCCGTCGCGGCGAACTATTTTGACTTGACTGTAAAGTCAAGTAGTGTGGGCGGGGAGCGAGGCGGGCGACGGAAGGAGCGGCGTATGACCACGGCCTCGAACGCGGAGACCCGGCCGCCCGCCGATCGCCGGCGTCGGCGCAGGACGGATTCCGAGGAGCGGATCCTCGCCGCGGCGAAGGAGCTGTTCCTGGCGGACCGCTACGACGGGGTGAACCTGGAACGCGTCGCCGAGCGTGCGGGGGTGTCCCGGCAGACGGTCTACAACCGGTTCGGGTCGAAGGAGGCCGTGTTCCGGGAGATGGTCCGTTACCACTGGTCGGCCTTCCCCGGGCCGGGCCACCTCGTCCGGTCCGGCGAGGACGCCGCGGCGACCGCCGAGGAGGTCCTGCGCGCGTTCGCCCGGGCGCTGCAGCGGTTCGCCGCCGAGACGGACCAGATCCGGTTCGCCCGGCTCGTCGTCGCCGAGTCCGCCCGGCGGCCGTGGATCGCCGACGAGTTCTACCGCCTGGGCAAGGGCCCGATCCTCGACGCCTTCGTCAGCCGCCTGGACGCCCTGGTCGAACGCGGCCTGCTGGACTGTCCCGACACCCGGCTGGCGGCCCGCCAGTTCATGGGCCTGGTGCAGGAGTTCCTGGTCTGGCCGCGGGTAATGGCGTTCACCGAGGAGATCGCCGCCCAGCCCGAGGCGGACGTGGTGATCGAGGAGGCGATCCGCGTCTTCCTCGCCCGCTACGCGCCCGATGCCACCACCGCCCGGCCCTGACCACGACTCACCACGCCCTGCCGTACCAGCAACGGAGAACCACCATGCCCGAACCCACCCTCATGCTCGGCGACGTCGAGATCACCCGGGTCGTCGAATGGGCCGGGGACTTCAGCACGGTCGGCGCGATCATCCCCGGCGCCGACGCCGAGACCTGGCGCGCCAACGAGGACTGGCTGGCGCCCCGCTTCTGGAACCCGGCCGACGACGCGTACCGGTGCCACGTGCAGACCTGGGTGCTGCGCAGCGAGGGGCGGACCATCCTCGTCGACACCGGGGTGGGGAACGACCGCGACCGGCCGCAGGTGCCCGCCTTCGCCCACCTGCACACCGACTTCCTCGACCGGCTGCGCGCGGCCGGGGTCGAGCCGGAGGATGTGGACATCGTCGTCAACACCCACATCCACTACGACCACGTCGGCTGGAACACCCGCAGGCAGGACGGCGAGTGGGTGCCGACGTTCCCCCGCGCCACGTACCTCATCCCGCGCGCGGACAACCTGTACTTCGACCCGGCCACCGCGCGCCGCAGCCGCCCGCCGCGCGACGAGAACGAGCGGGCCCGGTGGGAGGGCGGCAGGCTGGTCTTCGAGGACAGCGTCGCCCCCGTCCACCGGGCGGGCCGGGTGGTGCTGTGGGAGGACAGCCACCGCATCGACGGCAACCTGCTGCTCGAGGCGGCGCCCGGGCACACCCCGGGCTCGTCGGTGCTCACGCTCCGCTCGGGCACGGACCGGGCCGTGTTCGTCGGCGACCTGCTGCACAGCCCGGTCCAGCTCCTCAACCCGGCGTGGAACAGCCGCTTCGACGACGACCTCGAGCTCGCGGCCCGCACCCGGGAGCGCTACCTGTCCCGTGCGGCCGACCTGGGCGAGCTGGTGATCCCGGCCCACTGGCCCGGGCCCGGCGCGGCCGAGGTGCGGCGCGCGGGCGGCGCGTTCGCCGTACGGGCGTGGGCGCCCTTCGGCGGGCAGGCGTCCGGCGGCCCCCAGGGCGGCTGACGGCACGCGCCTCCCGGACGCCGCGGGTACGGCCGGCGGGCATGAAGAAGCGCCCCCGGCGGGTGCCGGGGGCGCGTGGGGTCGGGAGATCCGCGCGTGTGGCGCCGGTCGTGGACGAGGCGGGAGCCGGGCCGCTCCCGCGGAGGGTCAGACGCGCACCTCCTGGCGGAGGAAGGCGACGTAGGCGATCGCGAACATCACCGCGCACAGCGCGACGAGCGCGGTGATCTGCGGCCAGACGAGCAGGAGGCTCTCGCCCAGCGGCAGCCGGCTCGGCACGGCGCGGTAGGCCTGCTCGGGCAGGATCACGCCGAGGGTGCGCAGCTCGGGGGTGAGCAGGGCCGCGGTGACCTCCTCGTAGAGGAAGGCGGGGGAGAGGCGGCCGAGCGCCTGCTGCATCTCGGCGTTGGCGATCGTGCCGGGGGTGGTGAACACGCCCGCGATCATCTGCACGAGAAGGCCCGCGAGCAGGGAGAAGACGAGCCAGGCGCCGATCGCGGTGAGCGCCGCGGTGGCGGCCCGGTGCAGCAGGATCGACAACATCAGGGCGAAGGCGAGCCACACCCCGATGTAGACGCAGGACACCACCAGGTACACGATCAGCCGCGCCACCTGGTCCGGCGACGGCACGATGCCGAGCCGTACGATGCCGATCGCGCCGACCAGCACCATGAGCGCGGTGAGCAGCATGCCGATCACCGCGAGACCGGCGACGAACTTGCCGTTCACCACGTCGTCGCGGTGGATGGGCTGGGCGAGCAGCCGCGGCAGGGTGCGCTGGGACCGCTCCGAGCTCACCGCGTCGAAGCCGAACGCGATGCCGAGCAGTGGCCCGATCAGGGCCACGAAGTTGACGAACGCGAACGGCGTGTTCTCGATCGCCAGGGTGAACAGGTTGAGGAACAGCGAGGGCTGGTCGGTGGCGGCCTGCGCCACGTCACGGATCCGCCCGCCGGCCGCGTAGACCGCCGCCACGCCCGAGATGGTGAGCAGCCCGGCCACCACGAGGAGGCGTGCCGAGTGCAGGTGGTCGGCGATCTCCTTGCGCGCCACCATGCGCCACCCCGGCGGAGGGGCGACCACCTCAGTTGACTTGCTCATGGAAGTACCGGTGGTAGATCTCGTCCAGATGACTGCTGCGCTGCCGCAGGTGCAGCAGCGTGTGCCCGGCGCCGACGAGGGTCTCGGCGATCTTCCCGCGGACGTCGGCGGTGCACACCGCCACGATCAGATCGCCCTCGCGGTCCACCTGCTGTACCGAGTCGAGCTTCGCGATGCGCCGGGCCGCCAGGTCGACGTCGTCGGCGACCGCGATCTCGGTGACGGTACGGCCCTGCGCGAGCCGCTGGGCGAGCTCCTCGACCGAGCCGACCGCGACGAGCCGCCCGCGCACGAAGATGCCGACCCGATCGCACACCTCCTGCACCTGGTAGAGCAGGTGGGAGGAGAGCAGGACGGTCATGCCCCGCTCGTCGCGCAACCGGCGGATCAGGTTGAGCACGAGCTTGACGCCCTCGGGGTCGATGGCGATCGTCGGCTCGTCGAGGATCATCACCTGCGGGTTCTTCACCAGCGCGTCGGCGATGCCGAGCCGCTGCAGCATGCCTCGCGAGTAGCCGCCGGCCCGCCGGTCGGCCGCCTCGGTGAGGCCGACCTGCTCGAGCGCGTCCGCGATGCGGTCCTCGGCGTCCTTCAGCCCGTTGAGCCGCGCGGTGTAGCGCAGGTTCTCCCGGCCGGTCATCGACGGGTAGAAGCCCACCGAGTCCGGGACGTACCCGACCCGCTGCTTGATCTTGATCGCGTCCTTGGCCGGGTTCATCCCGAGCACGCGCACGCTGCCCGAGGTCGGCTCGATGAGGCCGAGCAGGGTGAGGATCGTCGTGGTCTTGCCCGCGCCGTTCGGCCCGAGCAGCCCGAACACCTCGCCCTTGCGCACCCGCAGGTCGAGCCGGTCCACCGCGGTCACGTCGCCGTACCGCTTGGTCAGCCGGTCGATCCTGATGACGTTGTCGGGAAGGTCGACGACCTCGGTTGTCGCGGTGCCTTTGGCTTCCGTGCTCTTGGAGACGTTGGCGACGCTGTCGTCCATACCCGCCTCGCCCGGGTCAGCGACGTCCGTAGACGCGGAACACCTGCCACAGTCCGGCGGCCACGGCGGCGATCAGCAGGATGCCGAGCAGGCCCCACCACTTGGAGGTCTCCACGGTGTAGCGGATGTCGGTGGTGGCGGTCTGCCCGTCGCTCTCCGCGCGCAGGGTGACCATGTAGTCGCCGGCGACGGCGTCACCCGACGGGGTGATGATCGCGGTGGCCTCGACCTGCTTCTGCGGCTCGACGTTCACGGTCTCCGGCTCGAAGGTGACCTCCCAGCCGGACGGCGGCGAGCTGGACAGCTTCACGCCGTTGACCGGGGCCGTGCCCTTGTTGGTGATCACGATCGGGATGCGGGTGCGGTCGCCGGAGGTGCCGGAGGCGTTGAGCCGCTCGTCCTTGGTGGTGAGCTCCACCTCGCCGGTGCCGCTGATCTCGGCGGCGAGGTCGATCGCGGCGTTCTGCCCGCCACCGCTCACGCCGAGGCGGATCGGGTAGGCGCCGGCGGTGACGTTGTCCGGCGGGTCGGCGGTGACGCTGATCGTCTCGGTGGCGCCGCCGTCCACGGTCACCGTGGTGGCCTGCGACTGCGCCGACGGGTTCGCGGAGACGTTCCAGCCCGCCGGGCCCTGCACCTGCAGCGCGTAGGTGGTCTTCTTCGCGGTGCCGTTGCGCAGCGTGACGCTGTAGTTGAAGGTGTCGGTCGGCTTACCGGTGAGCTTGGCGAACTCCGCCTCGAGGCCGATCGAACCGGAGCCGCCGCCGCGCACCGAGAGGGTGAGCGGCAGCTGTGCGCGCTGACCGCCGGGCCCCTTGGCCGTGACCGTGACCTTGTTCTTGCCCTTGGCGTCCGCGGGCACGTTGACGTCGAGGGTCACCTCGGTGCTGCCCGCGTGCACGCTCGACACGACGAAGCCGCCGCCGCGCAGCGAGGTACGCCAGCCCTTCGGCGCGTCGACGTCGAGCTCGACCCGCCCGGACGGGGAGGCCTTCACCTTCAGGTCGAGCGACACCTGGGAGCCGGGCTCGACCACGACGGACGGGTAGGGCGTGGTGAGCGTGATGGAGGCCGTGGACCGGCCATATGCGGGCGAGGCTGCGGCGGCGACACCGAGAACGGCCGCCAAAACGCCCGCGCACAGGGAGCGGATCAGCGACTTCATCACAGCCGTTCCTGAGAGTCGGATGTCGATACTTGGCACTAAGGTCGCAGGGAACTTATAGGTCCAGGTATAAAATCTTTGCAAGATCGTTTCTAAACCGGTTATCCGACGGTCATCTGGGCGTGACTTGGCGTGGCGCTGGGGTGTCAGCTCCCCGGTGAGGAGGAGGGTGTGATGCCGGAGCTGCCGTTCGACGACGAGCATGCGCCGCTGTACTCGCTGGGCCAGGTCGCCGAAATGCTGCAGGTGCGGCACGCGTACCTGCGGCGCCTCGACCAGTACCGGATCGTCACGCCGCGCCGTTCCGCCGGGGGGCAACGCCGCTACTCCCGCCACGACATCATGATCGTCCAACATGTGACGCGGCTCGCCGGCGAGGGCATGACGCTCAACTCGATCCGCCGCATCCTCGAGCTCGAACGGCAGATCGCCGAGGTCAAGGAGGAGCTGCGCCGCGTCCGGGACCGCATCGCCGAGCTGGAGGAGTGACGCCACACGTCCGGGGTGGGCGGGGAACCGGTTCGACGATCGCGATCGCGGCACGGCGGCGGGCGCGCGGGCCGTACGGCACGGCCGGCGCCACCGGGGAGCTTGGAAAGCGCGCGGAGACGGTCCGCGGGGGCGAAGACCGGCACGATCCCAACAGCCCTCGGAAACTGGATCATCACCGTCGGCCGACGTCGCCGTCAGAATGATCGCGGCAGCCGAAAACCGCGCTTTTCTTTATTATAAGGACGTTTAAATAAAC
>QGUZ01000480.1 GCA_003242605.1 Actinomycetota bacterium
TCGGACGCCGCCAAGGCCGTGGACCCGGGCAAGACCGCGAGGGCCAAACGCCGCTGGCCGGTGCTCACGCTCGTCACCGGGGTGGCGCTCGGCGCGATCGGCTACGTGATGTACCGGAACAACCAGAGCTGGGTCGACTCGGTGACCGAGGCCGGCGAGGCCGCCGCGCTGGCGGAGGACCAGGGCGCCGAGACGGGCCGCCGCGCCACCGACGCGGGCGAGCGGGCCGCCGAGAAGGCCGAGCGGTTCTCCGGCCGCGAGGGCGGCTCCGCTCAGCGGCCCTGATCCGTCCCCCGCTGCACGATGGCCGGCGCGCGGACGGCGCCGGCCTTGCCGTGTGCCCGCGCCGGGCGTTCCGGGCATGGTCGGCCTCGGCCGCCGGGTCCCCGCCTTGCGCCGTCCTTGGGCTGGTCCCCACGCCCGGATCGCGGCGCCGGGTGCCGCGCACCGGTGGCCGGGTGCGGGCGGCTCGGCCCGGCGGTTCCGGGGCCAGGGGCCGCGGCTCGCCGTACCGGGCGGATGCGGCGCGGGCGCCCGGCGGCGAGCGGTCGGGGCACGGCACCGGGTACGGCCGCCGCGCCACGGGCCCGGCGGCGCCGGGGCGTCACGCCCCCGGCGGCGTGTGCGGCGCGGCGACGCGGTGGGTCGCGTCGAACACGACGGCGTCATCGGCTACGGTCTGTTGCGTACCGGGCACCTGGGCCGAACCCCTCGTTCGCGTGAACCGGCCCGGTGATCCTCCCCGAGCCGGTCCGCAGACGATCGAGGAGGACGCCATGTCCGAGAGCACCCGTCGTGCCGTCGTCATCAGAACCGCCCTCGCCGGCGCCGCCGCGCTCCTCGCCCAGGCGGTCGCCCGGGTACGGCCGGCCGACGCGGCCACGTCCCCCGGGCATCCCGCGGAGCGGCCCGCCCCGGGCCCGATCGCCCGGCTCAGGGACATCCCCGTGGGCGGCGGGATGGTCGTCCGGGGCCAGTGGGTGGTGACCCGGCCGGAACGGCGGGTCGTCCGCGTCTTCGACGCCGCGTGCACCCACCAGGGCTGCCCCGTCTCCGAGGTACGCGACGGCCTGATCATCTGCCCCTGCCACGGCAGCCGGTTCTCGATCACCGACGGCGCCGCGGTGGTGGGCCCGGCGCGACGGCCCCTCACCAGGAGGAGGTTCGCGATCCTGCGGGGGCGGATCCACCTGCGCTGACCGGCCGGACGGGCCGCCGTACGTCGTCGACGTACGGCCTGCGCCCGGCGGCGACCGCGAGGCCGGTGGCCGCGCGGCGATGACCGCCGCGCCGAGGGCCGGAGCACGACGGCCGGGGCGGTGCCGTGGCCGTCTCGCGGAGGGGGCCGTCTCAGCAGGTGGGCGGCTGGAGCCGGGCGGGCCTGCGCCGGTCCCCGCGCCCGGCGGGTGCGGGCCCGGCCACCTCGCCGTCCACGTCAAGGTCCGCGACGTCCTCCCCTTCGTCACGGCCGGCCGGGTCTTCGGGCTCGGCGAGGCGGGTACGGCCCTCACGGCCGCCGAGCAGGGCGCGGGTGAGCGCCTGGTCGGCGCCGGACATCGCCTCCAGCGCCGTGGCGAAATGCTCGTCGCGCAGGGTGTGCTCGTTCGCGCGGATGGCGAGCAGGACGACCCGCCGCAGCAGCTCCTTGATGCAGGTCGCGGTGACCCCCTCGGTCGCCGCGACCACCGCGGCGAGGTCCGCCTCGATCGGGCGGTTACGCGCGTACCGGCGGATGAGACGCTCCCGCTCCCGGGCGTCGGGCAGCGGGATCTCCACCGCGAGATCGATCCGGCCCGGACGCTGGACGAGGGCCCGCTCGAGCACCTCGGCCCGGTTGGTGGTGAGCACGAAGGTCACGTCGGCGTCCCCGGAGACTCCGTCCATCGCTCTCCCAGCGGCCGTCGGCGCCGACGATGCCGAACCGGCGGGCGTCGGGGCTGTGCGCGGCCAGGTAGCGGTCGACGGCGATCTGGAGTTTGGCGTGCTCGAACGCGGGGTACTGCTCCGTGATCGTCACCACCTCGGCAAGCGAACACCCGATGTGTCCCGTCACCTTCTCCACCAGGGGTGATGCGGCATTCTCCGCCTCGAGGCGCTGCGAGACCGCCTCGTAGACGCGGCGGAGGGCGTGGGCGAGGGCTCGGGCGTCGGCCGGATCGATGCCGGCCGGCAGGTCGATGCCGGTCATGCTTTCCATCATCATCGGCGGTGCGAGTTGTGAGCGCGGAATTCACACCCGCGGAACCGCTGACACGGGGCGCGACGCGGCCTACTGTCGAGTTGTCGCCGTCGCGCGGGGAGCGGGCCGTGACCTGCCGATTCCCCGTTGTGCGGACAGTAGCGGCAAGGTGGACAACCTGCACATTGGCCGGTTTAGCTGCACAAATACGCACATATGGGGGGCGATCAGACCTTGAATGCGTGAGGCACAGATTGCACGCCGTACTGAAAGCCATTCCGAATCGGGTAAATTCGGCACGACCGCTCCCTCAGGGCACCGAGTTCCGCGCCGACGGCTTGCTAGGCTGCAAGCAACCGTAAGAACCGGGCGTCGTCTCACCCCCATCGGGTGGTGAGACCGTCGAGAAGTGGGGTCACACGTGAAGAAGCTGCTCGTTCTCGCATTGGTCGCCCTTGGGGGCCTGCTCATCTGGCGGAAGGTGCAGGCCGACCGCGCCGAGCTCGACCTGTGG
>QGUZ01000481.1 GCA_003242605.1 Actinomycetota bacterium
GCCCGCCCCCCGGCGGGTGGCCCCGCCCCCCCCGGCCGCCCCCGGGGGGCGGCGCCGCGGTCACCGCGAGGGACGGGCCCCGCGTGCGCCCGGCTCCGGCCCCCCCACCACGACCGGGCCGGGCGCGGCCGCGGGCCCGGGCCGCCCGTCCGCCCGCCGCGCGCTACCGCGGCGGCGCGCCGCCGGCGGCGAGCACGTCGTTGACGCAGCGCAGCACCGGGCGCGTCACGAGGGCCGCGGGGTCGAGCGGCGCGGCCGAGCGCACCCGGAAGGTGGTGCTCTCGCCGGGCAGCAGGGTGACGAGCTGCTCGTCGACCTCGGCGGCCGGGTCGAGCCGGTCGGGGAACAGGGCGAGGTCCACCAGGAGGGTGCGGGCGGTGACGGTGACCGTGGCGCCGTCCGCCGCCGGCTCGGCGACGGCCGCGAAGCCGGGGGCGGGCAGCTCGAGCTCCCTGTCGGGGGCGAAGAACCACAGGCAGCGGCGGTCGCCCGCGGTCACCGCGAGCAGCTCGCGGCGCGCGTTCCCGCCCGGATCGGCGACCGCGGCGGGCAGCGCCGCCTCGGCGATCCCGCGCGGCGGCACCTCCAGCTCCAGCCCGTGCTCGGCGAGCACCGTCCCGCCGAAGCCGCACCGCGCCGCCCGCGCCGAGACGCGCCACGGCTCGCCGGTGTCGTTCACCGCGACGAGCGCGAGGCCCGCGTCGCGCGGCCGGACGGTGAGCAGCCGCGGGTCGAACGCCCGGCGCAGCGCGTACCAGACCGGCTTGCGCCGGCCGTCCCCGTCGACCAGCGACCAGGAGGTGACCGGCCAGCAGTCGTTGAGCTGCCAGACGATCGCGCCGGCGCAGCGCGGCCACTCGGCGCGGAAGTGCTCCACGCCGAGCCGTATCGCGCGCGCCTGGTTCACCTGGCACAGGTAGTGCCAGTCGTCGAAGTCCTCCGGCACCGCCAGGTACGGCCGCAGCCCGGCGGCGAGCTTGGCGTTGCCGTCGATCGCCTTCTGGTGGTGGCGCATGCCGGGCGAGGTGGGGGTGAGCGGGTCGTCGGAGAGCGCCCGGCGCAGCGTGGCGTAGGCGGGCGGCGCCTGGAAGCCGAACTCGGCGACGAACCGGGGCCGGTAGGAGCGGTAGTGGCCGTACTCGCGGCGGTTCCACACGTCCCAGATGTGGACGGTGCCGCGCTCCGGGTCGTTCGGCGGCAGGCCGGGGTCGCCCGAGTACGGCGTGCCGGGCCAGTACGGCCGGCTCGGGTCGACCTCGGCGACCACCTTGGGCAGCAGGTCGTGGTAGAACCCGGCGCCCCAGCTGCGGCCCTGCAGGCGCTCCCGCCAGCCCCAGTCGCGGTACCCCTCGAGGTTCTCGTTGTTGCCGCACCACAGCGCCAGGCTCGGGTGGCGCACCAGGCGGGCGACGTTGTCGCGGGCCTCGGCCTCGACCTCGGCGGTGAACGGCCCCTCCTCGGGGTAGGCGGCGCAGGCGAACGCGAAGTCCTGCCAGACGAGCAGGCCGAGCTCGTCGCACACGTCGTAGAAGTCGCCGCTCTCGTAGACGCCGCCGCCCCACACCCGCACGAGGTTCGCCCCGGCGCCGGCGGCCTGGCCGAGCCGCTCGGCGTACCGGGCGCGGTCCACCCGGTGCGGGAAGCAGTCGTCGGGGATCCAGTTGACGCCCCGGGCGAAGATCGGGCGGTCGTTGACGACGAGGGTGAACGCCCCGTCCCCGGTGTCGAGGCGCACGTCGCGGAAGCCGATCCGGCCCCGCCAGGCGTCGAGGTCCGGGCCGGCCGCGGCGGGGTCGCGCAGGGCCACGGTGAGCTCGTACAGCGGCTGCTCGCCGTGCCCGCGGGGCCACCACGGGCGGGCCCCGGGCACGCGCAGCTCGACCACGGCCGCGCTCTCGCCGGGGGCGAGCGTCGCGGCCGCGGCGGCCCCGGCCACCGCGGCGGTCACCTCCAGCGGCCCGTCCCGGCCCGGCTCCCGCTCCACGTCGACGTGCACCCGGAGGTTCCCGGCGGCATCCGCGAACGGGCGCACCCGGGCGAGCCGGGCGACCGACCAGGCCTCAAGGCCGATCGGGCGCCAGATCCCGCTCGTCACCAGGGTCGGCCCCCAGTCCCAGCCGAAGTTGCACGCCATCTTGCGGATGAACGGGTACGGCTCGGCGTAGGCGGCGGGGCGGTCGCCCAGCTCGGCGCGCCAGTGCTCGGCGTAGCCGTACGGGGCGGAGAAGTGCACGGTGATGCGGTTCTCCCCGGGCCGCAGCGCCCCGGCGAGGTCGAACCGGTAGCGGCGGTGCATGTTGCGCGCCGAGCCGACCGGCACGCCGTTCAGCTCGATGTCGGCGATCGTGTCGAGGCCCTCGCAGACGAGGTCGACCCGCCGCTCCCCCGCGTCCTCCCAGCCGAAGACGGTCTCGTAGGCCCAGTCGGTGCGCCCGATCCAGCCGAGCCGCGTCTCGTTGTCGTCGCGGTAGGGGTCGGGGATGAGGCCGGCGGCGAGCAGGTCGGTGTGTACGCAGCCGGGCACGGTCGCCGGGACGGGGCCGTCGACCGGGGCCTCGGTGAGCGGGCGAAGGGTCCAGCTGCGGGGCAGGCGCTGATGGCGCATCGGCTCTCCATTTGTCGGGGGCACCGTTGATCGGACCCTGCGGATGGGACGCTGCGAATCGGACCCTGCGAATCGGAC
>QGUZ01000167.1 GCA_003242605.1 Actinomycetota bacterium
CGACTTCCGGCGTGCGACTCCGCCGCTCCTCCGGCCCCGCTGGTCGGGTGCCTCCGCCTCCGGCCCCCTGCCACCGCCCCTCCGGATCCCGCCGCGGCGTTGCCGCGACCGGCCGCATCCCGGCCCGTTGCCGCGACCGGCCGCATCCCGGCCCGGCCGTGGCGGACGTCCGGTGCCCCTCCACCGGCGGCAGGAGCGGACCTGGAACCACGCATCCGCCGCGGCACCGCCCATCGGCCATGATCCCTACTGGGCGACGGCGAAGAGGGACCGGAGAGGCAGAGCGGCCGGCGACGCGGTCGCACCGACCGCGGGCACCCGCCGGTTCGCCGGCGGCCGCCGGGCGGGCGCGACGCCGGAGGCCCCGCGGGCCTTCCCGCCGCCCGCCGTACCCGCCGCGGCCGAGACGGGCGCCCCAGGCCCGGCACCGCATCCGGCACCGCATCCGGCACCGTATCCGGCACGGTGTTCGGCACGGTATCCGGGCCCACGACCGGCCACGAGACGCCGACCGGCGCGTACGGCCCGCCGCTGCCCGGCCACCCGAGCGGCGGACGGTCTTCTTCGGCTGTCCTGAATCGCCGGAAGGAAAACCCTAGGCTGGGTCTTACTCCACAAGAACCCCGCGAGAGGACAGGATGCGCATCTCTCTCACGGCTCTCACCCCGAACGGCGCGCACGACGTGGTGGTGACCGGCGACGACTCCACCACGGTCGGCGTGCTCGCGGAGGCGCTGGTCGAGCGGCTCACGGGGCACGGCCAGTTCGTGCCCATGCCGCAGTACGGCCAGGGCCCCGTACCGGTGGCGCCGCAGCAGCGGCCGGGCCCGCCCGGGTACCCGCAGCGGCCGCCGGTGGAGCTGTGGGTGAACGGACGGCGGCTCGACCCGGCGGCGCCGGTGACCCGGGTGCTGCGCGACGGCGACGTGGTCGCCTTCGACCCGGCGGGCGCCGCGGCCACCTGGCGGCACGAGCCGACCGGTGTCGTCGAGGTGCGGATCTCCAGCGGGCCGGGCGCCGGCACCGTGCACCGGCTCGGGTTCGGGCCCGCCACCCTCGGCAGCGACCCCGGCTGCACCATGCCGGTCGCCGACCCGCACATGGCCCCGCATGTGGCCACGGTGTACGTCACCGCGCAGAACGTGACGATCGACCCGGTGCCGGGCGTGACGCTCACCCTGGACGGCGTGCCGGTGACCGAGCCGGTGCTGTGGCCGATCGGCAGCGTGCTGATCAGCGGCTCGTCGGTGTTCACGCTGCGCGCGCCCGAGGCGCCCGACGCGCACCTCACCCCGATGCCGGACGGCGGCCTCGCCTACAACCGGCCGCCCCGGCTGGCCCCGCCGAGCCGTACCAAGACCCTCGAGGTGCCGGCCGAGCCGCGGCGCCCGGAGAACTACCGGCTCCAGCTCCTCTCCTCGCTGGTCTTCGCGGTCGGCGGCGTGGTGATGGCGATCGTCCTGAAGCAGCCGTGGTTCCTGCTGATGACGCTGCTCACCCCGCTGTCGATGATCGCCCAGTGGTGGAGCGACCGCCGCTACGGCCGCAAGCGGTACCGGCAGGCGCTGAAGGAGTACCGGCAGCGCCAGGCCGAGTTCGCCGAGGAGGTCGAGCGGCTGCGCCAGGCCGACCAGGCCGAGCGGCGGGCCGAGTGCCCCGACCCGGCCGAGGTGCTGCTCACCGCCATCGGGCCGCGGCGGCGGCTGTGGGAGCGCCGCATCCACGACGCCGACACCCTCCACCTGCGGCTGGGCCTCGCCGACCTGCCGGCGCGGATCGAGTTCACCGCCGAGCGCGGCACCTACGGCGTCGACGCCAAGGAGCTGCCGCCGGTCCCGGTGTCGCACGCGGTGCCGGTCACCGTGCCGCTGCCCGAGGTCGGCGTGCTCGGCGTCACCGGCCTGCGGCAGGTCTCCCGCGCGCTCGCCCGCTGGCTCGTCGCCCAGGCGGCCGCGCTGCACAGCCCGCGCGACCTGGAGATCGTCGTGCTCAGCGCGGACGGCGAGGCCGCGCAGAGCTGGAACTGGGTGCGCTGGCTGCCGCACTGCGCCCCGCACGAGGGCGAGGAGTGCGTCGCGCTCGTCGGCGCCGACCCGGAGAGCACCGCGCGCCGGATCAACGAGCTGCTCAACAAGATCAACGAGCGGCGCGCCGCCCAGTCCAAGAACCTCTCCTTCGGCATGGAGAGCCAGGCCGCCAACCCGTTCGCGCAGGGGTACGCCACGCAGCGGCCGTACAACGTGCTCGTCGTGCTCGACGGCGCCCGGGTGCTGCGCGGCATGCCGGGCATGCCGCAGGTGCTGCAGTTCGGCCCCACCGTGGGCGTGTACGCGATCTGCATCGACGACGACCAGCGGCTGCTGCCCGAGGAGTGCACCACGGTCGCGGTCTGCTCGTTCGAGAAGCCCGGTTTCGTCCGGGTGTACGGCGGGCGGGTCGCCGACCAGCTGCCGCAGGGCACCGAGCTCGTCGCCGACCAGGTGAGCGTGCCGTGGTGCGACCGGGCGGCCCGCGCCATGGGCCCGCTGCGCGACGTGAGCCGGGACGACGCCGATTCGGTGATCCCCACCTCGGCCCGGCTGCTCGAGCTGCTCGGCATGCCCGATCCGCGGCCGGAGCAGATCCACGCGTACTGGCGGCGCGGCCGTACCACCCGGGTGCCGATCGGCGTCGGCGCGGAGGGCATGTTCACCGTCGACCTGCGGGTGGACGGCCCGCACGGGCTCGTCGCGGGCACCACCGGCGCGGGTAAGTCGGAGCTGCTGCAGTCGCTCATCGCCTCGCTCGCGGTGGCGAACCGGCCCGACGAGATGACGTTCGTGCTCATCGACTACAAGGGCGGCAGCGCGTTCAAGGACTGCGCGAAGCTGCCGCACACGGTGGGCATGGTGACCGACCTCGACGGGCACCTCACCGAGCGCGCGCTGGAGTCCCTCGCCGCCGAGCTGAAGCGGCGCGAGCACATGCTGCTGCGCGCCAACGCCAAGGACATCGACGACTACAACGACCTGCGGGACGCGGGCGAGCCGCTGGAGCCGATGCCGCGGCTCGTGCTCATCATCGACGAGTTCGCGGCGATGGTGCAGGAGCTGCCGGACTTCGTGGTGGGCCTCGTCGACATCGCCCGCCGGGGCCGTTCGCTCGGCGTGCACCTCATCCTCGCCACCCAGCGCCCGGCCGGTGTGGTCACCCCGGAGATCGCGGCGAACACGAACCTGCGGATCGCGCTGCGGGTGACGAGCGCCCAGGAGTCGGCCGATGTGATCAACGCGCCGAACGCGGTGTCGATCTCCAAGGACACGCCGGGCCGCTGCTACGTGCGCTCCGGCGCCTCGTCGCTGCACCTGGTGCAGTCGGCGCGGATCGGCGGCCGCCGGCCCGGGGCCGCGGCGGCGCGGCCGGACCCGGTACACGTGGTGCCGGTGGGCTGGCAGCACCTCGGCCTGCCGCTGCCCGCGCCGCCCGACGACGACGAGGACGAGTCGACGATGGTGACCGACCTCGCCGTGCTCGTCGACGCGATCTCCACGGCCGCCCGGCAGCTCGGCATCGACCGGCAGCGCAGCCCGTGGCTGCCGCCGCTGCCGGACCAGGTCACGCTGCGCGAGCTGCCGCCGGAGAGCCCGACGCGGCTGCCGTTCGGGCTCGCCGACATCCCCGCCGAGCAGCGCCGCGCGGTCGAGTGCTTCGACCTGGCCGGGGGCCACCTGCTGGTGTGCGGGGCGAGCCGTAGCGGCCGGTCCACCGTGCTGCGCGCGATCGCGGGCGCGGTCGGCGCCTACACCGACCCGCGGGACGTGCACCTGTACGCGGTCGACTGCGGCAACAACGCGCTGCTGCCGCTGGTGCGCATGCCGCACGCCGGCGCGGTGGTCGGCCGGGACTCGCCCGACCGGCTCGGCCGGCTCACCGACCGGCTGCTGGCGGAGATCTCCAACCGCCAGCAGGTCCTCGCCGCGCAGGGCTTCGCCGACGTCACCGAGCAGCGCGCCGCGGTGCCGCCCGAGCAGCGCATGCCGTACCTGCTGGTGCTGTTCGACCGGTGGGAGGGCTTCATCGCCGCGTTCGAGAACTACGACAACGGGCGGCTCGTCGACCAGTGGCTGCAGATCCTGCAGGAGGGCTCGGGCGCCGGGGTGAAGGTGGTGATGACCGGCGACCGGAGCACGCTCGTCGGCCGCGTCTCCACCCAGTTCGACGACCGGCTCGTGCTCAAGCTCACCGACGCCATGGACTACACCTACGTCGGGATGAAGACCAAGGACGTGCCCGAGCACTTCCCGCCGGGACGCGGCTTCCGCGCCGCCGCCTCCGGGCTGCGCGAGGTGCAGGTCGCCCTGCTCGCCGACGACCCGTCGGGTACCGCGCAGGTCGCGGCGCTGCACGAGATCGCCCGGATGGCGCGGGAGCGGGTGGGCGACATCCCGCGGGCGCAGCGGCCGTTCCGGGTCGACGCGCTGCCGCCGGTGATCGACCTGGCCGAGGCGCTCAAGCTCGACGACGAGCCGCTCCCGCCCGACGCGGTGGTGTTCGGCGTCGGCGGCGACGCGCTCGGCCTGCGCTACTTCCGCGCCGAGGAGCACGGCCCCGGCATCGTCATCGCCGGGCCGCCGAAGAGCGGGCGCAGCACCGCGCTGTGCACGATTGCGACCTGGCTGCTCGGCCGCGGCTACCAGGTGGCGATGATCACGCCGCGGCGCAGCCCGCTGCGGGACTTCGCCGGGCGGCCGGGGGTGCTCGGCTCGTTCACCGCCGACGACACCGCGGACGCGGTGAAGAAGGCGGTGGCCGGCGCGGGACGGCACGTCCTGCTCATCGACGACCTGGAGCTGCTCGGCGCCGACGGCGAGCTCGCCGAGTGGGTCACCGACTACGTGGGCGAGCTGCGCGACACCGGCAACCTGGTGATCGGCGCGGGCAGCGTCGACGACCTCGACAGCATGTACCGGGGACCGGTGGTGGCGATGAAGAAGTCCCGCAACGGCCTGCTGCTGCGGCCCACCTCCACCGGCCACGGCGACCTGCTCGGGGTACGGCTGCCGCGCAGCGTGGCGAGCGGCGCCGGGCCGGTGGGCCGCGGGCTGTTCGTGGTCGGCGGCCAGTGGGAGCAGATCCAGGTCGCCCGGGTGTGACCGGGGCCGCGCCGCAGGCGCCTATATAAACGGAAAGAGCCGGGATGCCCCGGCTCTTTCGATATCCGCCCCGGTACCGGCCTCGGTGCACCCGGGCCGGCCGCGGTCGGGCCCGACGTCCGTCAGGCGCCGGTCGCGGCGGCGATCGCCTCGCGGTTCTTGCGGATGCCCTCCTGGGCCTCGATCAGCGTCTGCTGGACGTTGTCGAAGGTCTTCTTGTAGCTCTCCCAGGCCTGCAGGAACTTCTGGGCGTTCGGGCCGGACCAGGAAGCGGGGATCTTACGCGCCTCGGCGTCGAGGGCGCGCTGCACGTTCATGATGGCCTCGGCCTGGACCTTGAAGGTCTGCGCCATCTGGTCCATGTCGGCGAGGACGCCACCGACCTTGTCAGCTGACATAGCGGCCCCTTTCAGTCCCACCATTCACACAGATGATCGGTCTACACAATAGGCCCCAAGACAACACAAGATGTCCGCTTCCACAAATCCCGGTCAGACGTTGTGGCCGCTTCCCGTGGGTGACCAGCGGATTCCCGGGCAGGGTGACCGGCGTCGGGACCGGCACCGAGCCGGGCTTCGGGGAGGCGCCCGGCCGAGGTCACGGAGGAGGGCGCGCGGCAGACGCGCGGAGCGGCGCGGCCGCGGGCGGGGAACGCCCGGAGCCCCGGCGACGCCGTCACCGACTCACGGTGGGGTGGCTCCGCGTCACGGCGCGCGGACGCTTACACTCCTGTGCCAGGTCCTTACAGGGGTGCGGACCGAGAAAGGCGGACGACACAGGTGCAGAAGGTCCTGATCGCCAACCGGGGTGAGATCGCCGTCCGGATCGCCCGCGCATGCCGGGACGCCGGCCTGACCAGTGTGGCGGTGTACGCCGACCAGGACCTCGACGCCCTACACGTCCGCCTCGCCGACGAGGCGTACGCGCTGCGCGGCGAGTCCCCCGCCGAGACCTACCTCAACATTGGCAAGCTGCTCGACATCGCCCGCACCGCGGGCGCCGACGCGGTCCACCCCGGCTACGGCTTCCTCGCCGAGAACGCCGACTTCGCCCAGGCGGTGCTCGACGCCGGGCTGATCTGGATCGGCCCGCCGCCCGCCGCGATCCGGGCGCTCGGCGACAAGGTCGCCGCCCGGCACATCGCCCAGCGGGTGGGCGCCCCGCTCGTCGCCGGCACCCCCGACCCGGTGTCCGGCGTCGACGAGGTGATCGCGTTCGCCGAGAAGCACGGCCTGCCGATCGCGATCAAGGCCGCGTACGGCGGCGGCGGCCGCGGCCTGAAGGTCGCCCGCACCCTCGAGGAGATCCCCGACCTCTACGACAGCGCGGTGCGCGAGGCGGTCACCGCGTTCGGCCGCGGCGAGTGCTTCGTCGAGCGCTACCTGGAGCGGCCGCGGCACGTGGAGACCCAGTGCCTGGCGGACGCGCACGGCAACGTGGTCGTGGTCGGCACCCGCGACTGCTCGCTGCAGCGGCGGCACCAGAAGCTGGTGGAGGAGGCGCCCGCGCCGTTCCTCACCGCCGAGCAGGTCGAGCTGCTGCGCGCCAGCTCCAAGGCGATCCTCAAGGAGGCCGGGTACGTCGGCGCGGGCACCTGCGAGTTCCTCGTCGGCCGGGACGGCACGATCTCCTTCCTCGAGGTCAACACCCGGCTGCAGGTCGAGCACCCGGTGACCGAGGAGGTGACCGGCATCGACCTGGTGCGCGAGCAGTTCCGCATCGCCGCGGGCGAGGCGATCGGCTACGACGACCCGAAGCCGCGCGGCCACGCCATCGAGTTCCGGATCAACGCCGAGGACGCAGGGCGCAACTTCCTGCCCGCGCCGGGCACCCTCGCCACCATGCGGGTGCCGTCCGGCCCCGGCGTGCGGGTGGACTCGGGCTACGAGGCGGGCATGACCGTGCCGCAGGCGTTCGACTCGCTCATCGCCAAGCTCATCGTCACCGGCCGCACCCGGGCGGAGGCGCTGGCGCGGGCCCGGCGGGCGCTCGCCGAGTTCGAGATCGAGGGCATGCCGACGGTGCTGCCGTTCCACCGCGCCGTGGTCGAGGACCCGGCCTTCACCGGCGAGCCGTTCGGCGTGCACACCCGCTGGATCGAGACCGAGTTCGCCGCGGACATCCCGCCGTACTCCGGCGAGACGGCCATGGCCGAGCCCGCCGAGCGGGAGCGGATCACCGTCGAGGTGGGCGGCAAGCGGCTCGAGGTCGTGCTCCCGGCCGGGCTGACCGCGGGCGGCGCCAAGCCCGCCGGGCGGCCGGGGAACCGCTCGGCGCGGCGCTCCGCGCGGCGCGGCGGCCCCGCCCCGGCCGGCGGGGGTGACGCCCTCGTCTCGCCGATGCAGGGCACGATCGTCAAGGTGGTCGTCTCCGACGGCGACACCGTGGCCGCGGGCGACACCGTCGTCGTGCTCGAGGCGATGAAGATGGAGCAGCCGATCACCGCGCACAAGGCGGGCACGATCACCGGCCTCACCGCGGCGGTGGGTCAGACGGTGAGCGCGGGCGCCACGCTCTGCGAGATCAAGGACGCGTGAGGCGTCCGGTCACGGCGATACCGGCTACGGTTGAAGGGATCCGGGTCGGGAACCCTGACCACTCCCCGTTCGTCCTCATGGGCGAAGGAGGCATCGAGCCGTGACCACTGACCTGCTACGCCGCGCGGGAACCGCTGTGCTCGCGCTGCTCACCGGCCTGCTGGCGTCGGTCGCGCTCGCGTCCGCCGCGAGCGCGAGCGCAGCAGCGCCGGACCCCAACGCGATCGTGTCCTACTGGCGGGACCAGCGTGACCCGCTCTACGTCGAGCAGGGCTCGCCGCTCACCTCCGAGCAGCAGGAGGCGATCCGCGAGGCCCTGAAGGACTCGAAGACCAAGATCTACGTGGCGGCGCTCAACGACGCGTCGGTCGCCGACGAGGCCGCCGCGGGCACCCTGATCACCTCGCTCGGCAAGGCCCTCGAGAGCGCCGGCCGGCCCGAGGCGACCGTCGCGGTGCTCGACGGCACCCGGCTGTACGCGGGCTCGAGCGTGCTCCCCCGCGGGGCCGCGGGCCAGCTCGCCAACCGGGCGGTGAGCGCCAACGCCGGTGACATCGCGACCGGCATGAAGGACTTCATCAACCGCGTCAACCTCGCCGCCGACGGCGACCGCCGCGCCGCGCTCGACCGGGACAGCACGGTGAGCAGCGGCAGCGCCGGCGGCGGTGGCGGCTTCGGCGTGCTCATCGGCCTGCTCGTGCTGTTCCTCGCGGGCGGCGTCGGCCTGTTCTTCTACTCCCGCAAGAAGCAGCGGGATCGGGAGGCGCGCGAGGCCGCCGAGCTCGCCGCGGTCAAGCAGACCGTCGAGGAGGACATCACCAAGCTCGGCGAGGAGATCACCGAGCTCGACACCGAGGTCAAGCTCGCGGCGTCCCAGGCGGACACCCAGGCCGACTGGCAGCGCGCGCTCGACTCCTACGAGCGGGCGAAGACCGAGCTCGCCGCGGTCAAGCACGTCGACGAGCTGCGCCGGGTGACCGAGGCGCTCGAGGAGGGCCGCTACGCGCTCGCCTGCGTGCGCGCCCGGGTCAACGGCGAGCCGGTGCCCGAGCGGCGCGCCCCCTGCTTCTTCAACCCGCAGCACGGCCCGTCCGTGCGCGACGTGCGCTGGGCCCCGCCCGGCGGCGCGCCGCGCGACGTGCCCGCCTGCGCCGCCGACGCGCAGCGCGTCGAGCAGGGCTTCGACCCGCACGTCCGCGAGGTCATGATCGACGGCCAGCGGCGGCCGTACTACGACGCCGGCCCGGCCTACGCCCCCTACGCCTACGGCTACTACGGCGGCTTCGGCGACGTGATGACCGGCATGCTCGTCGGCACCATGCTCGGCAGCATGATCGGCGGCGGCTTCGGCTTCGGCGGCTTCGGCGCGGGCTACAGCGCCGGGTACGCCGAGGGTCTGCAGGACGCCGGCGGCGGTGGCGGCGACTGGAGCGGCGGCGGCGGCGGTGACTGGGGCGGCGGCGGCGTCGACTGGGGCGGCGGCGACTTCGGCGGCGATTTCGGTGGCGACTGGTAGGCCGTCACCCCGCCGGGCCGACGGCCCCGGCCCCACGGCGGCCGGTGCCTGAGTGGTCACAGACCCCGGCGTTCGGTGAACGCATTTCGGCCCCGGGCGGTCCGGAACCGCCCGGGGCCGTCGCATGTCCGGTTCGCGGGTGGCGGGCGGCGCGAGGATCGGGCACGCCACCCGGCGCGAGGATCGGCGGCGGAGGGCCCGCGGGAGATCAGATGCCGGAGGACGTGATCGGCTGCATGAGGCGGCGGGCCGCCTCGGTGATCGACCCGGACAGCGACGGGTAGACGGCGAAGGTGTGCGCGAGCTGGTCGACGGTGAGCCGCTGCTGCACGGCGAGCGAGATCGCGAGGATCAGCTCGGAGGCGCGCGGCGCGACGATCACGCCGCCGAGCACGATGCCGGTGTTGGGGCGGCAGAACAGCTTGACGAACCCGTCGGTGAAGCCCTGCATCTTCGCCCGGGCGTTGGTGGCGAGCGGCAGCTTCACCACGTTCGCCTCGACCTCGCCGCGCTCGATCTGGGCCTGGGTGACGCCGACGGCCGCGATCTCCGGGTCGGTGAAGATGTTCGAGGCGACCGTGGCGAGCCGCAGCGGCTGCACGGCCTCGCCGAGCGCGTGCCACACCGCGATCCGGCCCTGCATCGCGGCGACCGAGGCGAGCATGAGCACACCGGTGCAGTCCCCGGCCGCGTACACGCCCGGGGCCGAGGTGCGGGACACCTTGTCCACCTCGACGAACCCGCCGCGGCCGAGCCGTACCCCGGCCTCCTCCAGGCCGATGCCGGAGGTGTTCGGCACCATGCCGACGGTCATCAGGCAGTGCGTGCCCTCGCAGGTGCGGCCGTCCTCCAGGGTGACGACCACGCCGTCGGCGGTGCGCTTCACCGAGGCGGCGCGGGAACGTGCCATCACGTTCATGCCGCGGCGCCGGTAGACCTCCTCGAGCACCTCGGCGGCGTCCTGGTCCTCGTTCGGCATCATGCGGTCGCGCGAGGAGACGAGCGTCACCTGCGAGCCGAGCGACCGGTACGCGCCGGCGAACTCGGCGCCGGTGACGCCGGAGCCCACCACGATGAGGTGCTCGGGCAGCGTGTCGAGGTCGTAGAGCTGGCGCCAGTCGAGGATGCGCTCACCGTCGGGCTCGGAGCCGGGCAGCACGCGCGGCGTGGCGCCGGTCGCGATGATCACGACGTCGGCGCGGATGGTCCGGTTGCCCACGCGGACCCGCTGCGGGTCGACGAGCCGCCCCTCGCCCTCGATGACGTCGACGCCCTCGGCGGCGAGGCGGTTGGCGATGTCGTTCGACTGCGCCCGGGCGAGCTCCTTTACCCGCCGGTTCACCTGCGGCAGGGCCACCCGCACGCCGGTGCCGCCGTCGGGGGCGCCGTCGAAGCGCCCGCCCAGCGACGCCGCGTCGAGCAGCGCCTGCTTCCGCACCGAGGGGGCGGG
>QGUZ01000168.1 GCA_003242605.1 Actinomycetota bacterium
TGGCCGGCGGCGTCAGACGCGTCGACGGCACGGCTGTCGCGGACGACGGTCAAGCCGAGCTGCCCGGCACCCTCTGGGACGCCGCGGACGACACCGTGGACGACACCGCGGCGGACACCGTGGAGGACACGGTGGAGGACACGGTGGACGACGCCGTGGACGACACCGTGGAGACGGTGGCCGGCGAGGACGTGGTGGCCGAGGACGCCGACGACGCCGGGGATCTCGACGACGACTCCTCGGTCCTCGGCGACTCGGTGCACACGTACCTGAAGTCGATCGGCCGCCGCACCCTGCTCACCGCCGAGCAGGAGGTCGATCTCGCCAAGCGGATCGAGGCCGGCCTGTACGCCGAGTACAAGCTGGAGAACGAGCCCGGCCTGTCCGAGGAGGACCGCAGGGACCTCGAGTGGATCGCCGAGGACGGCCGCCGCGCCAAGGAGCACATGCTCGAGGCGAACCTGCGCCTGGTGGTCTCGGTTGCGAAGAAGTACACCGACCGCGGCATGTCCCTGCTCGACGTGGTGCAGGAGGGCAACCTCGGCCTGATCCGGGCCGTGGAGAAGTTCGACTACACCAAGGGCTACAAGTTCTCCACGTACGCGATGTGGTGGATCCGGCAGGCGATCCAGCGCGGCTTCGCCGACTCGGCGCGCACCATCCGGCTGCCGGTCCACGTGCTGGAGATGCTGTCGAAGCTGTCCCGGGTCGAGCGGGACATGCACCAGCAGCTCGGCCGCGAGCCCACGCCCGAGGAGCTCGCCGCGGTGCTCGACAAGACCCCGGACCAGATCGAGGAGCTGCTGCGCACGAGCAGGCAGCCGATCAGCCTCGACTCCACGATCGGGGAGGACGGCGAGACCCGGATCGGCGACCTCATCGAGGACGTCGACTCCCCCGAGGCCTCCGAGGTGGTCGACCGGCAGCTGCTCGCCGCCCAGCTCCGCGAGGTGCTCGACAACCTCTCCCCGCGCGAGGCCAAGATCATGTCGCTGCGGTTCGGCCTGCTCGACGGCAAGCCGCACACCCTCGACGAGATCGGCAAGCGCCTCGGCCTCACCCGGGAGCGCATCCGCCAGCTGGAGAAGGAGTCGCTGTCCAAGCTCCGCCACCCGAGCAACACCCGACCGCTGCTCGACTGGGCGAGCTGAGCCCGACGGCCCACCGCCCCGCCCGCCCCTTACGGGCGGGGCGGGGTCGTGTCCGGTGGGGCCGCCGGTGCGCGGGAGGCCGGTCAGGCCGCCTTCGACGGGACCTGACGCGGCAGGCGCGGGATCCCGGTGAGGCGGTGCCGCTCACGCCAGGTGCGCAGCCGGTCCACCTCCGCGGTCCACTTGGCGCCGGCGGGCGTGGCCTTGGCCTTGCGCCGCCGGATGCGGTCGTCGTACGCCTTGGGGCCGAAGGTGGCGCGCTGGGCGGCCTCGGCCGCGCGCAGCGCCTGGGTGAGCGCCCGGTCGAGGGCCACGGCCGCGGCGTGCAGCTCCTGCAGAGACCGCCGCTCGGCCTGCGCCCGGAGGAACTCCTCCTCCGCGCGCGCGACCTTGCGCAGCAGGTCGTCGTAGCCCTTCCCGACCTCCTGGTCGGCGTGGTAGCGGACCTCCGCCTCCCGGCTCACCCGCGGTCGGAAAAACGCCATCGTCAGCCCTTTCTCAACCTGTTCCGCTCGCCGTTCGGCGATGTCGTCGAGACGTAGCGTACGCCGTCCGGAATGCGGCCGTGTCCACCGGGCCGCCGCGGGCCCAGGCGGCCGCCCGGCGCGGCGCCCTTTACAAAGTAAGCCAGGCACGGGAGACTGGGCGCCATGCCGGCGAAACGCCCACCGATCCCGCTGTCCCGCGAGCGCATCATCGAGGCCGCGCTGCACATCGCCGACGGGCAGGGGCTGCGCCGCCTCACCATGCGGCGGCTCGGCGACGCCCTCCAGGTCGAGGCGATGGCGATCTACCACCACATCCCCGGGGGCAAGGAGGCGCTGCTCGACGCCCTCGCCGAGCACGTCACCACGGTCACCGTCGAGGACGGCGCCGGTGGATCCTGGCAGGACCTCGCCCGCGCCTGGGCCCGGGCCTGCCGGGCCGCGCTGCTCGCCCACCCCGGCGTGCTCGCGCTCGCGATGACGCGGCCGCCGCGCGGCCGGGCCGCCGCCGCGCTGCGGGAGCACATCGACCGGCTCGGCGACGCGGGCCTGCCCGACCCGGCGGGTGCGCTGCGCACGATCCGCGCCTACGTGATGGGGAGCGTCGCGATCGAGGTGCAGCGCTCGGGCTGGAACGGCGAGGCGGCCGAGTCCGCCGACGAGGCGGTGGCCGCGTTCGAGCGCGGCCTCGACGCCGTCATCGCCGGGCTCGCCGCGGGCCTTCCCCCCGGCGCCGGCGGCCGGACATGACCATCCCGGACTGATCCCCGAACCACCCGAAAGGATCATGCGAAACCGGCGCGCGGCGGCGCGCGCCGCTCTACACTGTGCCCGCTCGCATCGCCCGCGACGACCCCGCCGCGACGGATCCGTGCCGGCCTCGGCCGGCATCGCCGCGCTCGCACACAGGCCCACGTAACCGTTCGTTTATCGCGCCGGCGGCGTGTCGCGCCCGCTCCGTTACCCTTCGCGATGCACCCTTGTGGTTTAGACCACACGGCGGTGACCCGGCGTTCGGGGCGTGCACGGGAACGCCACCCGTCCGGCGACACCGAACCGCCCAAAGGGGCTATGTCGCCGCGCAGGTGGACGCCCCACACTGGGAATTGTCAATGTGTGGTAGGCCACATTCACCTCGGGAACGAGAAGACGGAGGCACGAGCTATGTGCCCGCATGACCCGCCCTGTCCGCCCGCGGACGCAGCGGACCGCGAGGCGGCACGCACCATCGCCGCCCACCCCGAGCAGGGCTGGAGCCTGCTGTGCAACGGGGTCGTCCTGTTCGAGGACACCGGCGAGCTGCTGCCGAACGGGACGATCATCGCCCCGCACCGGCCCACCGACCTTGCGGTGAACGCCGCCTGACACACCGACGCCGCTCGCCGGCGGGCGACCCGCGGGGCGGCATGACCGGGGGACACCACCGGGGGGAGACACGACACCGGGGGAACCACCGGGGGGCGAGCAGACGGCGTGCGAGACGAAGGGCACGCGCAACCGGGGGCACCCACACGGGCCGCAGCGGCGCGATCAGGCGGCCCCATCCCCGCCTTCCGGGCCATCTCTGGACGGCCCGGTCATCGGTGACCACCCGCCGCGGCGCGGCCCGCCGCGGTGACCCCCACCAGCCCGTCCACCCATTCGGCGACGATCTCACCCACGCGCACCGGGTTCCGGGTCAGCTCGTGCCCCTCGCCCGGCAGCACCACCACGCGCGCCGCGCCGGCCGCGTCCGGCACCCCGAACGGGTCGCGGTCCCCGTTGACGACGAGCACGGGCACGCCCGCGTCGCGCAGCTCCGCGGCCCTGGACCGCTCCGGGCGGCCCGGCGGATGGAGCGGGAACGCCAGCGCGACCACGCCGGCGGCGCCCGCCGCGCGAGCCGTACGGCAGGCGACCCGCGCCCCGTTGCTGCGGCCGCCCTGCACCAGCGGGAGATCCGGGTAGCGGTCGCGCAGCGCGGCCACCACGGTCAGCCACGCCTCGTCCTGCCGGGCCGCGGACCCGGGGGCGCGCGCCCCGGCGACCCGAAACGGCTGCACGACCCGCGCCACGGTGCCGCCGATCGCCCGCACCGCGTCCCGCACCGCGAGCAGGTCGGCGGAGTCCACTCCCCCGCCCGCCCCGTGGGTGAGCACGAACAGCAGCCGCGGGTCGGCCGCCTCGTCGATCTCCACCCGGGCGGGCCCGCGCGGGGTCGCCACCTCCAGGCCCCGGATCTCCATGGGCGGCAGGCTATCGTCCCGGCACGGGCCGCGCCACGACCGGGGGTGGCGACCTAGAGTTGGAGGCGTGGCAGACGAGCGCCTCCCCCGTGACGAACTGCGCGCCGTGATCGACGCCCGGCGCGAACTCGGCCCGGACTACGACCCGGCCCTGGTGGAGTCGTTCCTCGACAAGCTCGAGGACGGCATCGCCGCCAAGGTGCGCGCGGAGGTCGACGCGCGCGTCACCGACCGGCGGCAGGCCACGGGCCGCGGCGACCCCTCCTTGACGATGGCGATGGGCTCGCTCGCCCTCGGCATCCCGCTCACCGGGATCGCGGCCGGCAACGCGGGCCTGGTCGGCCTGGTCATCGCCTGGGGCGGCATCATCGCGGTCAACGCGGTGCACGCCCTGCACCGGCGCCGCGACCGGCGCTGAGCCTGCGGCGCCCCGCTACCAGGCGAGGTTTCGCTCCCGCCGCAGCCGCACCTGGTGGGCGAGGCGCTCGTCCTCGTGCTCGAGGCCGTACCGCCAGACCTCCTCGGCGTCCTCGTCCCGGCCGCGCAGCGGCAGGGTGCGGGCGAGCAGCTCGATGGCGAGCGCGTCGGTATCCGGGTCGGAGCCCTCCTCGATCGCCCCGGCGAACTCGCCGCAGGCCATGTCGAGGTGGGCGATGCCGAGCAGCACACGCAGCCGGGGCGCGTCGGCCACGTCCGGCACCTCCAGCGCCTCCAGCAGCACGTCGGCGGCCTCCCCCGGCGCCCCCTCCTCCAGCAGCATCTCGGCGAGCTCCTGGGCGGCGCGCGAGGCCGCCTTCGGGTCGCGGGTGGCGAGCGCGGCGCGCAGGTGCTCCTCCGCCTCCTCGGCCCTGCCCGCCCGCATGGCGAGCCGGGCGAGCGCGAGGTGCGCCATCGGCAGGTACGCGGGGTTGCCCACGCCGATCACGGCCTGCCACGCCGCCCGCGCCTGATCCCACTGGCCGTCGCGCTCGAACCCCCGGGCGAGGTGGCAGGCGCCCTGCGCGGCGTACTCGGGGTGGCCGCTGGCGAGCGCGGCCCGCGCCGCCTCCCGGGCGCGCTCGTGGTCGCCGCGCTCGTCGAGCACGACGGCGAGCCCCACCGCCGCCTGGGCGTGGTCGGGGTCGTCGCGCCGCGCGGCCATCCGGGCCAGGATCTCCTCGGCTCCGGCGAGGTCGCCGGCCTCCGCGAGCCGCCGGGCCTCGTCCAGCGACTCCCGCGGGCGCAGGTCCTGGGCCGTCATCGAGGTCTCCCTCCCGCGCAAACGATCTCCAGGATCTTAACGGCCGCGGCCGCGCGCCCGCCCGCCACACGCCGATTTTCGTCGGGTACGCGTCGATCGCCGCGCCCGCGGTCCCGCCCCGATGCCGTACCGGGCTCCGGCCGAACCGGCCGGGACCCGGCGCGGCCGGAGCGGGCGCTCCGCCGTACGGCGCCGCCCGGCATGCGGCCCCACCGCGGGACCCGGATCACGGCGGGCGACCGCCCCGCGGCGGGCCGTACCCGCACCCCGCCTCGCCGCGCCCGCCCGCGCCTCACCCGGACGGGCGGGAGGCGCGCCGGCACCGGACACGAGCGGCGGCCGCCCGTCCCCGCCGCGGCCACCCCACCGCGCCCGCGCCCCTCCGCCCCCGCCGCCCGGAGCGGGCGAATCCGGGTACATCAGCGTTTGATATAAGTTCCTTATGCACTTACCGTCATCGGTCAACGAGCTGGAACTGGCGGCCGGACTGGGACGGCTCGTCACCCTCGTGCGGATGCTGAACCTGCCGCGCGACCTGTCCATGACCGTCGCCTCCACCCTCGCCACGCTGGAGCGTTTCGGGCCCCGGCGGCTCACCGAACTCGCGGCCATAGAGGGGGTCTCGCAGCCCGGCATGACCCAGATCGTCTCCCGCCTGGAGCGGGAGGGGCTCGCCGAGCGGCGCAGCGACCCCACCGACGGGCGCGCGGTGATCGTGCGCATCACCGAGGCCGGCCGCGCCGAGCTGGCCCGGCGCCGCGAGGCGCAGGCCAAGCGGCTCGCCGAGCTGCTGGCCGAACTGCCCGAGGAGGACCGCGCCGCGATCGCGGCGGCGCTGCCGGCCCTCGACCGGCTCACCGCCCTCGCGTTCGCCCCCGGGCGGCGGCTCCCGGCCGCGGAACGCCTTGGCCGGTCCTCCACCCCGACGCCCCCCGCCACCCGGCCGCCGGAGGATGCATGACCGAACCCCATCTCGCCCCGAGCCCGTTCCGTCAGCCCAAGGCCGTGTGGGCCGTGGCCTTCGCGTGCGTGGTCTCCTTCATGGGCATCGGGCTCGTCGACCCGATCCTGCCCGCGATCTCCGAGGACCTGCACGCGACGCCGAGCCAGGTCACGCTGCTGTTCACCAGCTATCTGCTCGTCACGGCCGTCGCGATGCTGATCACCGGCTGGGTGTCCAGCCGGATCGGCGCCAAGTGGACGCTGATCGCCGGGCTCGTGCTCATCGTCACGTTCAGCGCGCTCGCCGGCGCCTCCGACAGTGTGGGCGGCATCATCGGCTTCCGCGCCGGGTGGGGTCTGGGGAACGCGCTGTTCATCGCCACCTCGCTCGCCGTCATCGTCGCCGCCGCCAGCGGCGGCTTCGCCGGGGCGATCATCCTGTACGAGTCCGCGCTCGGCCTCGGCATCGCGGTGGGCCCGCTGCTCGGCGGCCTGCTCGGGCACCTGAGCTGGCGGGGCCCGTTCTACGGCGTGGCCGTGCTGATGGGGATCGCCCTCATCGCCACGATCACCCTGGTGCGCCCGCAGCCCAAACCGGCCCGCAGGACGTCCCTGACCGACCCGCTCAAGGCGCTGCGCCACCGCGGGCTGCTCATCATGAGCGTCACCGCGCTCTGCTACAACTGGGGCTTCTTCACCGTGCTCGGCTACGCCCCGTTCCCGATGGGGCTGGACGCCATCGAGCTCGGCCTGGTGTTCACCGGCTGGGGCCTGCTCGTGGCGGCCTTCTCGGTGTTCGGCGCCCCGTGGCTGCAGCGCCGGTTCGGCCTCGCCCGCACGCTCTACGTCAACCTCGCCCTGTTCGCCGTCGACGTCTTCGTCATCGCGGCGTTCACCGACTCGCGGGCGACGCTGATCACGGCGGTCATCGTCGCGGGCGTCTTCCTCGGCGTGAACAACACGCTCACCACCCAGGCCGTGATGATGGTGGCCCCGGTGGAGCGCCCGGTGGCGTCCGCCGCCTACGGCTTCGTCCGCTTCATCGGCGGCGGCCTCGCCCCCTTCGCCGCGGGCAGGCTCGCCGAGCAGTTCGGCGTGCACGTGCCGTTCTTCGTCGGCGGCTGCGCGGTGGTGCTGTCGATCGCGATCCTCGCCCTCGGCCACCGCAACCTGCTGGAGGCCGAGCGCAACCAGGCCGCGGCCGACGCCCACGCCCCCGCGGGCGGCCACGCGGCCCAGCCGGTCGGCGCCGAGCGCGACTAGCCGGGGCCGCGCCCGCCGCGCCGTACGCCCCGGCGTGCGCCGTGCCCCCGATCCGCGGCCGGATCGGGGGCCCGGCGCAGGTCAGTCAGTCCTCGAACGCCTGCGGCGGCGGGCAGGCGCACACCAGGTTGCGGTCGCCGTACGCCTGGTCGATGCGGCCCACCGGCGGCCAGTACTTGTCGCGGCGCAGCCGCGCCACCGGGTAGGCGGCCTCGGCCCGGCTGTAGGGGTGCTTCCAGTCGTCGGCGGCGACCGCCTCGGCGGTGTGCGGCGCGTTGCGCAGCGGGTTGTCGGTGCGGTCGTAGCCGCCGGAGGCGACCCGCTCGATCTCCTGCCGGATCGCGATCATCGCCTCGCAGAACCGGTCGAGCTCGGCGAGGTTCTCGCTCTCGGTCGGCTCGATCATGAGCGTGCCGGACACCGGGAACGACATCGTCGGCGCGTGGAAGCCGTAGTCGATCAGCCGCTTGGCCACGTCCTCGACGGTGACGCCGGTCTGCCGGGTGATCTTCCGCAGGTCGATGATGCACTCGTGCGCGACCAGCCCGTTGCGGCCGGTGTAGAGCACCGGGTAGTGCGGCGCGAGCCGCCGGGCGATGTAGTTCGCCGACAGGATCGCCTGCTCGGTGGCCCGCCGCAGGCCCTCGGCGCCCATCATCCGCAGGTAGGCCCAGGAGATCGGCAGGATCGACGCCGAGCCGTACGGCGCGGCCGACACCGGGCCGGCATCGCCGCCGGCGAGCGGGTCGCCGGGCAGGTACGGGGCGAGGTGGGCGCGCACCGCGACCGGGCCCACCCCCGGGCCGCCGCCGCCGTGCGGGATGCAGAACGTCTTGTGCAGGTTGAGGTGGGAGACGTCGGCGCCGAACTCGCCGAGCCGGGCGATCCCCACCAGCGCGTTGAGGTTCGCCCCGTCCACGTACACCTGCCCGCCGGCCTCGTGCACCCGGGCGCAGATCTCGGCGATCCCCTCCTCGAACACGCCGTGCGTGGACGGGTAGGTCACCATGATCGCGGCGAGCCGGTCGCCATGCTCGGCGATCTTCTTGGCCAGGTCGCCGAGGTCGACGTCGCCGCGCTCGTCGCAGGCGACCACCACCACCCGCATCCCGGCGAGCACCGCGCTCGCCGCGTTCGTGCCGTGCGCCGAGGCGGGGATGAGGCACACGTCGCGGTGCCCCTCGCCGCGCGCCCGGTGGTAGCCGCGGATCGCGAGCAGCCCGGCGAGCTCGCCCTGCGACCCGGCGTTCGGCTGCAGCGACACCGCCGCGTAGCCGGTGATCTCCGCGAGCCACCGCTCCAGCCGCCCGATCAGCTCCAGGTAGCCGGCCGCCTGGTCGCGCGGCGCGAACGGGTGGATGTCGGCGAACTCCGGCCAGGTGATCGGCTCCATCTCGGTGGTGGCGTTGAGCTTCATCGTGCAGGAGCCGAGCGGGATCATGGACCGGTCGAGCGCGACGTCCCGGTCCTGCAGGCGGCGCAGGTAGCGCAGCATCGCGGTCTCCGACCGGTGCTCGTGGAACACCGGGTGGGTCAGGTACGGCGTGCGCCGCAGCAGGCCCTGCGGCAGCGCGTCCCCGGCCTGGCGGTCGATCGCGTCCACCTCGGGCACGGCGGCGCCGCCCGCGCCCCCGGCGGTGCCGGCGGCCGCGGCGAACGCGGCCCACACCGCCTCCAGGTGGGCCGCGGTGGTGGTCTCGTCGCAGGTGATCCCCACGTGGTCGGCGTCCGCCCGGCGCAGGTTGATGCCGCGCTCGAGGGCGGCGGCGACCACGGCGTCGGCCCGGCCGGGCACGTGCGCGAGCACGGTGTCGAAGAACTCGTCGTGCACCGGGCGCACCCCGAGCCGGCGCAGCCCTTCGGCGAGCACCGCGGCGTACCGGTGGGTGCGCCGGGCGATCCGCCGCAGCCCGTCCGGCCCGTGGTAGACCGCGTACATGCTCGCCACCACGGCGAGCAGCACCTGGGCGGTGCAGATGTTGCTCGTCGCCTTCTCCCGGCGGATGTGCTGCTCGCGGGTCTGCAGCGCGAGCCGGTAGGCGGTACGGCCGGCCGCGTCGACCGAGACCCCGACCAGGCGGCCGGGCAGCTGCCGCTGCAGGCCGTCCCGCACGGCCATGTAGGCCGCGTGCGGGCCGCCGAAGCCGAGCGGCACGCCGAACCGCTGGGTGGTGCCCACGGCGACGTCGGCGCCGAGCTCGCCGGGGGCCTCCAGCAGGGTGAGCGCGAGCAGGTCGGCCGCGGCGATCACTAGCGCGCCCCGCTCCTTCGCCCGGGCGGCGACGCCCCGCAGGTCGGGGACGGCCCCGCTCGCCCCGGGGTACTGCACGAGCACGCCGAAGACGTCCCCCTCGGGCAGCTCGCCGGACAGGTCGGCCTCGCGCAGCTCGATGCCGAGGGGTTCGGCCCGGGTGCGCAGCACCGCCTTGGTCTGCGGCAGCGCGTCGGCGTCCACCACGAAGACGCCCCCGCCCTTGGCGACCCGGCGGGCGAGCGTCATCGCCTCGGCCGCGGCCGTGGCCTCGTCGAGCAGCGAGGCGTTGGCGATCGGCAGGCCGGTGAGGTCGGCGACCATGGTCTGGAAGTTGAGCAGCGCCTCCAGCCGGCCCTGGGAGATCTCCGGCTGGTAGGGGGTGTAGGCGGTGTACCAGCCGGGGTTCTCCAGCACGTTGCGGCGGATCACCGCGGGGGTGACCGTGCCGTGGTAGCCGAGCCCGATCATCGAGGTGACCACCCGGTTGCGGGAGGCGATCGCGCGCAGCTCGGCGATCGCCTCGCTCTCGGAGACGGCCGGGGGCAGCCGCAGCGGCGTGGCCGTGCGGATCACCTCCGGCACGGCCGCGTCCACCAGCTCGGCCACCGAGGCGTAGCCGACCGTGCGGAGCATGCGCTCGCGTTCGGCGTCGTCAGGGCCGATGTGCCGGGAGGCGAACGGCGGGGCGGCGAGTTCCTGCAGCGGTGACCGATCGGTCATCGAGACCTCCTGAGCGGGTCGGATCCGCGCCCCGTCCCGCCGGGACCGGGCGCGAGCGGTTGTCCGTTCCCCCCTCTGTCATCGGCACCTGAGAGCTTCATCCCCAAAAGAGCGGGGATTTGCACCTTCGGTGAGGTATGCCCGGTGGGGCACACCCGCTTTCCAGAGTCGCCTCGCCCACGCGGTACGGCTGCCTGAGAGTTTCCGGGGTCGTTGCTCCTTCGGCGCCGCGGTCCGGATCGCCGCGGTCTCTCCCGCATGAGGTCGTCGGCCGGTTCGGATGCTGTGTTCGGTTGTG
>QGUZ01000169.1 GCA_003242605.1 Actinomycetota bacterium
CCGCCCTGCGGGTGCGCGGCGATCGGGCGGCCGCCGCGGACGGCCCCGCCGACCGGGGCGCCGAGCCGCCGCCCGCCGGCCCCCTGCCCGCGTTCCCGGCGTGGGCGGGGGAGGCCGCGGCGGAGGTGACCGGGCTCCTCGCCGGGGCGCTCGGCGCGGCGACCGGCGACGCGCGGGCGCTGGTCCTGCTCGACACCTGCGAGCACCTGGGGGACGCCGCCGGGGCGCTCGTCACCGCGCTGCTGCGGGCGGCGCCCCGGGTGCGCGTGCTGGCGACCTCCCGCCGCCCGCTCGGCCTGCCCGGGGAGCGGGTGCTCGCGGTGCCGCCGTTGCCCCTCGACCGCGCCGTCGAGCTGCTGCGCGAGCGCGCGCAGGCGGCCGACCCGGGCTTCGTGCTCACCGCGCGCACGCTGCCCGCGGCCCGGGAGCTGTGCCGCCGCCTGGACGGGCTGCCGCTCGCCATCGAGCTCGCCGCCGCCCGGCTCCGCTCGCTCACCGTGCCCGAGCTGCTCGCCCGCCTCGACGACCGGTTCGACCTGCTCGCCGGGGTGATCCGCACCCCGCTCGCCCGCCACCAGGGACTGCGCGCGGCGCTCGACTGGAGCCACGAGCTGTGCGGCCCGCGGGAACGGCTGCTGTGGGCCCGGCTGTCGGTGCTGCCCGGCGCGTTCACCGTGGCGGACGCGGAGCGCGCCTGCGCGGGCGGCGAGCTGCCCCGCGAGGCCGTCGCGCCCGCCCTCGCCCAGCTCGTGGCCGCCTCGATCGTGGTGCGCACCGGCGCGCGCCACCGCATGCTGGAGACCTTCCGCCGGTACGGCGCGCTGCGGCTGCGCGAGCTCGGCGAGGCCGGCCGGGCGGGGCCGGTCCCGGATCCGGCGCGGGCCGCCGCGCCGCCGCCGGCCGCGGGCGCCGAGCCGCCCGATCAGCTCGCGGACACCGCGGCGCGGCTCGCGCCCCCCGCCACCGGCACGCTGAGCGACCGGCAGCTCCAGGTGGCCCGGCTGATCAGCGAGGGGCTGTCCAACCCGATGATCGCCGAGCGGCTCGCGATCGCGCGGCGCACGGTCGACGCGCACGTGCGCAACATCCTCGCCAAGGGTGGCCTCACCTCCCGTGCCCAGGTGGCCACCTGGCTCGCCGCCGAATTCCCGCCGGGACCGAATCCGGAAAGCCCGGAAATGGCATAAAACGGATTTGGTCGGCGATTTCTGGCGTCGTGCATAGGCACTTCTACGGATGTCTCCCGCCGAATCCACCTGAACACTGGGGGTGGCCGGTGAGCGGCGGGACACCCGCCGCGGGCGGGCGAGAGGGGTCCTCGCTCCGCCCGCGCGCGCCGGGATCGCGTGGCCGCCCGGCGCGCTCACCGGCCGATCGGTCCGTTCCCCGCCCAACCCCGCCTGCCCGCCGTGCGTATTTGCGACAAAAGTTACTCATGAGGCAGGAAGAGGGGTTACCTTTTGGACGATACACGCCCGGGACGGTGTATCGGCGCCATCGGAACTTCGTACCGCTCCAACGGCAAGGCGGGGACCGCGGACCAAGGAAACCAGGTGATGCGATTGCTCAGGAGAGCCGACGGGGCGTCAGCGGACTCTCGTCGAGGAGTGCGATCGAGATGAGATCCGGCCTTCCCGAGGTGCGCAACATCGGGCCCGCCTGGCTCACCGCCGGGCTGGACCGCGTGCGACGGCTCGACTGGCCCACCCATCGCGCGGTGCACGGCGAGACCCCTCTGTTGTCCCTCGGCGAACTGATCATGCTCGCCGAGGCGGGCAACCTGCGCGGCCGCGGCGGCGCCGGCTTCCCGTTCGCCCGCAAGCTCATGGCCGTCGCCGAGTCGGCGAACCAGAAGCGCAGCGAGGTCGTGGTCGTCGTCAACGGCACCGAGGGCGAGCCGGGCAGCTACAAGGACAAGGTGCTGCTCACCCGCGCCCCCCACCTCATGCTCGACGGCGCGGTGCTCGCCGCGACCGCGCTGCGCGCCCGCGAGGTCGTCGTCGGCGTCACCGACCCCGAGGCCCAGGTCTCGGTGGAGAGCGCGATCGCCGAGCGCGGGCTCACCGGCCTCGCCCGGGTGGTGCGGCTGCCCGAGCGGTTCGTCACCGGCGAGGGCGGCGCGCTGGTGCGCGGCATCAACGGGCTCAAGCCGATCCCGCCCGGCCGCAAGGTCCGGGCGAGCGAGAGCGGCGTGGCCGGCCTGCCCACGCTGCTGTCGAACGCCGAGACCTACTCCCAGCTCGCCATGCTCGCCTCGCTCGGCGCCGACGGCTACCGCATGGCGGGCACCGCCGAGGAGCCCGGCACGATCCTGCTCACCGTGCTCGGCTCGGCGAAGTCGCCCGCCGTGGTCGAGGCGCCCGCGGGCATCCCGCTGCGCGTGGTGCTCGAGCTGTGCGACGCCGACCCCGGCGACGGCGTGGTGATCGGCGGCTACCACGGCAAGTTCATCTCCGGCGAGGCCGCGATGCGCGCCGAGCTGTCCCGCGCCGGGCTCAAGCCGGTCGGCACCCAGCTCGGCGCCGGGATCATCCTGCCGCTCGGCCCGGACACCTGCCCGATCGGCGAGGCGGCCCGCGTCGCGCGGTACATGGCCGGGGAGTCGGCGGGCCAGTGCGGCCCGTGCGTGCTCGGCCTGCCGGTGCTCGCCGAGGCGATGGAGGCGCTCGCCGAGGGCCGCGGCGGCTCGGTCACCCTGGAGACGGTACGGCGGGCCGCCGGCGCGGTGAAGGGCCGGGGCGCCTGCTCCCACCCCGACGGCCTGACCCGGTTCGTGCTGTCGGCGCTCGACGCCTTCAAGGAGGACGTCAACGAGCACGTGCTGCACGGCACCTGCGGCCGGAAGGTGCTGGGCAGGCTGCCGATCCCGGTGGAGGAGCCGAGCCAGCCCACCGTCGGCCGGCTCGTCGTCGACTGGAGCCGCTGCGACGGCCACGGCCTGTGCGCGGGCATCCTCTCCGGCTACGTGACCCTCGACATCCACGGCTTCCCGGTGATCCCCAACACGCCGGTGCCGGCGCACCTGGAGAAGGACGCGGAGAAGGCGATCGCCATGTGCCCGGCCCTCGCGCTGCGCCTGGAACGCAACGACGGCCACTGAGCCGCACGCCCGCCGCGCCGCGGCGGTACGCCGCCCGCGCCGCCCCGGCCGCGCGGGCGAGGCTCGCCCGCACCCCGCCCGGACGCGTCGCCGGGCGACGCACCCACCGTGCCGCGCCGTATGGCAGCACCGTACGGTCGCCCCGGTGCGCCGTGTCGCGCCACCGGCGGACCCGCCGTGGGCGTCCCCGGTGCGGCCCGCCGCCGGGATCCGGGCCGGTGGGATCTGGTAGGACAAGGGGCGTGACTTGCGACCCCGGCGCGGTACCCCGGTCCGGCGCGGTGGCCCCCGGGCCCGGCGGACGAACCGCCGCCGCCTCGGCGCCGGTGGCGCGGGTCGTGGTCGACACCCCGCTGCCGCACCTCGACCGGCCCTTCGACTACCTGGTTCCGGCGACGCTGGACGAGCAGGCCGTACCCGGCTGCCGGGTGCGGGTCCGGTTCGCCGGCAAGCTCGTCGACGGCTTCCTGCTGGAGCGCGCCGAGTCCAGCGAGCACCGCGGGCGGCTCGCCTACCTGGAGCGGGTGGTCTCGCCCGAGCCCGTGCTCACCCCCGAGATCGCCCGCCTCGCGCGGGCCGTCGCCGACCGGTACGCGGGCACGCTCTCCGACGTGCTCCGGCTCGCCATCCCGCCCCGGCACGCGCGCGTGGAGGCCGAACCCGCCGATGCGGCCTCCGGCCGGAAGGCCGCGCCCGGCCCGGACGGCGCGGTGCTCGAGCGCGCGGCCCGGGAGTGGGCGGCGTACCCGGCGGGCCGGTTCTTCCTCGCCGCGCTCGCCGACGGGCGGGCCCCGCGGGCGGTGTGGAACGCGATCCCGGGCGCCGGCCCGGACGGGCCGCGCTGGCCGCGGTGCGTGGCCGCGGCCGTGCGGGTCGCGCTCGCCGCCGGGCGCGGGGCGCTCGTGGTGGTGCCGGACGGCAAGGACGTCGACCTCGTGCACCGGGCGCTCGGCGACCTGCCGCACGTCGCCCTCACCGCCGACCTCGGCCCGGCCGAGCGGTACCGGCGCTGGCTGCGGGTACGGCGCGGCGAGGTGCGCGCCGTGGTCGGCACCCGCGCGGCGATGTTCGCCCCCGTGGCCGACCTCGGGCTCGCCGTGATCTGGGACGACGGGGACGACCTGCACGCCGAGCCGCGCGCCCCCTACCCGCACGCCCGGGAGGTGCTCGCGCTGCGCGCCCACCAGACCGGCGCCGCGCTGCTCGTCGGCGGGTACGCGCGCACCGCCGAGGCGACCCGCCTGGTGGCCACCGGCTGGGCGCGGCCGCTCACCCCGGACCGCGGCGCGGTGCGCGCCGCGGCCCCCCGGGTGCGGCCCTCCGGCGACGACGCCGAGCTCGCCCGCGACGAGGCGGCGCGCGCCGCCCGGCTGCCCAGCCTCGCCTGGCGCACGCTCAAGCGCGGGCTCGCCGACGGCCCGGTGCTCGTGCAGGTTCCGCGGCGCGGCTACCTGCCCGCGCTCGCCTGCCGGTCCTGCCGGGCCCCGGCGCGGTGCGGCCACAGCCCGGCCGCCGCCGGGGCCGGGGGCGGCGGGCCGAGCTGCGGCGGCCCGCTCGCGCTGCGCAGCGGGCACGCCATGCCGTACTGCCGGTGGTGCGGCCGCGTCGCCGGCGCGTGGCGCTGCCCGGCCTGCGGCGACACCGGCGTCCGCGCCGTGGTCGTCGGCGCCCGCCGGACCGCCGAGGAGCTCGGCCGGGCGTTCCCCGCCGTGCCGGTGCGCACCTCCGGCCGCGACGGCGTGCTGACCGCCGTCGGCCCCGAGCCCGCCCTCGTCGTCGCCACCCCGGGCGCCGAGCCGGTGGCCGCGGGCGGGTACGCCGCCGCCGTGCTGCTCGACGGCTGGGCGCTGCTCGGCCGGCCCGACCTGCGGGCCGCGGAGGAGACGCTGCGCCGCTGGATGAACGCCGCGGCCCTGCTGCGCCCGCGCGCCGAGCTCGTGGTGTGCGCGGAGGCCGCGCTCGCCCCCACCCAGGCGCTGGTGCGCTGGGACCCGGTCACCTTCTCCGAGCGGGAGCTCGCCGAGCGCGCCGAGCTCGGCTTCCCGCCCGCGGTCCGGGTCGCCACCCTCACCGGCGTGGCGGACGCGGTGCGCGAGCTCGCCGCCGCCCTCGACCCGCCGCCGGGCGCGCAGATCCTCGGCCCGGTCCCGCTCGACCCGCCCCGCCCGCGCCCCGGCGAGGGCGCGGCCGCCGCGGACGACCGGCCCCGGGAGCGGCTCATGGTGCGCGTCCCCGGCGCCCGCGGGGCCGAGCTGGCCCGGGCGCTGAAGGCCGCCTCCGCGGCCCGCTCGGCGCGCAGAGCCCCCGATCCGGTGCAGGTCCGGATCGATCCCCTCGAGCTGGTGTGAACCGCCTACCCACCTGGGAAAACCGACCGGTTCGCCCCCCGCCGATTCGCCGTGCCGGCTGGTGAGCCGTTAGTTTCTGCGTGTGTCGATCGAATGGGTGAACCAGGCCGTCGAGCGCATGCGCGACTGGGCCCGGTCGCGCGGCATCGAAGCCGACATCGGCGAGATGCGGCTGCTGTGCGACTACGCCAGCGACTACCTTGAGGTCACGACGCTGGGCGACTTCGCCCCCGAGACGTTCGAGCGGTTGCTGCTCGACATCTACCCCCGCAAGGTCATCACCCCGCCGGAGAGCGCGGGCGAGACGATCGCGGCGGCGCGGGCGCTGGTGGACTTCCTCGAGGAGGCCGGGGAGGTCGACGCCGAGCGGGCCGCGGCGATGCGCGCCCGGCTCGACGAGATCGAGCCGGAGCTGCCCGCGGCCCTCGCCGACACCAGCCGGTACGGCATGGCGAAGAGCATGTTCAGCGCGATCGACGCCGACTCCCTGGAGAAGGGCACCAACCTGTCGATCTCGCTGTCCGACGCCGTGCCGTCCGGCCGCGCGGGCGGCAACCCGGGCCGCTGGGCCGCCCCCGACGACGCCCTCGAGCCGGACGGCGACCCCGTGGAGGCGAGCGCCGCGGGGCTGATCGCCTGGCTGATGGGCGGCGTGCCGCAGGAGGAGGCCGAGCGGGCCATCACCGGGTGGCTGGAGCGCCGCAGCCCCGCGGAGGCGGCCGCCGAGCTGCTCGCCGCGGTCACCGGGGCGCCCGCCGTGGTGCGCGGCATCGCGATCTCGATCGTCGACCGGCTCGGCGTGGCGGCCGAGGAGGCGGTGCGCGCCCGGCTCGACGACCCGGAGCTGCGCCCGCACCTGATCCACTGGCTCTCCGCCCGCGACCTGCCCGCGCCCGCGCTCACCCACGAGGAGGCGCTGTGGGTGAGCGTCGACATGCTCGCCCTCGCGCTGCCCGGCGCGATGGACGATCCGGAGAACTTCGCGCAGAACCTCGCCGCCTCCGGCCCGCCCGCCCATATGATCGAGGAGATGTGGCGGGTGGACCACGCGGACGTGGTCGAGGTGCTGGAGCTGCTGGGACGTACCCTGCCCGATCCCTCGGCGGCGAAGGCCGCGCGCAAGGCCGCGTTCAAGGCACGATCCCGAGGCATCGGATAGCCGTACTCTCCCGGTGCCGGTGTGGAGTAAGTTGCGGGAATGGCCAAGAGTGGGAAGACGGGAGACGTCATCGACCTGCGCGCGCTGCGCGGGTCGGCCGGCGCGGTGTCCGACAACGAGCTCCTCGACAGCGTCGAGGACATCGAGGAGCAGGTCGAGGAGGCGCCCGGCGAGCATGACGGGTGTGAGTGCTCCGACTGCGGTGGCGACGTGCTGAGTTTCCCGCCGGTCGAGCTGCTGCCCGACGACGAGCTGGCCGCGATGGTGCCGCAGGTGCCGCTCGTGCGCGACGTACGGCGTCTCGCCGAGTGGACCGGCACCCGCAGCCTCACCGTCGATGGGCTGCTGGAGCAGGAGGACGTCGAGCGCGCCGCGGCCGACCTCGGCATCGCCCCCGACCGGGTGCGCCTGCTGTGGATCGTCGCGGTGAACACCGGCCTGGTGCAGATCACCCGCACCGGGGCGGCGCCGGGCCGGGGCCTGCCGGACGAGACGCTGGAGTTCTGGGACGGCGTGGTGATGGACGTGCTCGACCGCGCCGACGATGAGCTCACCGGCTCGCCGGTCGTCGACGAGCACCTCACCGAGATGCTCGCGACCATGTACGCGATGACCGAGGGCATCACCGTCCCGGCGCTCGCCGAGGGCATGCTCCAGGCCCACGAGATCGGCTGCGGGGCGGGCCCGGAGGAGATGCGCGAGCTGCGCGAGCGGCTCCCCGCCGACCTCGCCGCGGCCGTCGAGCTGCTCGAGTACTGCGGGCTGTTCGAGCGGTACGGGCACGACGGCGCCGGCGACACCGTGCGGCTCACCCCGCTCGGGGTGTGGGCGGTGCGCCAGGACCTGCTGCGCGAGGGCCACGACGCCCCGCTGCTCGCCGAGGTCGCCCACTTCGCCGAGCTCACCGCCGCCGAGCTGGTCGACGCGATGCTGAACGGCGAGGCGCCCGCGAGCGCCGCCGGGGTGTGGGTGGAGCGCCGCTCCCCGGAGGAGGCCGCCCGCGAGCTGGTCAAGGTGGCCGCGTCGGGCACCGCGGGCCACCGCGGCGTGATCGGCACGATCCTGGAGGAGCTGGGCCCCGAGGCCGAGCCCGCGATGCGTGAGGCGCTGTCCGAGCCGATGATGTGGCGGCACGCCGCGGTGTGGCTCGGCGTGCGGGACCTCGACGCCCCGGCGCTCACCGACGCCGACAACGTCTGGCTCGCCGTGGACACCCTCGCCACGCTGCTCCACCTCGGCGACGTGTCCGAGGCGATCGGCGAGTTCGACGCCCTGGAGAGCGGCGGGGAGCTGCTGCGGCTCGTCGACGAGATGGCGTCCTGCGACCACCCGGACACGCTCGCCGTGCTCGAGCTGCTCGCCGAGCACCACCCCGATGCGGCGGTCGGCAAGGCGGCCCGCAAGGCGGTGCTGAAGGCCCGCTCCCGGTGACCGGGCGCGGGCGGCGGCAGCCCGGGCCCGGCCGGGCGCGTAGACTGGGATCTCCCGGTTGGTGAAGGCAAGGAACGGAGCCGTTTCGTGGCCGTAAAGCGCATCCGCCTGTTCGGTGACCCGGTGCTGCGCACCCCTGCGGAGCCGGTGACGGACTTCGACAAGGAGCTGCGCAAGCTCGTCAAGGACCTCACCGACACGATGCTGGACGCGCCCGGAGCGGGCCTGGCCGCGCCGCAGATCGGGGTGAGCCTGCGGGTGTTCACCTACCACGTCGAGGGCCAGCTCGGGCACCTGGTCAACCCCGACCTCGACCTCTCCGACGAGATGGACGAGGAGGGGGAGGAGGGCTGCCTGTCCTTCCCGGGCCTGTCCTTCCCGACCCCTCGCGCGGTGCGCGCGGTGGCCAAGGGCTTCAACATGTACGGCGAGCCGGTGGTGATCGAGGGCACGGACCTGATGGCCCGGTGCCTGCAGCACGAGACCGACCACCTGGACGGCGTGCTGTTCATCGACCGCATGGATCCCGAGCAGCGCAAGCTCGCCATGAAGGCGATCCGGGAGGCCGAGTGGAGCGGTCTGCAGCCGCCGGTGATCAAGTACTCGCCGCACGCCACCTACGGCAAGGCCATCTGAGGCCCGCCGTACGGCCGGGCGGGACGGTGGGTGCGCGCCGGGCGCCGGGCGCACCGTGATCGGGCCCCCTCGCGCGCCGGGGGCCGGTTCGAGAGAGGCGTTGGGGGAACCTTGCGTTTGGTCTTCGCCGGAACTCCGCAGACGGCGCTGCCGTCGCTGCGGCTGCTGCTGGAGTCGCCGCGGCACGAGGTCGTGGCCGTGGTGACCCGGCCCGACGCCCGGTCGGGGCGGGGGCGCAGGCTGCATCCCAGCCCGGTGGCCGAGCTCGCCGCCGAGGCGGGCGTCGAGGTGCTCAAGCCCGAGCGGGCCGGCGATCCGGAGTTCCTGGCCCGGCTGCGCGAGCTCGCCCCCGACTGCTGCCCGGTCGTGGCGTACGGGGCGCTGCTGCCGGAGACCGCGCTGGAGATCCCCCGGCACGGCTGGGTGAACCTGCACTTCTCGCTGCTGCCCGCGTGGCGCGGCGCGGCCCCGGTGCAGCACGCGATCCTGCACGGCGACGAGATCACCGGCGCGACCGTCTTCCGCATCGTCAAGGAGCTCGACGCGGGCCCGGTGTTCGGCGTGGTCACCGAGGCGGTGCGGCCCGAGGACACCAGCGGCGACCTGCTCGCCCGGCTCGCCGAGTCGGGCGCGCGCCTGCTCGCCGCAACGCTCGACGGCATCGAGGACGGCACCCTCGAGGCCCGCCCGCAGCCCGCCGAGGGCGTCTCGTTCGCCCCGAAGATCGAGGTGGCCGACGCCCGGGTCGACTGGACCGCGCCCGCGCTGCGCGTCGACCGGCTGATCCGCGCCTGCACCCCGGCTCCGGGGGCGTGGACCGAGTTCCGCGGCACCCGGCTCAAGCTCGGCCCGGTGCGGCCGGTCCCGGACGCGCCCGCGCTGCCGCCCGGCGCGCTCCGCGCCACCAAGGACGAGGTGCTCGCCGGCACCGGTACCGTCCCGGTACGGCTCGGCGAGGTGCGCCCCGAGGGCAAGCGCGCGATGACCGCCGCCGAGTGGGCCCGCGGCGCCCGGCTCACCCCGGGCGACGCCCTGACCTGAGCGGACGAGGAACGACGTGATGACACAACGGCGACGGGGCCGGGCCCGGCCGCCCCGCCGGGCCGAGCCGCGGCGGCCGGCGCGGGACGAGGCGCGGAACGCGGCCTTCGACCTGCTGCGGGCGGTGCGCGAGCGCGACGCCTACGCCAACCTGCTGCTCCCGCGCATGCTGCGGGAGCGCGGCGTGACCGGCCGGGACGCCGCGCTCGCCACCGAGCTCGGCTACGGCACGCTGCGCGGCCTGCTCACCTACGACCGGATCATCGCCGCGTGCAGCGACCGGCCGCCGGAGCGGCTGGACCCGCCGCTGCTCGACGGGCTCCGCCTCGGCGTGCACCAGCTGCTGCGCACCCGCATCCCGCCGCACGCCGCGGTGAGCGCCACCGTCGCCCTGGTGCGCCGCCGGGTCGGGGAGGGCCCGTCCCGGTACGCCAACGCGGTGCTGCGCCGGGTGGCGCTGCGCAGCCTGGAGGAGTGGCTGCCGATCGTCGCCCCGCCGCCCGAGGAGGACCTCGTCGGCCACCTCGCGGTCACCTACAGCCACCCGCGGTGGATCGTCACCGCGCTGCTCGACGCGCTCGGCGGCGACCGGGCCGAGGCCGAGGCGCTGCTCGCCGCCGACAACGAGCGGCCGCTGGTCACCCTCGTCGCCCGGCCCGGCCGGGCCACGGTGGACGAGCTCGTCGCGGCCGGGGCCGAGCGCGCCCGCCGCTCGCCGTACGCGGCCCACCTGCCCGAGGGCGACCCGGCGGGGATCCCCGCGGTGGCCGAGGGGCGGGCCCGGGTGCAGGACGAGGGGAGCCGGCCGGGCGCGCTCGCGCCACCCCGGGGGCCGGGACCGGGGCCGCCCCGAGGGGGGCCGC
>QGUZ01000170.1 GCA_003242605.1 Actinomycetota bacterium
TTTTTTGTGATGATCCCGCTCTCCCAGAAATCTACCCTTTTCCTTTGGCGGGGACGGTTGAGTGGGTAAAAAGCAGCACCGCGGCCGTCCGCCCCGGTCCGCCGCGCCGTACGGCGGTGCGGGGGCGGGGTGCGGGCGGCCGAGCCCGCCCTCCCTCAGCCGGCGGCGAGGCCGCGCAGGAAGCGGGTGAGCGCGCGGTGGTAGGGCGCGATCGTGGCGATGTCGGCGTACTCGTCCGGCCCGTGCAGCCCGTCGCCGCCGACCCCGAAGATCACCGCGTCGATGCCGTGCCGGTAGTAGAACCGCGCGTCCGCCGCGCCGTGCTTGCGCAGCAGGTCGCCGGAGTAGCCCTGCTCCCGGGCGGCCCGCTGGAGCGCGAGCAGCTCGGCCCGCCCGGGGTCGGCCCGGTGCGGCGGATCGGCGCTGTCGATCGACACGCGCACCCCCGGCTCGCAGAACGTCGCCAGATGCGCGGCGATCTGCTCGGCGGTCCTGCCGGTGAAATCCGGGTCCTCCGGCGGGAACCGGATGTCGAGCCACGCCTCGGCCTCCGCCGGAACCTGGTTGAACGCCTGGTTGGGCGTGTCGATCCGGGCGACGTTGACCGTGGTCCGCCACTCCTCCCCGTCCGGGATCGGGTAGGCGGCGAGCAGCCGCTCCACGCTGCGCACCACCTTGACCAGCGCGTTCTCGCCGTTCCACTGGTAGGCGCTGTGCGCCCCGCGGCCGAGCGCGACCATCCGGGCCACCACGATGCCCTTCGACTCGTGCACCACCCGCAGCCCGCTGAACTCGCCGATCACGACGAACCGCCCGCGCACCCCCTGCCGCAGCTGATGGGCGGTGCCGTCCCGCCCGCCCACCTCCTCGTCGGTCACCACCTGCAGCGCGATCGGGTACGGCAGGGCGTGCGCGAGCTCCCGGAACACCTGGGCGAGCACGAGCGCGGACACCTTCATGTCCTGCGCGCCCCTGCCGTACAGCCGGCCGTCCACCCGGCGCGGCCGGAACTGCTCCGGCGGCGCGGGCACCACGTCCACGTGCCCGTTGAGGATCACCCGGAACTCCGGCCGCCCGCCCTCGACCGGCGGGTACACGAGCGCGCTCGGCTTGCCGCCGGACTCGAACCGCTCCACGGTGAACCCGGGCCCGACGAAGTCGAGCACGTACTCCAGCGCCCGCTCCAGCTCCCGCGGCCGATCGGCCGTCGACGGCACCGCGATCAGCTCTTCGGCCGCCTCCACCAACGCGTCGACATCCACCGCCTCATCGTGCCCTCCCCCACGGCCGCGTCACCAGTGGCCGGGCGCCCGCAGCCGCTCCCGCCGAGCGGCGCATTCGGCGAGCCGGGGCGGCGGCGGGCCGTCAGTGGCTCAGCGGCACCCGGGCCGCCATCGCGCGCACCAGCTCCTGGAACTCCGGGCACCGGGTGAAGTCGGGCGCGCCGCACTCCAGCACGTGCTCGATCAGCTCCTTCGACGCCTGGATCCGGGCGATCCGCTCGTCGAGCTCCGCGCGGTGCCGCTCGAGCAGCTCCCGCCGCGCGGCCGGATCGGTGGCGGTGAGGATCTCGCGCAGCTGCGGCAGGCTCAGGCCGGCCTCCTTGCCGCGCAGGATCATCGCCACGCGGGTGACGTGGTCGCGCGTGTACCGGCGCCGCCCGGCGACCCGGTAGGCGGGGGTCAAGAGCCCGGCGGACTCCCAGTGGCGCAGCACGTGCGTGGCGAGCCCGAAGCGTTCGGCCAGCTCCCCGATGGACATGTGGCCGTCGGCCTCGTCCCGCTCCGGCGGCTGCGGGATCCAGCCCCTTGACTTCATGTCGACATTAACTTGCACGCTGATCGCGGCTGTCAAGCGAGCAATCCCTGGAGGTCCGCAATGCTGGACGTCATCGTGGTCGGCGGCGGCCCGGCCGGCCTGTCGGCCGCCCTCACCCTGGGGCGGGCGCGCCGATCCACGCTCGTGCTGGACTCCCGCGACTACCGCAACGCGCCGTCGCCGGCGGCGCACAACCTGCTGACCCGCGACGGCACACCACCCGGCGAGCTGCGCCGCATCGCCCGCGAGCAGCTTCAGGCGTACCCGTCCGTCGAGATCCGCGAGATCGCCGCCGACGACGCCGTTCCCCTGCCGGCGGGCGGGTTCGAGGTCCGCCTCGCCGACGGGTCCACGGTGGCGGCGCGGCGGCTGCTGCTCGCCACCGGCCTCGCCGACGAGCTGCCGCGCATCGCCGGCCTGGACCGGCTGTGGGGCCGGGGCGCCTACCACTGCCCCTACTGCCACGGGTACGAGCTGCGCGACACCCCGATCGCCGTGCTCGGCGGCACGCCGGACCGGGTCGAGCTCGCGCTGCACCTGCGGCGGTTCAGCGACGACGTCGTCGTGTGCACCGACGGCCCGCCCGCGTTCGACGAGGCGGCCATGCGGCTGCTGGAGGGCAACGGCGTCGCGGTCGCCACGCAGCGCGTGGCGCGCCTGCACGGCGGCGACGGCGGCCTGGAGAGCGTCGAGTTCGCCGACGGATCCGTCCTGGCGAGGAAGGCGATCTTCGCCAAGTCGGTCACGCGGCAGCGCTCCCCGCTGCCCGAGCGCCTCGGCTGCGCGCTGCTCGACGACGGCACGGTCGAGGTCAACGAGTTCTGCCGGACCAGCGTCGGCGGCGTGTACGCCGCGGGCGACATGGCCCGGCGCGCCACGTTCCCGGTCCCGGCCGCCGCGATCGTCGCGGCCGCGGCGAGCGGCACGATCGCGGCGATCGTGATCGACAAAGAGCTGCTGTGGACGGACATGAGGCTGCGCGCGCCGCTCGCGGGCGTGCGGAACTGACCGGTGGGCCGCAAAGGAGCCTGTTTCGCCATGACCTCCGACGTGACCATCGACAGCGGCGCGGCCCGCCGGACCGGGCGCGTGGGCCTCGCCTCGGCGGGGCTGTCGCTCGGCGTGCTGCTGTCCGTGCTCGACCAGACCGTGGTCGCCACCGCCCTGCCCGAGATCGCCGCCGACGTCGGCGGCCTCGGCTCGATCGGCTGGGTCGCCACCGCCTACCTGCTCGCCTCCACCGCGACCGGCGCCCTGTACGGGCGGGTGAGCGACCGGTTCGGGCGGCGGGCGACGTACCTGGCCGCGGTGGGCCTGTTCACCGTGGCGAGCGCGCTGTGCGCCCTGGCCGGCGGCCTCGGTCAGCTCATCGCCTTCCGGGCGCTGCAGGGGATCGGCGCGGGCGGGCTGTTCGTGCTGCCCTCGATCGCGCTGTCCGAGCTGTTCTCGGCCGACCGGCGCGGCAGGGTGCAGGGCTACCTGGGTGGGATCTTCGCCCTCGGCAGCGTCGGCGGGCCGCTCGTCGGCGGCCTGCTCACCGACCGGCTGGGCTGGCGCTGGATCTTCTACATCAACGTCCCGCTCGGCGTGCTCGCCGTACTGCTCACCGCGACGACGCTGCGCCTGCCCGCCGCGGCGCGCCGGCCCCGCCTCGACCTGCCCGGCTCCGCGCTCGTCGTCGCCGCCGTCATCGCCCTGATGCTCGCGGTCGAGTGGGGCGGGCGCGAGTACGCCTGGGGCTCGGCGACGATCCTGAGCCTGCTCGCCGCCGCGGTCGTGCTGTTCGCCGCGTTCGTGTGGTGGGAGCGGCGCACCGCGGACCCGGTGCTGCCGCTGCGGCTGCTCGCCGGTCCGGTGCTGCGGGTCGCGGTGCCCGCCACGGTGCTGCTCGGCGCGCTGCTGTACGGCTCGGTGTTCTTCCTGCCGACCTACTTCCAGCACGCGTACGGCATGAGCCCCACCGCGGCCGGGTTCGCGCTGGTCCCGTTCGTGTTCGCGTTCGTGCTCGCGTCCGGGGCGTCCGGCAGGCTCGCCGGCACGCTGGGCCGGCACAAGCCGTTCATCGTGGCCGGGGCCGTCGTCATGACCGCGGGGATCGCCCTGCTCAGCGTGCTCGGCGGCGGCACCTCGTACGGGCCGGTGGCGGCCGGGATCGTCGTGCTGGGCCTGGGCGTCGGCCTGATCATGCAGCTGCTCGTCACGGTCGCCCAGAACGCGGTCCCGCCGGCCGACCTGGCCGCCACCACCTCGCTCGTCATGTCGACGCGCGGCCTGGGGACCGCGCTCGGCGTGGCGTTCTTCGGCACCCTGCTCAACCGCGAGCTCGACGCCAACGTGCCGGTGGCGGACGCCATACCGCACGTGTTCGCCTGGGCGGTGCCCGTCGCACTGCTGCTGTTCCTGCTCACCGTCGTCATGCCGGAACGGAAGGCGGACGTGCCCCGGCCCGAGCGGGCCGCCTGAGCGGAACCCGGGCGGTCGAGGAGATCCGCCCCCGGCCCCGCCCGTCGCCGCCGGACGCCGCGGAGGTACGGCACGCCGCTCGGTCCGGCGGGCCACTCGGCAGGCCGCTCGGCCGCCTGATGCACCCGGCCGGCGCGCGCCCGCCTCCCTGGCCGCCGGTCCCCACCCTGGAGGTCGCGATCGGTACCGTTCGCGACCTCCCTCGGTACCCGCGGGGCATCCGGGATCGCGCTGAGCCCGGCGATGTCGCGGCGCGGCGCGCCGCCGGGCCCGGCCGTCAGGTCGATCCGCATGAGGGCCCGCGGACGGCCCGCCGGCGCTTCACGCCGCTCGCCGCCATGGCGTCGCTCGCATGCGGCCCGTCCCGCCGGCGGTAGCCCGGAAAGCCGTCGACGCCGTGCCGCGGAAGGTCGGGGCCCGCTCCCCTCCCCCGGCGGCCCGGCCCGTCCCCCATTTAGGTCTATCGCTCCTTATCACTCCCTATTACTCCCTTATTATGTGGAGTGATAAGGAAGGATGGTGGTAGCGTGGCCGGGCGGTTCTACTCCGTCGACGAGGTCGCCGAGCTGCTGGGACTGCACGTGAAGACCGTGCGCAACCACGTGCGGGAGGGCCGGCTGAAGGCGGTGCGGGCCGGTAGGCGGTACCGGATCTCGCGGGAGGCCTTGGCGGAGTTCCTGGGGCATCCGCCCCCGGAGCCCGCGCGGGAGACGGTACGGCGCAGCCGCCGTACCGGGGTCACCAGCGTCGTGGAGATCGAGGCGATCAGCCCGGCGGCGATGAGCCGGCTGAGCTCACTGCTCACCGCCGTGCGCAAGGCGCCGCCCGACGGGGAACCGCTGCACGTCCAGGTCGTCTACGACGAGGAAAGGGCCGAAATGAAGATCATTCTGACCGGTGGCCTGGAGGCCACCGCCGAAGCGCTCCGGCTCACCGCGGCCCTGGCGCGTGAGCTGTGAGCGGCGTCTACCGGGTCTGGTTCCTGCCCACGATGGCCGACTTCGAGCGGCGGCTCGGCGAGCTCGCCGAGGGCGGCACGCGGGCCTGACCCCGCCAGAGGGCTCGCCCGGTACGGCCCCGGCACCGGCGGCCGCGCCGAGCCCGGTGGCCGGTCACCGGGTGGCCGTAGGACCGTGATCGCCGATTACGGCATAATGGGCGAGGCACACGAAAACGCGGTCCCGGTTGGTAGCCCGGGACGATCACCGCCCGGTGATCCAGTATCCGCCCTCCTGAGGGTGTCCGGTGTGCCGTGCTTTGGCATGCCATCAGGAGGGCACATGATCACGCTGTCCGTATTCTTCGACGCGCCGTTCTGGGTGGGCGTCTTCGAGATCGTCTCCGGTGGCGAGGTGCGGGCCACCCGCGTCGTGCTGGGCTCGGAGCCGACCGGCGCGGAACTGCACGCGTTCCTGCTCCGCCAGGGCGTTCCCCTGCTGGAGCAGGCCGAGGCGGCCCCGCCCGTCCCGGTCGGCACCCGGCAGGTGAAGCGGCCCAACCCGAAGCGCGCCGCGAAGCTCGCCGCCCGGGCCGCCCGCGAGGTCGGCGTCCGCCGCACCGCCTCCCAGGAGGCGATGCGGCTCGCCCTGGAGGCCCGCAAGAAGGAGGCCGCCACCCGCCGCAAGGCCGAGGAGCAGGCGAAACGGGAGCACCGCCGCGAGGTGGCCCGGAGAAAGCGCCTGCAACGGCGGCGGGGGCACTAGCCGGTGACCGCGCGCGGCGGCCGCGGGCGGGTCCACCGCAGTCCGGCGTGCGCTCCGGCACCCCGCCCGGTCACCCGCGGGCGCGTGGCGGACGGCGTGGCGCTCGCGGGCCGGGCACGAGCCCGGCCCCGTGGCGGGTCAGCTCGACTCGGCGGCGGTGAGCAGGCGGGTGACGGCGGTCGCGCCGGGGCTGAGTCGGGTGAGGTTCGCGATCAGCTCGTCGGCCGCCGCCCGCAGGCCGTCGACGCCGAGGGCGCCGAGGCCGTCGAGGACGAACAGGCCGCGGGTGGTGGAGTGGGTGATGCGGGTGCGCACGCACTGGCGCCAGTTCCAGCGGCGGCAGGTGACGCCCTTGTCGTCGCGCCAGACCACCTCGCCCGGGTCCGGGTGCTCCACGATCGGCTCGCCGTTCTGCTGGGTGTCGAACGGCTCGTCGCCGGCCGCGCGGACGAGCCGCGGCGGCCCGGCGTACGCGTCGAGGTCCTCGCCGCCGATCGGCAGCGCGTGGCCGACCGAGACCGCGTTGTAGGCGTCGGTGATGCGGTCGATGCGTGGCAGTCCGGCGTCGATCCGGCGGAGCAGGGCCTCGGCGCTCGGCCGGGTGCGCTGCGGCTTGGCGCCGAACGCCCGGAACGCCTCCCGCCACTGGGCGAGGTGCTCCAGCTCGTGCGGGGCCCGCCCGCCGAGCAGGGCGCGGGCCTTCTCCTCGGCGGCGGCGAGCAGCGCGTCGCTCTCCGCGTCGGTCGGGCCCGGGCGCAGGCCCTCCACGACGATGAGCAGCGCGGCGTAGTCCGGCCGCAGCTCGGCCACGGCCGGGTCGATGTACGCCTCGGCGAGCCACCGCTCGATGCCCTGTCCGGTCTCCGGCACCACGTGCGTCACCACGCCCCCTTTTCCAGATTGAACTTGGAGTGCAATGTACTGCACCGCAGGGCGCGGAAGCGAACCGGGGCCGGCGGAGCGGCCGGGTGGCGCTCCCCCGCCCGGTGCAGGCCGGACGGCGCGCCGTGCTCACCGCCGTGTCCCCGGCTCCGTCCCCGCCGGGTCACCCGCACCGCCGACGCGTCCCCTCGCGCGGAGCGGCGGCCTCCCGTTCCGCGAACGATCTTTCGTACCATCGTCCGGTGCCCGTCCCGGGCGCGAGCGTTTCCCGACATCGTGCGGTCCCGCCGATCCCGCCCCGCCGCGGGGCGGGGAACCCACTCGGAGGTCTGTGATGAACGCGAGCAACTCTCCCGGGCTTTCGTGGCTCTCGGTACGCGACGACCGTCTCGTGGACGAGTCCGGCCGGACGGTCACCCTCTACGGGGTCGGCCTCGGCGGCTGGCTGAACATGGAGAACTTCATCACCGGCTACCCGTTCACCGAGTCGGCGATGCGGGACGCGCTGCGCCGGACGCTGGGCGAGGAGGGGTACGCGCGGTTCTTCGACCGCTTCCTGACCGCGTTCTTCGACGAGGCGGACGCCCGCTTCCTCGCCTCGATCGGCCTCAACTCGGTGCGCGTGCCGTTCCACTACCGGATCTTCGAGGACGACGCCCGCCCCTTCCGGCTGAAGGAGGAGGGCTTCGCCCTGCTCGACCGGGTGATCGACATCTGCGCGGCCGCCGGGGTGTACGTGATCCTCGACCTGCACGCCGCACCCGGGTGGCAGAACCACCACTGGCACAGCGACAACCCCACCGGCCGAGCGCTGTTCTGGCGGCACCCGCACTTCCAGGACCGGGTGGTGCACCTGTGGGAGGCGCTCGCCGACCGGTACCGGGACCGGCCCGAGGTCGCGGGCTACAACCCGCTCAACGAGCCCGCCGACGAGACCGGCGAGGCGATCGGCCCGTTCTACGAGCGGCTGGAGCGGGCGATCCGCGCCATCGACACCAGGCACATCCTGTTCCTCGACGGCAACCGGTACTCCTCGGACTTCTCGGCGTTCGGCGACCCGTTCCCCAACACCGTCTACACCGCGCACGACTACGCGCTGCCCGGCATCGCCGCCGAGGGCGTCTACCCGGGCGTCACCCGCGGCGAGCACTTCGACCGGGCCGCGGTGGAGCGGACGTTCCTGCGCCGCACCGAGTACATGCGCCGCACCGGCACCCCGATCTGGATCGGCGAGTTCGGCCCGATCTACACCGGCGACCCGGAGCGCGACGCCCAGCGCATCCGGCTGCTGCAGGACCAGCTGGAGATCTACCGCGAGCACGGCGCGAGCTGGTCGCTGTGGACCTACAAGGACATCGGCATGCAGGGCCTGGTGTACGTGCCCGAGGACAGCCCCTACCGGCGCCGCATCGCACCGGCCCTGGCGAAGAAGAACCGGCTCGGCGCCGACTCGTGGGGCGGCAGCGACGTGAACGTGCGCCACATCCTCGAGCCGATCGAGGAGCTGTTCGCCAAGGAGTTCCCCGACTTCCAGCCGTACCCGTGGGGCGCCCGCGACCACATCAAGACGCACGTGCGCAACATCCTGCTCGCCGAGCCGCTCGTGGACGACTTCGCCCGCTGCTTCGCGGGCGTCACCCCCGGCGAGGCCGAGGAGCTGGCCGGCTGCTTCGCGTTCGACGCGTGCGTCCGGCGCGACACGCTGGTGCGGACGATCTCCGAGCACCTGGCGTCCTGACCTCACACGCCGCCGGGCGGGCCCGCCCGCCCGGCGGCTCCCGCCCGGCCGCTCTCCGCCCGGCAAGGCGACGTGTGCCGCCGAGTTCGTCGCCTTCGCCGGCACTGACCTCGGGCGCGTCACGGCGCACGACGGCACCCTGGCCTCGGACGGCGCCCCGTTCACGATCGCCGCGCGTTCGTGCTCGGCCGTCGCGGTCAGTGGTGTCCGTGGATGACCGCGTGCCCCCTGCCCCGGCCGATCAGCCACTTGTTCACGGGCGTGGTGACCGCGAACGCCACGAGCAGGGAGAACGCGAGCCCGCCCCAGAAGAGGAGGTCGGCCGGCTCGGCGTCGAAGGCGCCGGGGACGAGCAGCAGCACGCCGTTGTCGACGAGCTCCATCACGGCGATGGAGAGGGTGTCGGCGGCGAGCGCGAGCCGCACGGTACGGCGCAGGCCCAGCCGTGCCCGGCGCAGGCCGAGCACGGTGAGCGAGTAGCCGAAGAGGAACGCCAGCGCGATCGCCAGCACCGCGGTGGGCAGGGCCGGCCAGGCGAACGCGGCCCCGATCAGCATGCCGAGCACCTCGCCGACGGCGCAGCCGGTGAGGCAGTGCAGCGTGGCCGACGCGGCCATGCTCCAGGTCACGCTGCTCTTGCGGGGCGCGTGTGCCCCGTGCCCGGCGTGCGTCGCGGGCCCGCTCCGGCCGGCCGGCGCACGGCCTGCCGCATGCGCGGCGGGTGCGGCCTCGCCGTGTCCGTGCCGCACCGCGCTCTTTCCGTCGCCGGGCCGCCCGTCGCCCGGCTCTCCCGTGCCCGTGCCGGTCATGATGGCCGCCGTGTACGCCCTGTGGTCATGCAGGCCCTGAACCCTGCCCTTGCGGCGCATATTCCCCCAAAGCCTCCCCCGATCGCTCGGGGCATGACGTGGTGATCTCGAACCAGGTCGTGGTGCCGTTGCGGTCCCGCGTGAAGCCCCAGCGCGAGGCGAGCAGGTCCACCAGGTGCAGGCCGCGCCCTCCTTCCGCGTACTCGTCGTCGAGTGGGCGCAGGCAGGGCGTGGTGGGGCCGCCGCCGTCGGCGACCTCGACACGCACGGCGTCCCCGGCCGCGAGTACGGCGAGCGCGATCACACCGTCCGCGCGCGCCGTGGCGTGGCGCAGGCTGTTCGTGGCGAGCTCGCCCGCGAGCAGGGCGACGGTGGGCACGTCGACCGGGCCGCCGGCGAGCAGTTTTCCGAGGTAGGCGCGTATCTCGGCCACGTTTTCCGGGGTCGCTCGGAGCTTGGTGGCGCCCAGGAGCGTCAATCCGTCCGCAGGGCGTTGCGGCCGGGACGGGGCGAAGGGCGCCGACGTGAAGCGCCGCAGTGCCCACCGCCGGGCCGCCTCCCACCGGCGGACGCGGCGCAGGGTCCCCTCCGGGTCGATCCCCCTCAAGTGCTCACCTCCGGATCGTCGAGAAAACGTCAACACGCGAGCCCGCACTGATGTACGGTGCGCATACGCTCGCACCCGCACGGTCACCACGCGAGGTCGCATCACCACTCACGAGGCGCCCGCAATCCGGAGGTGATCACATGCCCGGCCACCGCAAGAACCCCGACCGCTACCGCTCCCTGGCCCACTACTTCGGCGCCCGGATCCGCGACCTGCGCGACAGCTACGAACACCGCATCGGGCGGCGCCTTAGCCTCACCGAGCTGGCCGCCCGCACCGGTTACTCACCCTCGATGATCAACGCAATCGAGCGTGGCGAGCACCTGCCCGACGGCGGCGACCGGGTCCGCCTCATCGACCGGACGTTGCGCGCCGAGGGCGAGCTGATGTGCATGTGGCCGCTGGTGCAGCGGCTGGGGCGGCGCCCGATCGACGAGCTGATTACCGCTTCCGGCAGCGGAAATAACCACAGCGTCATCCCCCAAGGTCAGGACGACGACATGCAGCGACGACTCCTGTTCCGCCTCACCGGCCTCGGCCTCATCACCG
>QGUZ01000482.1 GCA_003242605.1 Actinomycetota bacterium
CCCGCGGCGGGGGGGGCGGGGCGGTCCGGCCCGCGCCGGGCGGCGGGTTCCGCGGGGGGGGACCGTCCCGGGAGCGGCGGGGCGGGGGAGACCCCCCCCGCCGGGACGTCCCGGCCGGTCATCGCGCCCGGGGACCCGGCACGCCGTGCCGTACCGATGCCGTTCGCCCGACCCGGCGTTTCCCTTCTCTTGGCATGCCGCGCACAATGTCCGGATGACGATGCGATCAACCAACTGGGCGGGAAACGTCGTCTACCGGGCGAGCGAGCTGCACCGGCCGGCCTCGCTCGACGAGCTGCGCCGGGTGGTGGCGCGCAGCCCGAAGGTCCGGGTGCTGGGCAGCGGCCACTCGTTCAACGAGATCACCGACACCGAGGGGGCGCTGGTCTCGCTCGAGGCGCTGCCGCCGGAGGTGGAGATCGACCGCGCCACCGGCACCGCGCGGGTCGCCGCCGGGCTGCGGTACGGCGAGCTGAGCGCCCGCCTGCACGCGGCGGGCTACGCGCTCCCCAACCTCGCCTCCCTGCCGCACATCTGCGTCGCGGGCGCGTGCGCCACCGGCACCCACGGCTCCGGAGACGGCATCGGCGGGCTCGCCGGCTCGGTCACCGCGGTCGAGCTCGTCACCGCCGACGGCGATCTGGTCACGCTGAGCCGGGACGCCGACCCGGACCGCTTCCCCGGCGCGGTCGTCTCGCTCGGCGCGCTCGGCGCCGTGGTCACCATGACCCTGCGCCTGGAGCCCGCGTTCCAGGTGCGCCAGCGGGTCTACGAGAACCTCCCGGCCGAGGCCCTCGACGACCACTTCGACGAGATCATGGCCTCCGGCTACAGCGTGAGCCTGTTCACCGACTGGCGCGGCGATCGCATCCGCCAGGTCTGGGTCAAGGAGCGCGTCGGCGACCCCGCGGCCGGCGGCGAGGAACGCGAGCCGGTCGTGGCCGCGCTCGGCGCCACCCCCGCCGACGGCCCGCGCCACCCCGTCCCCGGCATGCCCGCCGCGAACTGCACCGAGCAGCTCGGCGTGCCCGGCCCCTGGCACGAGCGGCTGCCGCACTTCCGGCTCGGCTTCACCCCGAGCAGCGGCGACGAGCTCCAGGCCGAGTACCTGCTGCCGCGGCGGCACGCGGTGGCGGCCTTCCACGCGCTGGCGGGCATCGCCGACCGGATCGCCCCGGTGCTGCACATCTCCGAGATCCGCACCGTCGCCGCCGACGACCTGTGGCTGAGCCCGTTCCACGGCCGCAACACCGTGGCGTTCCACTTCACCTGGAAGCCGGACGAGGCCGCGGTGCGCGAGGTGCTGAGCCTGATGGAGGAGGTCCTCGCCCCGTTCGAGCCCCGCCCGCACTGGGGCAAGCTCTTCGCCATCCCGCCGAAGGTGCTGCGGTCCCGCTACGACCGGATCGGCGACTTCCGCGCGCTCGCCCGCGAGCTCGACCCGTCCGGGAAGTTCGCCAACGCCTTCGTCGCCCACCACGTCCTCGACGACGAGTGACGGCCGGACAGGCGGCCCACGGGTGAACCGGTAGCCGATCGGACGGCGGGAGGCCGGAGAGGACGTCACGGCCTCCGCCGTCCCCGGGACCCCGCTCCGGCGCACCCGGCCGCCGGCGGCATCCTCGGCGGCGGCGCGCGGACGGCGTCGTGCGGGCGGCGGCACACCGCGCCCGTGGTACGGCACGCCCGGTCAGTTGGTCCGGGTGTTGGGGAGGTGCTCGCCGAGGTAGCCGATCCAGATCTTGCCCGTGGCCCCGGCGGTGTCGTCGTGGAAGTACATGCGGGGCGCCGGGTAGCCGACCGGGCGCAGCTTGATGTGCGCCTCCATGAGGATGCGCCCGCTGGGATCCACCTCCTCGGGCACGCGGAAGGTGCGGGCGCTGCTGAACTTGGCGCGGGTGGTCACCGACTGCGACTCGCGCATCGCGATCATGCGCGTGGGGATGGTGAACCGGTCGTCGCAGCCCTCGTTGCACCAGTCGAAGAACCCGCCGGAGAACTCGCCCGACGACCGGGCCCGGGCGTAGTCGTTGAGCGCGAGCAGCGCCGACCAGGCGCGCGCCGCCCACACCCGGCTCCACTGCGGGTGCAGCAGGTCGAGCCGCCCGGCCTCCTCGGCCACCCCCTCGCACAGGCGCACGTGCGGCAGCTCCTTCGCCGCCACCAGCACCGCGGCGATGCTCTCCGGGGCGAAGGCGTCCTCCTCGTCGCCGCGGCCGTACTCGGGGCGGCCCGCCTCGAGCAGCCTGCGTTCGAGGTAGCGGACGCGGGCCTTGAGCCTGCTGACGGTGTGGATCGCCTCGGAGTGCTCGGCGAGCAGGCGGTCGTGCTCCTCCTGGAGGCGTTCCAGGCGCTCGGCGAGCGGGCCGTGCCCGTCGCCCGCCTGCGCCGGGGCGCCGGCGCCGGGCAGCCGGGAGGCGAGCAGGTCGCGGATCCCGGCGAGGTGGATGGCGAGGATCTCCACCTGGCGGGCGGCTCGCGCACCCTCGTGGGCGGCGAGGGAGAGGGCCGCGTCCAGCTCGGGGCGAAGCTCCTTGACGACGTGCTCGGCCACGGCCTCGGCGAGGCCGGGGGCGGCCGCGTCCGGTACGGCCTCGGCCGGGGCGGGCGGCGGCTCGGGGGCCGGGCTCGCGGCCTCCTCCGCGTCCGGCCGG
>QGUZ01000483.1 GCA_003242605.1 Actinomycetota bacterium
GTTCCTCGATCCCGCCGAGCGGGCGCTCTACCCGGCCTGGGACGAGGTCACCGCCCGCCTCGTCGCCGGGTTCCGCAGCTCCGTCGGGGTCGACGTGCACGACCGGCGGTTCGTGGACCTCGTCGGCAGCCTCTCCATCGCCAGCCCGCGGTTCCGCGAGCTGTGGGCCCGGCAGGACGTCGCCCGCCGCGAGGGCGCGCGGGCGGTGATCGCCCACCCCGTGGTCGGCGAGCTCACCCTCTACCGGGAGAAGCTGCCGGTCACCGGCACCGACGGGCAGATGCTCGTCATCTACCACCCCGAGCCCGGAACCGCCGACGCGGAGAAGCTGTCGCTGCTCATCTCGTTCGAGCTACCCGGCGCAACGGATCCGCCCGCCCGGAATCCCGCCGAGGGGCACCGGCCCTGACCGTGTCGGCGGGTAAGCCGGGAGCCCGATGATGCGGGCCGCGAGCGGTGTCAGAGCATCGAACCGCCGCTCGCGTCGATCCAATGGCCGGTCACCCACCGGGCGTCGTCGGAGGCGAGGAAGGCGACGATGTCCGCGATGTCCTCCGGTTGCGCGACCCGGTTCAGCGGGGAGAGGGCGGCGATCGCGGCACGCCCCTCCTCGGTGGCGAGGCGCGCGGCGTTCATGTCGGTGTTGGTCGAGCCGGGGCCGACCGCGTTGACCGTGATCCCGCGCGGGCCGAGCTCCTTGGCGAGGGTGGCGGTGAGGGAGTCGAGGGCCGCCTTCGACATCGCGTACGCCGTCAGCTCGGGGATCCGTGCGCCGTGGGTGAACCGGGTGGAGATGTTGATGATCCGGCCGCCGTCCCGGAGCCGGGAGAGGCCGCGCTGGACGATGAAGAACGGCGCCTTGGTGTTGACGGCGAACACCTCGTCGTAGGTCGCCTCGGTCACCTCGGCGAACGGGATCCGGCCGCCGAGGATGCCGGCGTTGTTCACCAGGATGTCGAGGCCGTCGGCGTGCTCGTCGAACGCCGCCCACAGCGCCTCGGCGTCACCCGGGACGCCGAGCCGGGTCTGGACGGCGAAGGCCTCGCCGCCGCCTTCGGTGATCGCCTTCACGGTCCGCTCGGCGGCCTCGGCGTTGCCGCCGTAGTGCACGCCGACCCGGGCGCCGTCCCGCGCCAGCCGAAGCGCGATCGCGCGGCCGATCCCCCGGCTCGCGCCGGTCACCAGCGCCGTCTTCCCTGCGAGTGGGCTCATCGTCGACACATCCATTCTCTAGCGGTCGTTACAAAACGGACGATAGCACAATGTCTAACGATCGCTATAAAATGCTTGCGTGGCCACGACTACGCGCGGACGTCCCCGCTCCTTCGACCGGGGCGCGGTGCTCGACAAGGCGATCCGGCTGTTCTGGCGCAACGGCTACGAGGCCACGTCGGTGCGGGACCTCACCGAGGAGCTCGGCATCGGCGCGCCGAGCCTCTACAACGCCTTCGGCGACAAGCGGCGGCTCTTCGCCGAGGCGGTCGAGGTGTACGACCGGGAGTACGGCGGGTTCATCGAGGCCGCCCTCACCGAGGAGCCCACCGCGAAGCGGGCCGCCGCGCGCCTGTTCGCCGAGGCCCCGGCCCGCTACACGCGCCCCGGGCTGCCCGCCGGATGCCTCATCGTCACCGGCGACATCGGCACCACCGACAAGGAGGTCCTGGCATCGGTACGGCGCATCCGCCAGGCGAAGGTGGCCGCGCTCACCGACAAGATCAAGGCCGACATCGCCGCCGGCGAGCTGCCCGCCGACACCGACGCGCAGGCGCTCGCCCGCTACACGATGTCGATGCTGAGCGGTATCGCCCAGGCCGCCCGGGACGGGGTGCCCCGGGACGAACTCGAACGCGTCGCGAGGATCGCGCTCACCGCGTGGCCCTGAGCGCCGGGCATCCTCTCAGTGTCGCCTCTCGGCGTCGCCTCTCAGTGTCGCCTCGGTGTCGCGCCGGATCCGGGTTCGCTCGCCGGGGCGCCTGATGGGCCGGTCCCGGCGATGATGGCCTGGAGGCCGCGCTCGAAGTTCGCCCCCAGATCGCGGGGTCGCTCTCGCGCAGCGCCGTCACCAGCGGCGCGTCGGCGCCTTCGGGCAGGAGCGCGATCAGCGAACGGCACTACCGGAAGGTGCGCCGGCGAGCTCGGGTCCACGCCGGGATCGACCTTGATCAGGCACGGCACTGATCAGTCAGGTTGCTCGACCTTGGTGGCGTGGAAGCGGGGGCTTGCCGCCCAGGAGCGCCACAGCTCCGCGTACCGGCCGCCCGCCGCGACGAGCTCGTCGTGCGGGCCCTCCTCGACGATCCGGCCCCGCTCCAGCACGACGACCCGGTCGGCGGACGCGGCCTGGGTGAGCCGGTGGGCGACGATCAGCGTGGTACGGCCCGCCGTCGCCGCGGCCGCCGCCCGCTCCAGCACCCGCGCGCCGAGGCTGCCCGCCTCGGCCGTGGCCTCGTCGAGGATCGCGATCGGCGGATCGGCGAGCACGAGCCGGGCGAGCGCGAGCTGCTGGGCCTGGGCCGCGGTGAGCTCGTGCCCGCCCTCCCCGACACCCGGGTGGAGCCCGCGGGGCGGGCGCGGCACCAACCGGGCGGCCCGGCCCTGCCCAACGCCCCGGGGAGTCCCTCCCGCGGGGGCCCGGGGTTGTGAGCCCCCAGGC
>QGUZ01000171.1 GCA_003242605.1 Actinomycetota bacterium
TATAAAGGCAAGACCCCCCCCCCCGGGCCCCGCCGCGGCCGGGCGTGGTGGCCGTACAAGGTCGCCTGGATCGGGGCGTGCGTGCTCTCCGCCCGGGGGCGGCTGATCGAGGGCGGCGGGTTCGACTTCTGGCCCGCCGTGCCGCCGCAGCACGCCGGCGAGGACGTGGTCGCCCAGCTGCGGCTCATGGAGCGGTACGGCGGGGCCGGCCTGCTGCCGAGCCGCGCCTACCACCTGGAGCTGCCCACCACGATCCGCGACCGCACCGCCGAGTGCTACGACTACGTGATCGCGGACGAGCCGCCATGACCGGCGAGGCGGGCAAGGTGCCCGGCGTGCGGCGGATCGCGGTGCTGCGGGCGAACGCGATCGGCGACCTGCTGCTCGCCTACCCGGCGCTGGAGGCGGTCAAGGCCGCCTACCCGCAGGCCCGGCTCACCCTGCTCGGCCGCCCCTGGCACGCCCGCTTCCTGCGCGGCCGCCCCGGCCCGGTCGACGAGGTCGTGGCGCTGCCGCCGGTGAAGGGCGTGTCGCTGCCGGACACCGAGGAGGGCGAGGCGCCCGAGGAGTTCTACGCGAGCCTGCGCCGCCGCCGGTTCGACCTGGTGCTGCAGATGCACGGGGGCGGGCGGTACTCGAACCCGTTCGTGCGCCGCACCGGCGCCCGGATCACCGCCGGGCTGCGCACCCCGGACGCCGAGCCGCTCGACCGCTGGGTGCCGTACGTCTACTACCAGCACGAGATCCTGCGCTACCTCGAGGTCGCCGCGCTCGTCGGCGCCCGGCCCGCCGGCACGCCCGAGCCCCGGCTCGCGGTCACCGACGCCGACCGGGCCGAGCTCGCCCGGGTGCTCGGCGCCCCGCCGCCCGGGCTCGTCGCGATCCACCCCGGCGCGAGCGACCCGCGCCGCCGCTGGCCCGCGGAACGCTTCGCCAAGGTCGCCGACGGGCTCGGCCGGCCCGTGGTCGTCACCGGCACCCGGGACGAGCGGGACGTGGTCGACCGGGTGGTCGCCGCGATGCGCCGCCCCGCCCGCGCGGTCGTGGACGAGCTGAGCGTCGGCGGGCTCGCCGCCCTGTACGCCGCCTGCGACCTGGTCATCGCGAACGACACCGGGCCCCGGCACCTCGCCGCCGCGGTGGGCACCCCCACGGTCGGCATCTACTGGTGCGGCAACCTCATCAACGCCGGGCCGCTCACCCGGGCCCGGCACCGGCCCCTGCTCTCCTGGACGCTCGCCTGCCCGGCGTGCGGGGGCAACCGCGTGGACATCGGCATGAAGGACTGCGGGCACCGGGTGTCGTGGGTGGCGGACATCCCGGTGGACGCGGTGGCACAGGAAGCGGCGGACCTGCTGAGATGACCGGACCGGACCCCATCGACCTGTTCGCCGCGGACCGGATCGAGCTGCGGCCGAGCAACCCGGCCGAGCCCGGCATCACCCGGCGCCGCCGCGGACGGCACTTCAGCTACCACGACGCCCGCGGCCGGCGGATCCGCGACCGGGAGACCCTGCGCCGGGTCAAGGCGCTCGCGATCCCGCCCGCGTGGACCGACGTATGGATCTGCGCCGACCCGGCCGGCCACATCCAGGCCGTCGGCACCGACGCGGCCGGCCGCCGCCAGTACCGGTACCACGACGCGTGGCGGCGGCAGCAGGACGAGGCGAAGTTCGACCGGGTGCTCGACCTCGCCGAGCACCTCGACGCGTTCCGCGAGCGGGTCTCCGCGCACCTGGCGGGCCGCGGGCTCACCCGGCTGCGCGTGCTCGCCGCCGCCGCCCGCATGCTCGACGTCGGCTTCTTCCGGGTCGGCGGCGAGGAGTACACCGACTCGTACGGCCTGGCCACGCTGCGCGTCGAGCACATCACCTGCCACGACGGCATCGTCACCTGCCGCTACCCGGCGAAGGGCGGCAAGCGGCGCGAGCAGGTCCTCGCCGACGCGCAGGTGTGCGCGGTGGTGCGCGCGCTGTGCGCCCGGGGCGAGGGCGAGCTGCTCCGCTACCGGGAGGACGGCGTCTGGCGGGACGTGCGCAGCGCCGACATCAACGCCTACCTCAAGGAGGTGTTCGGCGAGGAGGTGAGCGCCAAGGACTTCCGCACCTGGCACGCGACCGTGCTCGCCGCGGTCGGGCTCGCCGTGTCCGGGGCCGTTCGCGGCGGCCACGGCCAGAAGCGCGCCGTGGCCCGGGTGATGAGGGAGGTGGCCGAGTACCTCGGCAACACCCCGGCCGTGGCCCGCGCCTCCTACGTCGATCCCCGGGTGATCGAGCTGTACGAGCACGGCCATACCATCGCCCCGATGCTCGGCCACCTCGGCTCGGACGTCGACCGCACCGCCGGGTCCCTCGCCACGCACGGCGAGGCCGAGAAGGCGGTCATCGCGCTGCTGCGCCGTACCCGCAGCCAGGGCTGACGGCCGGTACGGCGGGCCGTGCGAGGCCCGGTGTGGCGGGCAGGGGTACGGGTGAGCGGTCCCCGACGACGAGGAGCAGCGATGACCGGCACCGACCGCACCGACGCGGCCCCGGTGGCCGCGGGCACCGTGCAGGTGTGGTCCGACCTGCTGTGCCCGTTCGCCTACGTCGGCCTGCTGCGGCTGCGCCGGGCGCGGGGCCGGCTCGGCCTCGACGGGACCGTCCGGCTCGAGCACCGGACGTTCCCGCTGGAGCTGTTCAACGGCCCGCACTCCCGGCGCGGCACCGACACCGAGGCCGTGGCGCTCGGGCGGATCGAGCCCGAGGCGGAGTTCCGCGTCTGGACCGACGCCGACGACCGGTATCCGCACACCGTGCTGCTCGCCGCGGAGGCGGTGCACGCCGCGAGCGCGCAGAGCCTCGCCGCGGGCGAGGAGCTCGACCTGGCGCTGCGGCGCGCCTTCTGGACCCAGTCCCGGTCGATCAGCCACCGGCAGGTGATCCTCGACGTGGCGGCCGGGCTGCCCGGCGGCGTGGTGGACGTGTTCGAGCTCGCCGCCGCGCTCGACGACGGGCGGTACCGGGCCGCCGTCATGGCCGACTTCGCCGTCGCGCGCACCGGCGCGATCACCGGCAGCCCGACGTTCCGGCTCGCCGATGGCACCGCCGTCACCAACCCCGGCATCGGCGTCCACTGGCAGGGCCCGTGGGCGGCCGGTTTCCCGGTGGTGGACTCGGACGACCCCAGCGTGTACGACGACCTGCTCGCCCGGGGGGCCGGGCCGCCGGGCCGAAGGGTGCCCGAGGCGCGGGCGCGGGGAGGCCGATACCGCGGCGCCCCGCCGCGCCGGCTCGGGCGCCGAGCCCCTCGCGGCGTACGGCGGGGCCGTGATCGAGGCGCCGCGCCGTGCCCGCCGCCGGGGCCAGGACGGGGACGGCGGCCGGAAAGGGCACGGGCGGGAATTCGTTTCCGGGCCCGCTTTCCTTTTCCGCGGACAGGCCGTCAAAGGGCCTCGAGGCACAGGTAATAGAGCGTGCCCGACCGGCTCGAGATGACCTGGTAGGTCGCGTCGCTCTCCGCGATCTGGTCGCAGGTGCGATTCTCGTCCGGCTCGATCCGCTCGATCACCCGGTAGTCGGCGCTGCGGTCCGAGCAGTCGACCGCGGTCGCGTCGCCGCCCGATTTCATGTCGACACACTGGCCGACGGTGGTCGGCCGCGTCGAGCAGGCGGTCAGCGTGCCGGTGAGAGCGGCGGCGGCGAGGAGCGCGGAAACCACCGACGGGAAAACAGAACGTGTGCGCTGTTGCTCTGACAAACAGGATAATGAGACGAATGTCGCCATGGTTCCCCCGTTTTCGGGCGCGGTGCTGGATTCCATGGCAAAGTCTAGGATTTCCGTCAGCGGCGGCGACATTGATTTTCCGGCGTTCACCGCGCGTTCACCCGGCGGCGGCGAGCACCTCGGCCACGGTCACCGCGCGCGGATCCGGGCCGCGGTAGAGCACCCGGTGGCACGGCCGGCCGGGCGGCGGGCCCCAGCGCCACGGCGGCACCGGGCCGAAGATCACCACCGAGCGGGTGCGGTACGCGGTGGCGAGGTGGGCGATGCCGGTGTCGGCGGAGACGACCAGGTGGGCGCCCGCGACCAGGGCGCACAGCTCGCGCAGCGGGGTACGGCCGGCGAGCACCGCCTCCGGCGGCAGCCCGGCCGCGGCGGCGACGCGCTGCGCCAGCGGCCGCTCGGCGGCGCTCCCGGTGACCACGACCGGGTGGCCGCGGCGGCGCAGCTCGCGGGCGACCGCGGCGAACCGCTCGGGCGGCCAGCGGCGCGCCGGCTCCTTGCCGCCCGGGTGCACGACCACGGTGCCGGGCGCGGGCCGCGGGCCCGGCGGCACCGGCAGCGCCAGGTCCTCGGGGTCGGGCCGCAGGCCGTACCAGGCGAGCAGGCGGCACCAGCGGGCGACCTCGTGCTCGTCCTCGTCCCAGCCCGGCCCGGCCACCGGCACGGCCGGGTGCGCGTACGCCCACAGCCGCCGCGGGCCGAGCGCGAGCAGCCGCCCGTGGCTGAGCGGGCCCTTGCCGTGCAGGTTCACCGCGAGCTCGACCGGCCCGGGCCAGGCGATGTGCCCGAGCTCGGCGGTGGGCAGCAGCCGGTCGACCGCGCCGGTGAGCGCGGCCACCTCGCCGAGCCAGGCCGGGGCGGCGAGCACCGTGCGCAGCCCGGCACGGTGCAGCGCGCGCAGGGCGGGCACCGCGGTGAGCAGGTCGCCGAGCCCGAGCGCGCGCAGCACCAGCGCGGTCACGGCCACGAGGTCTCGGTGTCCGGGCAGACCACCAGCTCGCGCACCTCGCAGCCGACCGGCCGGGTGAGCGCGAACATGATCGCCTCGGCGACCTCGCGCGGGTCGTTGAGCCGCATGTCCGGCGGCGGCTTGTAGCGCTCGTCCCGGCCGTCGAAGAACGCGGTGCGCATGCCGCCGGGGATGACCAGGGTCACGCCGACGCGCCCGGCGGTCTCCGCGGCGAGCGCCCGGGTGAACCCGACCACCCCGAACTTGGAGGCGCAGTACGCGGTGGCGTCGCTCACCGCCCGCAGCCCCAGCGTGGAGGCGACCGTCACCACCCGGCCGTGCGAGGCGAGCAGGTACGGCAGCGCCGCCCGCACCACCGCGGCGGTGCCGAGCAGGTTCACCTTGATCACCCGCTCCCACTCGGCGCCGGGCACGTCGGCGAGCCGCCCGCAGGCGTCGATGCCCGCCGCGGTCACCACCGCGTCGAGCCCGCCCGCGGCCCGGGCGAGGTCGGCCACGGCCCGCTCGACCGCGAGCCGGTCGGCGACGTCGGCCTGCACGTGCTCCACGTCGGCCACCCCCGAGGCGGGGGACGCCGGCATGGGGGAGCGGTCGATGACGAGGGGCCGCCCGCCCTCCTTCGCCACCGCCTCGACGACGGCGGCGCCGAGGCCGGACGCACCCCCGGTGATCAGTACTCTCACGATGCCCTCCGTTCCGGCGCGCGCCCGCGCGCGGCCAGCACTCGGTCGTAGGCGGCGAGGGTCTCGGCGGCGATGCGCGGCCAGCCGTACCGGGAGCGGGCCCGGTCGGCGCCGGCGATGCCGTACGCGGTGCGCTGCAGCGGCTCGTCGAGCAGGCGGCGGGCGGCGCGGGCGACGGCGGCCGGCTGCCGGGGCGGCACGAGGATGCCGGTCACCCCGTTGATCACGGTCTCCTTCTGGCCGCCGACCGCGGTGGCGACCACGGGCACGCCGCACGCCATCGACTCCAGCGCGACCATGCCGAACGGCTCGTACCACGGCACGCACAGGGTGACCGCGGCCGACCGCAGCAGCTCGGGCACCCGCTCGCGGGGCACCCGGCCGAGGAAGCGCACCCGGTCGGCCACACCGCGCTCCGCGGCGATCCGGCGCAGCCGGATCACCTCCGGGTCGGCGTCGAGCTCCGCGGCGGGCGGGCCGCCGGCGATGACGAGCTCGGCGTCCTTGATCCCGCACAGCGCCTCGATCGCGGTGTCGAGCCCCTTGCGCGGCACGAGCCGGCCGACGCTCACCAGCCGGCGCGGCTTGCCGGTGCTCGCCGCGACCGGCTCGGGGGTGAACAGCTCGGTGTCCACGCCGCACGGCACCACGCAGGCGCGGCGGCGCGGCACCCGCATGCGCAGCAGCTCGGTGACCTCGTCCCCGCAGGTGGCGATGATCGCGTCCACGCTCCGGCCGATCATCGCCTCGGCGTTGATCCGCTCCGGCGGGCTGGTGTCCGCGTCCCCCTGGTGGCGGCGCTTCACCACGCCGAGCGCGTGGTAGGTGTGCACGACCGGCAGATCGAGGTCGCGGGCGGCGGCGAGCGCGGCGAGCCCGCTCATCCAGAAGTGGCTGTGCACGATGTCCGGCGGGTCGGTGGCGAGGTCGGCGGCGAGCCACCGGGCGAACTCCGGGATGTACGGCAGCAGCTCGTCCTTGGGGATCGGCTCGGGCGGGCCCGCCGGCACGTGCACCACGGTCACCCCCTCGCCGAGCGGCACCCGCTCGGGCAGGCCGGGGTCGTCGCGGCGGGTGTAGATCCGGACCTCGTGCCCCTTGTCGGCGATCGCCCGGGCGAGCGAGGCGACGTGCACGTTCTGGCCGCCCGCGTCCACGCCCCCGAGCGCGGCGAGCGGGCTGGCGTGTTCCGACACCATCGCGATCTTCAACGGGCAACCTCCTCGAGCAGCCGGTCCCAGTCGCCCAGGAATCGGTGGAGCGAGTAACGTTCCAGGGCCGCGGCCCGGGCGGCCTTGCCCGCCTGCCGGGCGAGGGCCGGGTCGGCGAGGTAGGTGCGCACCGCCTCGGCGAGCACCTCGGGCCGGGTGGACACCACGCCCGCCTCCGGCGGTATCGCCTCCACCGCCTCGGTGGCGGCGAGCGCGACCACCGGCATGCCCATCGCCATCGCCTCCAGCAGCGCCAGCCCGAGCGAGGTCCACCGGTACGGGTGCACGTAGACGCGGCGGCGGGCGAGCTCGCGGTGCATGCGCCACTGCGGCAGGTCGCCGTGCGGCGTGACGCCCGGCATGGCCAGCTCGGCGGTGCCCATGCCGTACACGTCGATCGGCGCGAAGCGGGGGAGCAGGTCGGTGCCCGCCACCCGCATGCGCCGGACCGGCTCGTTGATCACGGCGGCGGCGCGCGGCAGCTCCCCGGTGTAGCGGTGGCCGGGGTCGGGCACGCCGTGCTCGATCACCACGGTCCGGGTGCGGCCGGTGTCCCAGAACAGCCGGTTGAAGTGGGTGACGTGCACCAGGACGAGGTCGTCCCGGTCGGCGAGCGGATGCCTGCTCTGCGGCACGTCGCCCTTGGGGGTGTTGTGCTCCACGTAGACCATGGGCACGTCGCCGCGGCCGAGCCAGCGGCGGGCGAGGTCGATCTCGTGCGGCCGCTGCAGCACGACCACGTCCACGTGCTCGTCGCGCAGCCGGTCGGGCGGGACCTCGATCGCGTTGTCCGGCCAGTCGTAGGTGGTGGCGCGGCCGAGCCCGTTGGGGCCGCGGTTCGGGGTGACCGGGACGAGGTACTCGTGCCGGCCGTGCACGAACGCGGTCATCCAGGATCCGTGCACGTGCCAGACCAGGATTCTCACGCGGCCTCCTTGACCAGACGGATAACGGCGCGGACCACCTCGCCCGGGGTCACGGAGCTCAGGCAGGGATGGCCGGCCACCGGGCAGACGCGCGCCCGCGATCCGGCGCACGGCGCCTCGGGGTCGCCGAGGAGCACGTGCGGCACGCCGTACGGCGCCCACCGGGACGCGGGCACCGTCGGCGCGAACAGCGACACCACCGGCGTGCCCACCGCGGCGGCGAGGTGGGCCGGGCCGGTGTTGCCGGCGATCACGACCGACGCCCTCGCGAGCACGGCGGCGAGCTCGGCCAGGCTCGTCCGGCCGCCCAGGTCGAGGCCGTCGTCCCCGGCCACGCGCGCGGTCAGCGCACGGTCGGCCGGAGAGCCGGTGACGACGACCCGGAACCCCGCCTCGGCGAGCAGGCGTACGGCCCGCGCGCAGTGGCCGGGCGGCCAGGCCCTGGCCGGTACCGACGTACCAGGATGAATCACCACATACCCGTCATCTCTCACGAGATGTTCTACTTCGGGTAGGGGTTTGCGCACGGCGAGTAAACCGTCGTCGCACCGCGGGAACCCGGCCGCCGCGGCGAGCGAGAGCGCCCGCTCCGCCTCCGGCGGGTCGCCGTCGACGCGGTGCCGCAGGTCGAGCAGGGAACCCGGGTAGTCCTCGCAGATCGCCCCGATCCACGCCACCCCGGCGAGGCGCAGCAGCAGCGCGAGCGGCAGCGGCGACTGGTGGAACGAGGTGAAGATCAGGGCGCTGCGCACGCCCTCCGCGGCGACCGCGGCCACCAGCGCGTCCACCGCCTCCGCCCGCACCGGCTCGGGCTCCGGGTCGATCCACGGGGCGTGCCAGGTCAGCACGCGGTCCACGCCGGGCAGCAGCTCGGCCGCCTCCCGGCCGCGCGGGCCGGCGAGCATCACCACCCGGGACGCGCGCGCGGCGACCGCGCGGATCGCCGGGCCGGTGAGGAGCACGTCGCCCACGCTGTCGAGCCGGGCGACGAGTACCGGTGAGCCGAGATCGATGTCGGGCACCGCACCCTCCCCTCAGGCGTGACGGGGCCGAGGGAGGTACCTGCGTCGGCCGCACCGGCTCTCTGTTGCCCGTTATTCCGGATTTCGCACGTTTGAAACTGCACACTCCGGCTTCGTGACGGTTTGGGGTGCCGGGCGGTGGGCAGGCGGCTCGCCGTACCGCAACGGGTCGGGAAAGGGGGAGCACATGCCGGAGCGGACGCAGCCCGAGATGCTGCACGACGCGCCGCACTACGTGGCCGCGCGCGTGCGGGAGGCGCTCGCGGCCGACGAGCGCACCAACGAGCTCGGCATCCGGGTCGACGTGCACGGCGACCAGGTCTACCTGCGCGGCAGCGTCGGCTCCGCGGAGCGGCGCAGGTACCTCACCGAGGTCGCCCAGGAGGCGGCCCCGGGCACGACCGTGCACAACGAGTGCGACGTGGTGAGCGTGCGCACCGCGCAGGCGGAGGAGGACGAGCTGTTGTGAGCCCGGTCCGGATCGCGGCTGTCGGCGATGTGCACCTCGGTACCGACGCGCGGGGGTGGTACCGCCCCAGCCTCGCGGGCATCGAGGAGCGCGCGGACGTCCTCCTCCTCGCAGGCGACCTCACCCGGCACGGCACCCTCGAGGAGGGCCGGGTCGTGGCGGACGAGTTCCGCGGCCTGCCCATCCCGGTCGTCGCCGTGCTCGGCAACCACGACTACCACTCCGATGTGCAGCGGGAGATCGCCTCGATGCTGCGCGACGCCGGGATCACGGTGCTGATGAACGAATCGGTCGTGATCAAGTGCAACGGCACCCGGCTCGGCATCGTGGGCGGCAAGGGCTTCGGCGGCGGCTTCGCCGGGAAGTGCGCGAGCGAGTTCGGCGAGCGGGAGATCAAGGACTTCGTCGGCCACACCAAGCGCATCGCCGCCGAGTGGCGCGAGGCGCTGAAGAACGTCGTCGCCGACCGCCGCGTCGTGCTCAGCCACTACTCGCCGGTAAAGGACACCCTGCTCGGCGAGCCCCCGGAGATCTACCCGTTCCTCGGCAGCTACCTGCTCGCCGAGGCGGTCGACGCGGTCGGCGCCGACCTCATCGTGCACGGCCACGCGCACGCCGGAGTGGAGAAGGGCCTCACGCCCGGCGGCATCCGGGTGCGCAACGTCGCCCTGCCGGTGCTCAAGCGCGCCTACGCGGTCTACCACCTGCACGAGGAGGACCACGAGGAGGACGCGGAGGGCGCGCCGGAGCGCGAGCGCGAGTCCGCGGCGGCGTCCTAGCACCGGCACGGTTCACTCCGGTACGGCCGGGCGGTCCCGACGGCGGTCGCGGGCGGTGCCGGCGGCGGGAGACGGAGACGCCGTGCGGCGTGCCCGGCCGCGGGCGGATCGATCGGCCGGGACCGGACCGGCCGGTCACATCGTGAAGTCACACCGTGGCGTCACACCGCGGCGCGGTCGCCGAGCGCGCAGGCGACGGCGGTGAGCAGGTCGGGGGCGGTCTCGGGCGCGGCCGCGATCTCCTCCGGCAGGGTGACCGGGGTCGGGACGAGGATGCCGCGGGCGCCGGCCCGCGCCGCGGCCTCGACGTCGCGGCCGATGTCGCCGATCACGACGCAGTCGCGCGCGGCGACGCCGAGACGGCGCGCGGCGCGCAGGATCAGGCCGGGGCGGGGTTTGCGGCACGGGCAGCCGTCGGCCTCGCCGTGCGGGCAGATCTCCCACACGTCGAACGGGCCGAGCAGCTCCTCCACCCGGCGGTTCACCGCGGCGAGCTCCGCGGGCGTGACGAGCCCCCGGGCCACCCCGGACTGGTTGGTGACGATCCCCGTGCGCACCCCGGCGCGCCGTACCCGGGCGAGCGCGGCCGCGGCGCCCGGCATGGGGCGGACCGCGTCCGGGTCCCGGTTGTACGGCACGTCCGTCACGAGGGTCCCGTCGCGGTCGAACAGGATCGCGGCGGGC
>QGUZ01000484.1 GCA_003242605.1 Actinomycetota bacterium
TAAACGACAGGAACCGGGCACAGGGCGGGGGGGCCGCGCGCGGGGGCGCCGCGGTGGCGGCCGCGCAGCCACCCGGGGTCCGCACCGCCATGGGGGCCGCCGCGTCGTCGGCCAGCGAGCGCCAGAAGGCGATGCCGCCGGCGGCGGCCGCGGCCACCGCGCCGGCGGCCGCCGCGGCGAGCAGCGCGTCGCGGGCCGCCCGCGGCACGCGCGCGCCGCCACCCGCCCCCGGCGCGCGGCCGGATCGGGCGCGCTCGCCCCCACGGGCCGCCCGGACCCGCCTGCGGGCCGCCGGGTCGGCGGGCTCCTCCTCCGGCGGCGCGAGCGCGGCGAGCATCGCGCCGGCCTGCGCGGCCGTGAGCCGGGCGGCCGGGTCCGCGGCGAGCAGGCCGCCGAGCACCGGCCGGAGCGCCGCGGGGGCGCGCGCGAGCTCCTCGGCCGGCACCCCGTCGGCGGCCACGGGCGGCGTGCCGACCGCGGCGGTGTAGAGGGTGGCGCCGAGCGCCCACAGATCCGCGGCGGGTCCCGACCGCGCGCCCTCGGGGGCCCGGTACGGTGGCACGCCGTCGGTCACCGGCACGCCGAGGTCGGCGAGCGCGACCCGGCCGTCGTACCCGACGAGCACGTTCGCCGGGCGGACGTCGCCGTGCACCAGCCCGGCCGCGTGCGCGGCCGACAGCGCGTCGAGCAGCCGCCGCCCGACGTCCGCGACCCGCTCCGGCGGCAGCGGCCCGTCGTTGGCGACGATCGCCGCGAGCGACCGGGACGGCAGCAGCTCCATCACGATCCACAGCCGCCCGTCGTCCTCGGCCACGTCGTAGACGGCGACGAGGTTCCGGTGCGCGACCCGGGTCGCCGCGTTCGCGGTGAGGGTGACCCGGCGGATGAACTCCGCCCGGCCCGTCACGCCCAGGCCGGGCGGCGGCGTCACCTCCTTGGCCGCCACCGGGCGGTCGAGCAGCGTGTCGCGCCCCTCCCACACGGTGCCCGCGCGCCCCTGCCCCAGCGCTCGCACGAGGCGGTACCGGTTGACGATGAGTCGGCCTGGAGCACCCATGCGCAAGCCCCTTCGCGGGCGACTGTCACGCGACACCAGCAGAGCGGCAGTCTGCCACAAAACCGCCCGGCCGGCGCGGCCCGTGACCGGATCATCCACACAGGGCGGCGAGCCTCGCCGGGCGGTCCGGCGCGGGGGAGGGGCGGGGCGTCGCGCCCGCGGGGGAGCGGCGGCGCGGGCGGTCCCCTTCGTCGTCGAGCGCCTCGGCGACCTTGCGGCGGATGAGGTACCAGTTCGGGGCGGACGGGTCGATCAGCGGCGGCACGAACTGGAGCGTGCGCAGCTCCGCGGCGTCCATCCGGGCGGCGAGGTCGGCGAGCGCGGGCAGCATGTCGCGGGGGATGTCGGTGGAGACGTGCCGCTTGGCGGCCTCGGCGATGCGCTCGAACCCCTTGATCACCGCGGCCGGGTCGGCCTGCCGGGCCAGCGCGTACAGCAGGCACTTCTGCCGGGCCATCCGCACGTAGTCGTTGCTGTCGCTGCGCGAGCGCCCGTACCAGAGGGCCTCGGTGCCGGACAGCCGCCGCCGGCCCGCGCGCAGCACGTTCCCCTGCCTGCCGTACGGGATGTCCGACTCGATGGTGACGGTGACCCCGCCGATCGCGTCGATGAGCTCGGCGAAGCCCCGCATGTCCACCATCACGTAGTGGTCCACCGGGATGCCGAGGATGAGCTCGGCGGTCTGCTTGAGCAGGGTGGGGCCGCGGCGGCCGTCGGGCACGTCCGGCAGCACCTCCGGGTGGTCCTCCGCCCACTGGTGGACCTCGTTGAGCAGCCCGGGGGTGCGGGCGGTGCCGTCGCCGGTGAAGCCGAACGGGAACCAGCGGCGCGCCGGGCCGGGCATCGGCGGCCGCTCCAGGTTGCGGGGCAGCCCGAACAGGACCGTGCGGCCGGTGCGGACGTCGACGGTGGCGACGGTCATGCTGTCGGTGCGCGCGCCCGGCCGGTTCTTCGCCGCGTCGGCGCCGATCAGCAGGATGCTCACCCGGGACCGGCCCCGCCACGGGTCGTCCCCCTGCTCGTCCGGGGCGAACAGGGTGACGAGCACGTCCCGCGAGACGTAGGCGAGCCGGGCGGTGTGCGCGAACGGGACGGCGATCGCCGCGCACAGCGCGGTGACGACCGCGGCCGCGAGCACCCGGCCCGGCCCGGCCGCGTCGGCCGGCCGTACCACCCGGTAGGAGCAGACCACCACGGCCACCCAGATCGCGCCGATCACCGGCATCGCGACGATCAGCGCGGTGAGCCACCCCGGCTGTACGGCGAGCGGCAGCAGCCGCAGCCGCAGCGCGGTGAGCGCGACGAGCGTGATCGTGACGAGGCCGGCCTGCAGCGCGAGCAGGGCCACCCCGGCCCGGGTACGCCCGGCGACCAGGTGGGCCACGCCCCACAGCAGCGCCGAGGCGACGGTGAGGGCGACGGCGGACGGCAGGCTCCGGAGCTCGCCATCGTCGGGTGCTCGGACGGCCATACCCGATTGATAACCGCCCGCGACCGGGCCAGTCGGAAGCGACGCACCGGCTGTGGAAAACCCGGTCCAGCGCTTGGCCCCGATCTGTTCGCGTCCGGCGGTGCGCCGGCCGCCGGGCCG
>QGUZ01000172.1 GCA_003242605.1 Actinomycetota bacterium
GGGGTGCCGCCCCCGGCCTACCCCGCCGCCGTGCTGGCGGAGCGCCGCCGCCGCGCCGAGGAGGGGCTGGCGGCCGGCACCCCGCCCGCCGGCCCGCCGCCGGGCACGCCGGGGCAGGCCGTACCGGCCGGGACGCCGGGGACGGCGGCGCCCGCGTCGCAGCCTCCGCAGGCCGCGCCGCCACAGGAGCCGGCGGTGCCGCGGGGAACGGCCGAGCCCACGCCCGGCGGGTTCGTGCCGCCCGCCTGACCCCGCACGCCCCGGCGGGGCGGATCGGGCCCCGCGCGGACCGGCCTGCGGGCGGCGGGGACCGCCTCGGCCGCCGTTACGAGCCGATGCGCCAGGAGCGCAGGTAGTCCTCCTGCTCGGGGGTGAGCGTGTCGATGCGCACGCCCGCGGCGTCGAGCTTGAGCCGGGCGACCTCGGCGTCGATCTCCTCCGGCACGTCGTAGACGCCGGGGGCGAGGCCCGCGCGCTCCCGGGCGAGCCAGGCCACGGCGAGCGCCTGGGCGGCGAACGACATGTCCATCACCGCGGCCGGGTGGCCCTCGGCGGCGGTGAGGTTCACCAGCCGCCCCTCGGCGAGCAGCAGCAGGCGGCGGCCGTCGGGGAGCACGTACTCGTCGGTGTTCGGCCGCACGCCCGGGTTGACCGCGACCGCGATCTCGCCGAGCGCGCGCACGTCGATCTCCACGTCGAAGTGGCCGGCGTTGGCGAGGATCGCCCCGTCCTTCATGGCCGCGAAGTGCTCGGCGTGGATCACGTCGCGGTTGCCGGTCACGGTGACGAACACGTCGCCCTCGGCCGCGGCCTCGGCCATCGGCCGCACCTCGTAGCCCTGCAGGCTCGCATCGAGCGCCTTCACCGGGTCGATCTCGGTGACGATCACCCGGGCGCCGAGCCCGCGGGCCCGCTCGGCCACGCCGCGGCCGCAGTACCCGAACCCGGCGACCACCACGGTACGGCCGGCGAGCAGGGCGTTGGTGGCCCGCATGACCCCGTCGAGGGTGGACTGGCCGGTGCCGTACCGGTTGTCGAACATGCGCTTGACCCGGGTGTCGTTCACCGCGACCACCGGGAAGCGCAGCGCGCCCTCGGCGGCCATGCGGCGCAGCCGGATCACCCCGGTGGTGGTCTCCTCGCAGCCGCCGGTCACCCGGTCCAGCAGCTCGGTGCGCTCGGTGTGCAGGGTGTTCACCAGGTCGCAGCCGTCGTCGAGCACGAGGTCCGGCTCGACGTCGAGCGCCCGGTGGATGTGGCGGTAGTAGGTGTCCCGGTCGACCCCCGCCCTCGCGTGCACGGTGATCCCGTGCTCGGCGAGGGCGGCGGCGACGTCGTCCTGGGTGGACAGCGGGTTGGAGGCGGCTAGCGCGATCTCGGCGCCGCCCGCCCGCAGCGCCCCCATCAGCACCGCGGTCTCCGCGGTGACGTGGAGGCAGGCCGCGATGCGCAGGCCGGCGAGCGGCCGCTCGGCCGCGAAGCGCGCGCCGATCGCCCGCAGCACCGGCATGTGCCGGGCGGCCCAGTCGATGCGGCGCTCCCCCGCCTCGGCCCCGGCCGTCCGACCGGCCGTGCGCATCACCTCAGTACCGGTAGTGCTCGGGCTTGTACGGCCCGTCCACGTCGACGCCGATGTACTCGGCCTGCTTCTTGGTGAGCCGGGTGAGCTTCACGCCGAGCGCGTCGAGGTGGAGCCGGGCGACCTTCTCGTCGAGGTGCTTGGGCAGGCGGTAGACGCCGACCGGGTACTGGTCGGTCTTGGTGAACAGCTCGATCTGGGCGATCACCTGGTTGGTGAACGAGTTCGACATCACGAACGACGGGTGCCCGGTGGCGCAGCCGAGGTTCATCAGCCGGCCCTCGGCGAGCACGATGATCGAGTGCCCGTCGGGGAAGATCCACTCGTCGACCTGCGGCTTGATGTTGACCTTCTTGACGCCCGGGACGCGGGCGAGCCCGGCCATGTCGATCTCGTTGTCGAAGTGGCCGATGTTCGCCACGATCGCCTGGTGCTTCATCCGCGCCATGTGCTCGGCGGTGATGATGTCGACGTTGCCGGTGGCGGTGATGAAGATGTCGGCGGTCTCGACGACGTCCTCCAGGGTGGTGACCTGGTAGCCGTCCATCGCGGCCTGCAGCGCGCAGATCGGGTCGATCTCGGTGACGATCACCCGGGCGCCCTGGCCGCGCAGCGCCTCGGCGCAGCCCTTGCCCACGTCGCCGTAGCCGCAGACCACCGCGACCTTGCCGCCGATGAGCACGTCGGTGGCGCGGTTGAGACCGTCGATCACGCTGTGGCGGCAGCCGTACTTGTTGTCGAACTTCGACTTGGTGACCGAGTCGTTGACGTTGATCGCCGGGAACAGCAGCGTGCCGTTCCGCTCCATCTCGTAGAGGCGGTGCACGCCGGTGGTGGTCTCCTCGGTGACGCCCTTGATCCCCGCGGCGGTGCGGCTCCACCGGGTCGGGTCCTCGGCGATGGTGCGGCGCAGCCGGTCGAGGATGACCTTCCACTCCTCCGGGTCGTCCTCGGCGGGGCTGGGCACCGCGCCGGCCTTCTCGAACTCGACGCCCTTGTGCACGAGCAGGGTGGCGTCACCGCCGTCGTCGAGCAGCATGTTCGGCCCGGTGCCGTCCGGCCAGCGCAGCGCCTGGTCGGTGCACCACCAGTACTCCTCCAGGGTCTCGCCCTTCCAGGCGAACACCGGCACGCCCTTGGGGTCGTCCGGGGTGCCGTCGGGGCCGACCACGACGGCCGCGGCCGCGTGGTCCTGGGTGGAGAAGATGTTGCAGCTCGCCCACCGCACCTCGGCGCCGAGCGCGACCAGGGTCTCGATGAGCACGGCCGTCTGGACCGTCATGTGCAGCGAGCCGGTGATCTTCGCGCCGCGCAGGGGCTTTGTGTCGGCGTACTCCTTGCGCACGGCCATCAGGCCCGGCATCTCGTGCTCGGCCAGCCGGATCTCCTTGCGGCCGAACTCCGCAAGGGAAAGGTCGGCGACCTTGAAGTCCATCTGCCCTTCCTCTCCACCGTGTGGACGTTGCGACGGGGCTCGTCGGCGTCGGCTTCTTCGGTGCTTGTCTCTCGTGCTACGCGTGCGAGTCTAGGAGCCGGGCGCGGCCCGGCGCACATCCCACCGGCTGAATCTCACACGGAAATGTAAGAATTGCTGGCATGCGAATCACCGAGGCGGCGAAGAGGCTCGGCATGTCCCCGCGGATGCTCCGCTACCGGGAGCGGCTCGGCCTGCTGCCGCCCGTCCGCGCGAAGGGCGCGCACCGGCGCTTCGGCCCCGAGGAGCTCGCCGCGGTCGTCCAGGCGACCGAGCTGGAGCGGCGGTTCGACGTGTCCCCGGCCGAGCTGGCGTTCGGGCTGCGGGTGCTGGCCGACCCCGAGGTGATGCAGGCCGTGCGCGACCTGGGCGTGCGCATCGGCCGGATCCCGGCGCCGCGGCGGGCGCTCGACTTCGAGAAGGAGAAAGCGCTGCGGCTGCTCGACCGCCGCTGAGCGGCGCCCGCGGGAGCGCCGCCCGCGGCCGTGCCGTACCGGCTCAGGCGGGCCGGTCGGCGGACGCCGGTGAGCCGTCCCGGCCCGGACCGCCCGCGGCCAGGTCCGCCCGGTAGAGGTCGGGCTCGAGGTAGATGACCCGGGCGATCGGCACCGCCTCGCGCACCCGCCGCTCGGCCGCGTCGATCGCCGCGGCCACCTCGGCGGCGGTGTCGTCGTGGTCGATGGCGATCTTGGCGGCGACGAGCAGCTCCTCCGGGCCGAGGTGGAGCGTGCGCAGGTGGATGACCCGCTCGACGTCCTCGCCGGCCTCGAGCGCGGCGATGATCCGCTCCTCGTCCTCGGGGTTCGCGCCCTCGCCGATGAGCAGCGACTTGGTCTCCATGGCGAGGATCACCGCGATGACCCCGAGCAACACGCCGATCATGAGGGTGCCGATGCCGTCCCAGACGCCGTCCCCGGTGATCACCGCCAGGGTCACGCCGAACAGCGCGAAGACCAGGCCGAGCAGCGCGCCGAGATCCTCCAGCAGCACCACGGGCAGCTCGGGGGCCTTGGCCCGGCGCACGAACTCCACCCAGGAGCGGTCGCCCCGGACCTCGTTCGCCTCGAGGATCGCGGTGCGGAACGAGTACGCCTCGGCGGCGATCGCGAAGATCAGCACGCCGAACGCCCAGCCCGGGGTCTCCACCGGGTGCGGGTCGGCGATCTTGTGCACGCCCTCGTAGATCGAGAACAGCGCGCCGATCGTGAACAGCACGACCGCGACCACGAACGAGTAGAAGTACCGCTCGCGGCCGTAGCCGAACGGGTGCTCCCGGGTCCGCTTACGCGCGGCGCGCTTGCCCCCGATGAGCAGCAGCAGCTGGTTGCCGGAGTCCGCCACCGAGTGCACCGCCTCGGCGGCCATCGACGACGCCCCGGTGAACAGGAACGCCACGAACTTCGCCGCGGCGATCGCGAGGTTCGCGCCCAGCGCCGCGATGATCGCCTTGGTTCCGCCCCCTGCGCTCACGCTTCTCTCCGCTCTTTTCGTCCCCCCTGCGGGACCCGATGTCCCGCAAAACCGGCACGCGGGATCTTATTGCGAAACGCCGGCCTGGAACTCCGCAATCGCCGCCATCCGGGCGGGATCCATCCCGTATCCGAGGGCGAGGTAGACGCTGGCGAAGTCGCAGAGCCCGACGAGCGTGGCGAGCCGCTCCAGCGGGTGCGCGCCCTCGGCGTCGATCACGGTCACCGGCACGCCCCGCTCCTCCGCGACCCGCACCGCGGCCTCGCGGCAGCGCACCAGGCGCGGGCTCTCCTCGGCGTCGCGCAGCAGGAACAGGCGCAGGGTACGGCCCGGCCCGTCGGCGAAGACGTCCTTCTCGGCCACCGGGCCGTCGAACGCGGCGATCTGGGTGTGGCCGGCCTCGGGGAGCTCGCCCCAGACCGCCGGGTACCGGGCGTGGGTGTGCAGCGCCCCGGCGAACCGGCGCGCCGCCGCCGCGGCGAGCGGGTAGCTGCCCCAGATCATCGGCACGGTGTCGGCGAGCTCGAGGGCGAGGTTCTTGCCGGGGTTGATGAACGCCTCGCTCCCCGGCCGGCACCGGTGGGCCACCTCCTCCAGCCGCCGGGCCGCGGCCTCGCACGCGTCCGCCACGCCGCGCACCAGGCCGAGCGCGCCCGCCGCGACGACCAGCGGCACGGCGAGGTCCCACACGGTCGCGGGCGGCGCGTCGTACCCCGGCAGCGGCACGAACACGCCGCGCGACCGCAGGGTGACCTCCTCCAGCGGCGAGCCGGTCCGGCCGACCGCGAACAGCCCGCAGCCGCGCCGGGCCGCCTCGGCGGCGAGCGCCACGGTCTCCTCCTCGGCGCCGGTGCGGGATACCGCCATCACCAGGTCGGCCGCGCCCACCCAGCCGGGCAGCAGCGGCGAGCGCACGGTGGCGACCGCCACCGGCACGCCGTACCCGCAGACCGCGGCGAGCATGTCCCCGGCGAGGGCGCCGGAGCCCACGCCCGCCACGACGATCGCGCGGGGCCGCCCGTCGCGGGCGATCCGGTCCGCCCCGGCCTCGGCCGCCGCCAGGTGGGCCATGCGGACCCGGGCCGCGGACGAGGCGACCTCGCGCAGCACCCCGCCCGGGTCGGTCCGCTCCAGGTACTCGAGGTCGTCGAGCCGCTCAGGCTCGAATTCGCGGGTCGGCACGGCCGGTTACGGCCTGCGCGCCTCGTCGACGAGCAGGACCGGGATCTGGTCCCGCACCGGGTAGATCAGGCCGCACGACTCGCCGGTGCAGGCGAGCTCGTCGGTCTCGGTCTCGGCGCGCAGCGGCGACTTGCACGCCGGGCAGGCGAGAATCTCGAGCAGCCAGTCGTCGATCTTCACTGTCTTCCTCAGCTCCTCACGATGGCGAGAACCGCGTCCCGGATCGCCGACATGCTCTCCTCGTCGCGGGCCTCGGCGTTCAGCCGCAGCAGCGGCTCGGTGTTGGACGGCCGCAGGTTGAACCACCAGTCCGGCCCGGCCACGGTGAGGCCGTCGAGCTCGTCGATCCGCACGTCGTCGCGGCCGGCGTACGCCTCGCGCACCCGGGCGAGCACGGCCGCCTGGTCGGCGACCCGGCTGTTGATCTCGCCCGAGGCGACGTACCGGGTGTAGCCGGCGACCAGCTCGGACAGCGGCTTCGGCTGGGTGCCGAGCGCGGCGATCACGTGCAGCGCGGCGAGCATGCCGGAGTCGGCGAACCAGAAGTCGCGGAAGTAGTAGTGCGCCGAGTGCTCGCCGCCGAACACCGCCCCGGTGCGGGCCATCTCGGCCTTGATGAACGAGTGGCCGACCCGGGTGCGCACCGGCGTGCCGCCGTGCTCGGCGATGATCTCGGGCACCGCCCTCGAGGTGATCAGGTTGTGGATGACGGTCGCGCCGGGGTGCCGGGCGAGCTCGCGCACGGCGACGAGCGCGGTGATCGCGGACGGCGAGACCGACTCGCCCCGCTCGTCCACCACCCAGCAGCGGTCGGCGTCGCCGTCGAAGGCGAGGCCGAGGTCGGCCCCGGCCTCGAGCACGGCCTTGCGCAGGTCGCGCAGGTTCTCCGGCTCCAGCGGGTTCGCCTCGTGGTTGGGGAAGGTGCCGTCGAGCTCGAAGTAGAGCGGGACCAGCTCGATCGGCAGGTCCCCGGCGCCGAGCACGGCGGGCACGGTGTGCCCGGCCATGCCGTTCCCGGCGTCGACGACGATCTTGAGCGGCCGGAGCCCGGACAGGTCGACGAGCCCGCGCAGGTGCCGGGCGTACCCGCCGAGCAGGTCGCGGCGCTCGATCCGGCCGGCTCCGCCCCCGGCCGGGGCGAGGTCGCCGGAGTCGAGCAGCTTCTCGGCGCGCGCCCGGATCTCGGCCAGCCCGGTCTCCGCGCCGATCGGCACCGCGCCCGCGCGGCACATCTTCATGCCGTTGTACCGGGCGGGATTGTGGCTGGCCGTGAACATCACGCCGGGCAGGCCGAGGCTGCCGCTGGCGTAGTAGAGCAGGTCGGTCGACCCCAGCCCGGCGTCGATCACGTTCACGCCGCGGCCGGTCACCCCCCGGGCGAACGCCGCCGCGAGCGGCTCCGACGAGGTGCGCATGTCGCGCGCGATCACCACGGTGTCCGCGTCGCAGACCTCCGCGAAGGCCGCGCCGATCGCCTCGGCGGCGGTCTCGTCGAGCTCGTCCGGCACGACGCCGCGGATGTCGTACGCCTTGAATATCTTGGCGAGGTCGCCCACTTGGTCCGCCCCTCACTCAACTCCGATCGCTACGAGCCTAGTGGCCCGGGACGGGCCTACGGCCACAACGCCCGCCGGTGAACCGGCACGCGGCGGTGCGGAGCGAACCGGGTACGCAGGGTGACGCGACGATGGCATGCCGAAATGGCCGCCTGGCCGGGCCCCGTTGCGGGACCCGGCACCGGGCCTGCCGTTCGAACCGTCACTGCTCGCGCTCGGGCTGCGCGGAACGCAGCACGCGCAGATGGCCTCGCCGGCCCACCTCCACGCCTTGGCCGACCGGCTCGGTGTGCTGCGCGGGGGCGGGCTTGGCGGCCTCGCGGACCGCGTTGGCGAGCGCCTCCAGGTCGTCGGCGCTGGGTTGACCCGCCTCCGCGGGCAGGCGCACCACCTCCCAGCCGCGGGGGGCGGTGAGCCGCTCGGCGTGTTCCGCGCAGAGGTCGTAACAGTGCGGTTCCACGTACGTCGCAAGCGGGCCGAGAACGGCGGTGGAGTCGGCGTAGACGTACGTGAGTGTGAAGACGGCAGGCTGCCTGCAGGCGGTACGGGAACAGCTGCGGACGGGGCTCACGGAGGGACCGTATCCGTTCCGCGTTCACTTTGCCACCACCGCGCGGCTCTTAACTAACGTGTCGCCACAATCCGGACAGTCGCCGCTGCACACACCGTACGTCCCGCCATGCCCCTACCCTTGGAGCGTGAGTTCGTCATCGGGTGGTAGAGGACGTTCCACGGGCCCCGGCCGCCGGATTCGCCGCGACCGGCACGGTCGTGGCATGCGCGGCCCGCTGGCGCCTCCGCACGTGCCGATCTCGCGGACCCGCAGCGAGCGTTTCGACGACCTCGTGCTCGACGCGGTCGACCGGCTCAAGCCACGCTGGGGCGAGCAGCTGTCCGCGGTGGAGTTCGCGGTCGAGGAGGTGCCACCGGCCGACGAGCTCGTCGACGGTCCGGCGCGGCTGTCGTCCGATCCGATCCCGCTCGGCCGCGCCGAGCCCGCGGCGAGTGGCGAACCGCCCTCCGTCGTGATCTATCGCCGGCCTCTGGAGGCACGGGCCCGCGATCGCGAACAGCTCGGCGCGATCGTGCACGACGTCGTGGTGGAGCAGGTGGCCGATCTGCTCGGGCTCTCTCCGGAGACGATCGACCCAGGCTACGACGAGCGACACTGAGGACGAGCGAGAGCGAGCCCGCGGCGGCGCGGCGGTCACCGCCGCGCCGCGCGGTACGCCGCGGGCGTTGGCACGTTCCCAAACGTGTCCGACGTGCGTCTCGGCGGGGCCGGTGGCCGGTCACGGCCGACCGGAAGCGGCGGACGAGTGGGAGGTCAGCTCGCCTCGCGCTTGATCCGGCGGCGTTCCCGCTCGGAGAGGCCGCCCCAGATCCCGAACCGTTCGTCGTGTGCCAGGGCGTACTCGAGGCACTCGGCGCGCACCTCGCAGGCGCGGCACACCTTCTTGGCCTCTCGAGTCGACCCGCCCTTCTCCGGGAAGAACGCCTCGGGGTCGGTCTGCGCGCACAGCGCGCGCTCCTGCCACCCGAGCTCCTCATCACCGCCGAGCGCCTGTGCGATGACCTTGTCGGTCACTGCACACCTCCCTGTCGCCCGCTCGTTTGCCCGCCTCACGAATACGGAGGCCCCCCACTGGAAACGCCCCTCCCCATACCCACCTTGAGGACCGGGCCAAACAACAATGTTGTAATTACACGCGTGTCTCTCCTGTGACGTCAAGCGGCATGACGTCATCCGGGGAAAGACACGCTCCCCCCGGTCCGGTCGGGCTGATCAGAAGCGATTTCGGCGGGACGGAACGGTAGCAGCGGCGACGGCGGCGCCGCAGCATTCCCTACCGGATCACTGTGGACTTCTTCCGTGATCATTACCTCGGCGGCGGCCGATCGGGCGTGTAGATCGCGGTCGGATCGATCGGCTCGTCGCCGCCTCGCGGGCCGTTCTGCGGTGCGTTCCCGTGCCGGTCGCCTCCCTGCTGTTCGCGGTGCTCTCCTTGGTGCGGGGTTGACTCCGGGTAGCCCCCGGCCTGGAAGGTGATGGTCTTCTCCGCGCCGAGCCGGTCGCCGTACCCGGGCGCCTGGTCGGGCGGCGGCACCGGACCGGACGGCGTGGCCTGGTACGGCGAGGGCTGCGGGCCGAACGCGCCGCCGCCGAAGCCCTGCGCCGGGGCGCCGGTCCGCTGCTGGTCCGGCGGCCGCGGGTCGGACAGCGACGGCCGCTGCGGCGGGTTGTCGAGCGGCGACGGCTGCGGACCCGACGGGTAGGAGGTGTAGCCGGAGGCCGGGTGCGGCCCGGAGGGCGGCTCGGGCGGCAGCGGGTGCGGGCCCGACGGCTGCTCCAGCGGGGACGGCTGGGGCCCGGACGGGTACGAGGTGTACCCCGGCAGCGGCCGGCTGGTGTCGAGCGGGTCGTCGACCTGCGGCCGCGCCTGCTGCCCGGTGGCGTGCCCGCCGCTCTGGGCCTGCGCGCCGTCGCCCTGCCGGTAGGTCTGGGCCTGCTGGTAGGCCTGGAAGATCTGCTGCTGCCGCGGGTCGCCGAGGTCGCCGTACGGCTGCGCGGGAGGCTGCGCGGAGGGCTGCGCAGCAGGCTGCGCGGGAGACTGCGCGGCCGGTTCGGCGGACGGCGGCGCGGCGGGCCGGTCCTGGCGGGGGAAGGTGGGCGTGCCGAGACCGGAGTCCCCGGCGGGCGCGGGGTCGCGCGGCTCCTCCGGCGGGCCGTACGGCGAGGCGGACTGGGCCGCCTGCTCCTGCCGCTCGCCCGGCCCGGCGGTGCCGTACCGGGGGTCGGAGGGGCTCTCGATCGGCCCGTACTCGCCGGAGGTGTAGCCGCGGTAGCCGCCGCCCTGGCCCTGGGCGGCGTCGCCGCCCTGCCCGGCCCCGTACGGCCCGGGCGCGGGAGGCCGGACGCCCCGGTCGGCGGGCCGGTAGACGGTGGTGGGGAAGTTCTGCTCGTCCGCGGGCGACGGGACGTAGGCGGGGGCGGGCGGCCGCGGCACGTCACGGGTACCCGCGTCGCCGGCGTCGGCCGGGCGCTGCGGGGCGGGCTGCTGCGTGGTGCCGGGGTCGACGCCGTAGGCGGGCGCGGCCTCGGGCTCGGGCGCCTGGCCGGGGGCGGGCGGCTGCTGCGCCGGGCCGCCGGGCGTGCCCTGCGGCGCCTCGCCGGACGTGCCGTGCGGCGCGCCGCCGGGAGCGGGCGTGGGGCCGGCGGCGGGCTGCTCGGCGG
>QGUZ01000485.1 GCA_003242605.1 Actinomycetota bacterium
CCCCGGGGCGGGACGGGGCCCCCCCGGGCCGGGTTCCAGGGCCCGGCCCAACCCGGTGCCCGGTGTGGGGGCTCCCCGCCGGTCCTCGCGGGCGGCCGCGCCGGGCCGTGCCGTACCGGATCACGCGGGCCGGACGTGACCGCCGCGCGGCGGGCGGCGACCGACCGTTCCGGGCACGAGATGTCGGGTCCGGTACGGCGGGCCGCACCTAGCGTGGGCTCGTGGCCGGGAAAGGAGCGACGGGATGCTGGAGCGGCTGAACCGGGCCGTCGACTACATCGAGCGGCACCTCGATCAGCGGATCGACGGGGCCGAGCTCGCGCGGATCACCCTCATGTCGGAGTACCACTTCCGGCGGCTGTTCTCCGCGCTCGCCGGCATTCCCCTCTCGGAGTACATCCGCCGGCGGCGGCTCACCCTCGCGGGCGCCGAGGTGCTCGCCGGGAAGGAGACGCTGCTCGATATCGCGGTGCGGTACGGCTATGGCTCCGGTGAGGCGTTCGCCCGCGCGTTCCGGGCCCTGCACGGTGTCGGGCCCGCCGAGGCGAGGCGGACCGGTGCCGCGCTGTTCTCCCAGCCACGCATCTCGTTCCGTCTCGTCGTCGAAGGGAGCAGCGGTATGCGATATCGGATCGTGGAGAAGGAGGGGTTCCGCATCGTGGGCAAGAAGGCCCGTCTCCCCTTGGTCCATGAGGGGATGAACCCCGCGATCGTCGCCTTCGTGCAGAGCATCGACCCGGAAACCCGGCGGCGGATCGAGGAGCTCTCCGACCAGGAGCCGCGCGGCATCCTCAACGTGAGCCACGGCCTCGCCGAGGGCCGCGCGGAGGGCACCGAGTTCGACTTCTACCACGGCGTGGTCACCCGCGCTCCCGCGCCCGAGGACCTGGACGTGCTGCCCGTGCCGGCGGGGACGTGGGCGGTCTTCGAGATCTCGGGCGACTTCCCCCTGGCGATCCAGTACCTGTGGCGGGACGTCTTCACCCAGTGGTTCCCGTCGAACCCCTATCAGAGCAGGCCGGGCCCGGAGATGCTCAGCGCCCGGATCTCACCGGACGGGTCGAAGGCGGACGCGGAGCTGTGGATCCCCGTGGAGCGGATCACGGACTGATCGCGGCCGGTCCGGCCCGGAGACGGTCGCGTGACCGGAGTGAATGTTGCGGCGAATGCTTCCGGTTTGAACTGTTGGTGCGGTAGAAGATCTTCAAAAAGCCGACGATCCCCTTGGGGTAATCCGTGAAGAAGATCCTTCGCGCGTTCACGGCGTTCGCCGCCGTATTCACTCTGATCGCCCTCTCCGGGCCCGCCCACGCCGGCACGACCGAGACCGACGCCGAACTCGCCGCCGAGTGGCAGTACGCATGGGACACCTACAAGTTCTACGACCGGACGCCCCCGGCGCCGGACTCGGGGCGCAGCCAGCGCACGGCCAGCATCTCGATCGTCATCAACGCCCCCGCCTGGCGGGTCTTCGACGTGTACTCGAACTTCAACAACCACATCGGCCGGAACCCGTTCCTGACCCGGGTGGTCACCCACAAGGACTGGTGCTGGGGCAACGCGCGCTACATCAACCTCACCGCGATTGAGCAGGTGCCGTACGACGGCACGATCGTCGACCTCAAGACGCACGCGCAGCAGCGCCTGTACCGGAGCAAGCTCTACTACGAGGTCGACTCCTGGTCGGCGCCGGGCGTCGAGACCCACCAGAAGATCGTCTTCAAGGCGCTGTCGAAGGGGAAGACCGAGGTCACCGAGCACCTCACCTTCGAGGCCGACAACTCGCTGATCGACTTCACCGTCACGAACGGCGTCGCGGCGCACCAGCAGATCCAGACGGCCCTCAAGCAGGCGATCGAGAGCGGCGAGCTCTGATCCACCGCTGAGCCGGAGACCTGGTTTCTCTTGAGCCGGCGGGCACGGCCGCGGCCATGCCCGCCCGGTGTCCGCTACCGCATCGGCGACGTCCCTCACCCCGGATCGGGGCATCGACCGATCCCACACCGGGCCCTCCCTCGGCCGCGTGGCCGGAGAGCTGACGTACCCCGCTTGGCCATCCACCGGAACGGAGGCCGCGACGCATCTCACCACTGGGGCCCCTCATCGACGGAGTGCGCCGCGGACGGACCCGGGTCATCGTCCCAGCGCTCCGCTTGGCCGCTCATCGACGGAGCGCGCCGGTCGTTGACCGGACCGGATTCGGACCGCTCCGGAGCTCACGCGTGCAGCAGCCAACCGGCGATGATCGAGCCGAGCGACAGAACGACTCCCGTCAAGAGCGACCAGCACCCCCATCGGACGAGCCGGTACTTTCGCCGGACGAGCACGCTGATCCGGAGGAGTTCTCTGGCCGATTCGATGACATTCGCACTCCGCGGCCGGGCAAGTCTTCTGACGACTTCTTCTGCCGTGCCGTACTGGGCGACATCCATGAAATGGGTGAGTGAACCGTCCCGCTTCGGGGAGCCCACCTGCGGATAGACGGCGCCGGCGAACGCTCCGACGGCGAAAAGCGTCAGGCCCACCCCCACCCACCAGAGCCATTCCACCCTGTCATCGAGGCCCGTCGGTGACCAGGTCCCGGCCAGCAGCCCCGCCGCCACGGCGCCCAGCCCGATGCCGGCGATACCGAGCAGGACCTGCGC
>QGUZ01000173.1 GCA_003242605.1 Actinomycetota bacterium
CCCAGAAGGCGGCCCGCTACTTCGACTCGGTCGAGATCGTGGAGCTGCATCACCCGAACAAGGCCGACGCGCCGTCCGGTACGGCCCGCCGTACCGCGGAGCTCGTCGCCGAGGCGCGGCGCGCGGCCGGGCGGGGGCCGTCGCCGGACGCGACGACGTCGGCGCTGCCCGGGGCCCGGGGCGCGGAGGTGGCGGGCGTGCGCGTGCACGCGGTGCGGCTCGCGGCGCTCATCGCCCACCAGGAGGTGCTGCTCGGCGGCGAGGGCGAGACGCTGACGATCCGGCACGACACGATGAGCCGGGCCTCGTTCACACCGGGCGTGCTGCTCGGCGTGCGGCGCATCCGCGAGCTGCCCGGGCTCACCGTCGGGCTGGAGCACCTGCTCGACCTGTAGCCGGCACGGATCGGCGCCGCTCCGGTCCCGGGCGCGGGGCCCGGAGCGGCGCCGGTGAACGGTCCGCGGCCCGTCAGAGGGCGAGGCCCGCGGTGAACAGCGCGCCGAAGGCGAGCTGGACGCGGCCGGTCTGCTGCAGCGTGGTGATGAGCGCCGGCCCGGTCGCGCCGGTGCGGACCGCGCGCACCGGGGCGAGGGCGAGCGGGACCGCGAGCACCGCGAGCGCGGCGAACGGCCGCCACGGCACGAGCACGAGCGTGATCGCGAACGGCAGCAGCAGGCAGGCGGTGTAGAGCAGGCGGGTGCGCACGTCGCCGAGCACGACGGCCATCGTGCGCTTGCCCGCGGCCGCGTCGGTGCGCAGGTCGCGCAAATTGTTGATCACGAGCAGCGCGCAGGACAGCAGGCCGCACGGCACCGCCGCGGCCACCGCGGTCCACGGCAGCCATTCCAGCTGCACGTACGTGGTGCCGGCGACGGCGACCAGGCCGAAGAACACGAACACCGACACCTCGCCGAGGGCGCGGTAGCCGTACGGGCGGGGGCCGCCGGTGTAGGTCCAGGCGGCGGCGATCGCGGCCGCGCCGACGAGCAGCAGCCACCACGCGCCGGTCGCCGCCACGAGGGCGAGCCCGGCGACGGCGGCGGCGAGGAAGCACAGCAGCGCCGCGGCGAGCACCTGCCGCGGCGGGGCGGCGCCGGAGCCGACGAGCCGCAGCGGGCCGACCCGCCGGTCGTCGGTGCCGCGGACGCCGTCGCTGTAGTCGTTGGCGTAGTTGACGCCGACCTGGAGCGCCAACGCCACGAACAGGGCCGTCAGCGCCCGCCACCACACCACGCCGTCGTAGGCGGCGGCCACTCCGGTGCCGACGGCGACCGGCACGATCGCGGCGGGGAGGGGGCGCGGCCGGGCCCCTGCGAGCCACTGAGCTGGTGTCGCCAACGTCTGCCTTTCCCTGTGTTGTGACCGACCCCAGCAGCGTAGAGCACCGTTTCGGCCACCGGTGACGTCCCCTCGCGGCCACCGGGCGCCGCGGGGTACGGCGCGCCGGGACGGCGGCTACGGCGGGCGGCTAGCCGATGTCGGTGGCGAGGCGGATCATGCGCACCGGGCGTCCCATGTCGAGGATGCGCTCGGCCTCGTCCGGGGCCCAGCCCGCGGACTCCAGGAAGGCGAGCATCGGGGTGTGCTCCTCGAACACCCAGGTGACCACCCCGGCGTAGCCGTCCTCGCGCAGGTGGTCGACGGTGGCGTTGAGCAGCCTGCTGCCGTGGCCGCGCCGGGTGTGGTCGGGGTCGACGAGCAGGGTGAGCAGCTCGGCGTACTTGCCGGGGTCGAGGTCGGGGTCCTCGGCGGGCGCGTGCGAGGCGAGACCGACGACACGCTCCCGCCGGGCGGCCCGGGCCGCGGGCGCGCCGTCCGGCGCGTCGTCATCGTCGTCGAAGCCGAGCTCGACCGCGACGAGCACGCGGTGCCGGGGCGTGGGCGGGGCCACGATCGCCTCCTCCCACTGGCGGCGCCACAGCGCGCGGGCGGCCTCTCCGGCCATCTGGTTCAGCGGCTCCTTGGGCAGGAACGCGTAGGCGCAGCGCCATGCCCGCATCTGGGTGTCCGTCACGGCGTCGACGTCGCGGCGCAGCGCGGCACGTACCCCCACGTCGGCCATCGCCACCCCCTTTCCGGGCTAAGGGTAGCCTGCGCCCGCCGGGTCAGGAGGGGCGGCGGCCGCCCGCGGCGCGGCGGCGCGCCCGGTAGGCGCGGGTCTTGGTGCGGTTGCCGCACACCCGCATCGAGCACCAGGACCGCGAGCGGTTCTTCGACGAGTCGATGAACGCCCACTGGCAGCCGGCCTCGACGCAGACCTTGAGGCGCGGCCAGGAGCCCGCGGCGTGCGCCTCGACGACCGCGGCGGCGATCCGGGCGAGCCCGCCGCGCACCCCGGTGACGAGCGGCTCGAGCGCGGGCGTGACGCCGTCGAGGCTGAGCCGCAGCGGGAGGCCGGACAGCAGGGCCGCCAGGTCGCCCGGTGCCGCCGCCCGCGCAGCCCGGCGGTCGCCGGTGCGGCTCTTGTCCGGGGCCGGCACGCCGGCGGCGGGGAGGCCGTCGAGCGGCCCGTACGGCGCGGGCGCCGGTACGGCGGGCCCGGCGACGGCGGCCGGATCCGGGGCCGCCGCGGCGGGGCCGTGCCGCGCGGTGCGGTCGTGGTTGCGGCGCAGCGCGGCCCGCAGCCCTTCCCGGAGCGCGACGGCGGTGGCGAGGTCCTCCCGGGTCGCGCGGTCGTGGGCGGCGACCAGACCGCGCGCGCACAGCCACGACGCCAGCGCGTCCGGCGAGCTCAGCTCGTCGGCGTCCTTCTCAACGTCGTAGGTGTTCACGAAGTCGCGGAGCAGCTCCGCGGGGTCGCTCATCCACGCCCACCTCCCGGACCACTGTATGCCGCCGGACTCGCCCCCGATCTCGCCTCGCTCCCCCGGTCGCGCCGGGCGACCGCGGCCTGCTCGGCGAACGCGGCGGCGAGGCGGCGCACCCCCTCGGCGAGCTCGGGCGGGTGCGCGGCGGCGATGTGGGTGAGCCGGATGTGCGGGCCGGGCGGCTCGGACGGGTAGTAGATGCGGCCCGGGCTCACCAGCACCCCGTGCCGGAGCGCCGCCTCGGCGAGCGCGGCCTCGTCGGTCTCGTGCGGCAGCCGTACCCACAGGTGCACCCCGCCGTGCGGGAGCAGGTGCGGCTGCGCGTCGGGGAGGTGCCGGGCGAGCGCGCCGGCGAGCGCGTCGCGGCGGGCGGCGAGCTCGGCCGTGATCGCGGCCCGGTGCCGCCGCCAGGCCGGGGACTCGAGGAACTCCAGCGCGGTCTCCTGCACCGGGCGGGCGACGAAGAACGACTCGACGAGCTGCGCGGCCCGCAGCCGGTGCGCGGCGGGCCCCCGGGCCACCAGCCCGGCCACCCGCAGGCTCGGCGAGGTGATCTTCGTCAGCGAGTGCACGTGGACCACGACGCCGTGGGTGTCGAGGGTGACGAGCGGCGGCGGGGTCGGGCCGAGCGCGAGGTGGCGGGCGTAGTCGTCCTCGATCACGAACGCGCCCGCGGCGCGCGCCACCGCGAGCACCTGCTCCCGGCGGTCCCGCGGCTGGGTCGCGCCGGTGGGGTTGTGCAGCGTGGGCTGGCAGTAGAACAGCCGCGCCCCGGTGACCGCGAACGCCTCGGCGAGCAGGTCGGGCCGCACCCCGTCCGTGTCGATCGGCACCGGCACCGGGCGCAGCCCGGCCGCCTTCGCCGCGGCGAGCGCGCCCGGGTAGGTCGGCGTCTCCACCAGCACCGGTTGCCCGGGGGCGGCGAGGGCGCGGAACGCGTGGGCGAGCGCGGCCTGGCCGCCCGCGACGATCTGCACGTCGGAGGCGGTGACGTCGCCGCCGAGCTCGGTGGCGAACCAGCGGCGCAGCCCGGTCACCCCGGGCAGCGGCGGCACGTGCCAGGTCTCCGGGCGGCGCGCGGCCCGCCCGGCCGCGGCGGCGAGCGCGCGGGCGGGCACGAGGCCCGGGTTGAGGTAGCCGCCGACGAGCGGGATCACCCCCTCCGGCGGCTGGGCGAGCAGCGCGGCGACCCCGGTGTCGTCGATGGCCCGGTCGCCGAGCGCGACCGTCTGCCAGGACAGGTCGGCCGCCTCGGCCCGGCTCGGCCGCCGCGGCGCGACGTACGTGCCGCTGCCCGGCCGGGTCACCACCAGGCCCTCGGCCGCGAGCTGCGCGAGGGCGCGGGACACGGTGACCGGGCTCACCCCGAGCCGGGCCACGAGCTCCCGGCTCGACGGCAGGCGGTCGCCGGGCCGCAGCCGGTCCACCTCGGCCCGCAGGATCGCCGCGAGCCGATCGATACTGTTATCCTTTTTCATGAGAGATCACGATATCGCTACTGAAAAGCACCGAGTAGCGGTCTCCGCCGCGTCCCCTGCGGCCGCGTCCACTCCGTCCACTGGGTCCGCTGCGTCCATCTCGCCCGCCGCCCGCGCCTGGCAGGGCACCGCCCTCGCGTTCACCGGCGTCGTGGCGTTCTCCGGCTCGCTCCCGGCCACGGCGCTCGCGCTGCGCGGCTTCGACCCCTACCTCGTCGGGTTCGCCCGGGCCGTGATCGCCGTGCTGATCGCCGCGGCCTGCCTGCTCGCGGCCGGCGCGCCGCTGCTCCCGCCCCGCGCCGAGTGGCGCTCGTACGCGCTGATCGCGCTCGGCGTGGTGCTCGGCTTCCCGCTGCTCACCGGCCTCGCCCTCGACCTGGGGTCGTCCTCGGCGCACGCGGCGGTGGTGACCGGGCTGCTGCCCGCCGCCACCGCGGCCGTCGCGGTGGTGCGGGCCGGGGAGCGGCCCCGCCCGCTGTTCTGGGCCGCGGCCGCGGCCGGGGCCGCCGCGGTCACCGCCGTCACGCTGAGCCAGGGCGGCGGCCGCGTCACGCTCCCCGACCTGCTGCTCGCCGGCGCGCTGCTCGCCGCCGGGGCCGGGTACGCCGAGGGCGGCCGGCTCGCCCGGAACCGGCCGGGCTGGCAGGTGATCTCCCACGCGCTCGTGCTCTCCGCGCCGATCACCGTCCCGGCGACCGTGGTGCTCGCCGCGGTCACCGAGCTGCGGCCGGCCCCGGACGCGCTCGCCGGGCTCGGCTACGTCGGCGCGGTGTCGATGTTCCTCGGGTTCATCCCGTGGTACGCGGGCCTCGCCCGGGGCGGCATCGCCCGGGCCGGGCAGACCCAGCTCCTCCAGCCCCTGCTCACCCTGGTCTGGTCGTGGCTGCTCGTCGGCGAGCACGTCGGCCCGGTCACGGTGCTCGGCGCGGTGGCCGTGCTCGGCTGCACGGCGGTCACCCAGCGGCTGCGGTGACGGCGCGCCGGTGTGACCCATTGCACTTTGTTACGGCAAAGCGCACGATAGAGGCGAAAGTGTCACATCACACTGCCGGAGGGCGGCATGGCCGAGGTGACGGTCCCCGAGGGCGGCTTCCTGCCCGCACCCGAGATCCCCCAGCCGAACATCTTCCCGATCGAGTGGCGGGTCGAGACCGCCAAGCTCGCCGCGATCTACGAGAAGGCGAAGCGGGCCGTGTGGAACCCCGCCGACCTGCCCTGGGACGAGCTCGACCCCGGCGCGTTCACCCCGGAGCAGCGGCTCGGGGTCATGTACTGGTTCTCGGTGCTGGCGAACTTCGACGCGAGCGGGCCCGCCGTGTTCGCCCGGGCCACCGTCCACGCGTTCGAGAAGCACCAGGAGGACCCGGTCCGCAAGTGCTTCTTCTCGATCACGCGGGACGAGATGAACCACGAGGAGTGCTGCCAGCGGGCGATCGCCCGGCTGTGGCCGGGCGGCCCGCTCGACTGGGAGCCGGCCACCGACCTGGAGCGGGCCGCGCACAACAACATCGCCTGGCTCTACCACAACGGCGGCCGGTACTGGAACGGCTACAGCGCCGCCCTCGGCAAGTACACGCTGCCGGTCCTGTTCACCAGCTTCATGATGGGGGAGATGGCCGCCTCCACGCTGTTCCGCGGCATGGCGGCCGCCACCCGGCACCGGGTGTTCGCCGAGATGTTCCGGCGGATCGGCCGGGACGAGTCCCGCCACCTGCAGATCTGCATGACGATCCTCGAGAAGGAGTGGCCGGGGCTCACCGACGAGGTCAAGGGCATCATCACCCGCCAGCTCCGTGCCGGCTTCGTGTTCCTCTCGATGATCCTCTGGGAGCCGCCGAACGAGTTCTGGGAGCTGCCGCCGTACTTCCTCGACAACCACCGGGTGCTGATCGACCACGCCCGCGACGCCGGGCTCGGCGTGCTCGAGTACGACCAGCAGGCCGAGAACTGGCGGCAGGCGATGGGCAGGATCCGGGCGATCGTCGAGCGCTGGGGGATCGAGTTCCCCGCGATCCCGGAGCTCGACATCGACGGCGTCAAGGTCGACGTCACCGATCCGGAGGACATCATCCCCGTGTTCTGACGCGGGGTGTTCCGACGCCGGGTACGGCCCGCGGCCGCCGGGCCGTACCGCGCCGGTGTCGCCGGCGGGATCGCTCCGCGGCCGCGCCCGCGCGGCGAGGCGGCTCGCGCGGTCAGGCGCCGGGCAGCGGGATCGTGTAGGAGAGCCGGAACTTGTCGCCCGGTACCACGATGTCGCTGGTCTCGACCGGGCGGTCGCCGGACCAATGGGTGCGTTCCAGGTGCAGCACCTGCGTGCCGGTGGGCAGCTCGAGCCGGTCGCTCTCGTCCGGCCGGGGCACCCGGAGGTAGACGTCCTCGCTCGCCGCCGTGATCGTCACACCGGCGGCGGCCGTGCGGGAGGCGGGCGTCGCGTGGGGGCCGGTGCCCTCCTGAGGCAGCGGCAGCCCCTCGCCGAACTCGGCGGGTTCGTAGCAGGTGACGAGCTGGAGCGGGCGGCCGTCGCCGCGCAGCACGTAGGCGGTGCGCAGCACCGGCTCGGCGGCGTCGATCCTCAGCCGCCGCGCGATGTCGGGAGTGGCCTCCACCATCTCGGACCGCCAGTCCCACGTGGCGCTGCGCCCGTGGGCCTGCATGTCCGCGGCGAAGAGGGCCGGCGGGTCAGCGGACCGTGATCGCCGTAACGGCGACAGCACGGGCCGTTCCCGGACGTAGTGCCCGGCGCCCACCCGGCCGACGATGAGCCCTTCCTGGGCGAGCACCCGCAGCGCGTGCCGGGCCGCGGTCTCGCCGACGCCGTACCGCTGGGTGAGCTGCACTCGCGAGGGGATCGGGGCCCCCGGGGGTAACGTGCTGTCGAGGATCTGCCGCCGCAGGTCCTCGACGACCCGCAGGTAAACCGGATCGGAGCTGGCCACTGGTCCATCCCTGGTTTCCGCTCGGTCGCGACCGGCGCGGACGCCACCGGTCCGTGCCGCGGCACCACGCACCCGGAACGCCCGGCGCGGCGGGCCGCCTCGGCGATCGCCGATCTGCACTCGTCATCGGAGAACGCTGGATCAGCAGCGTGGGTGGAGCGCCGACGGTGCCTCAAGCCTAGGGAAAGACGGTACGGCCGCTCCAGGACGGCGTGCGGTGGTGGACCGGGTGGATATGGCGGGTGATCCGCCGGGTGAAAGCGGGTAAGTCCGATGTACATATTTCTTCCCGGTTCCCCTGTAACGCGGAGGTAAGACGGGACGATTCACGGGTAGAGGCCGTCGATGTGTGTACCCCCGAGCACATATCGACGGCCCCTTTTCGTGTCCGGGGAGGTCCCGGCGCGCGGGCCGCCGGGTACGGCGGGCGGGCGCGGCGGCCGGGCATACCCGCAGGCGGCGGCCGTGACCGGGGACGCGGGCGGACGGAGGGAACCCGGGTGGCGGGGTCCACCGTTTCGCCGGATGCGGGTACCGTTCCCTTTATGGCATCGCCAACAGGAACTTCAGGCGCCCCCTTCGGCCGCATGCTGACCGCGATGGTCACCCCGTTCACCGCCGACGGAGCGGTCGACTACGACGCAGTGCAGCGGACCGCCGTCTACCTTGTGGACGAGCAGCGCAACGACGGCCTGGTCGTGAGCGGCACGACCGGTGAGTCCCCGACCACCACCGACGAGGAGAAGGAACGCATCCTGCGGGCCGTCCTCGAGGCGGTCGGCGACCGGGCCACCGTCGTCGCGGGCGCGGGCACCAACGACACCCGCCACAGCATCGAGCTGGCCAAGGCCGCCGAGCGCGCGGGCGCCCATGGGCTTCTGCTGGTAACGCCCTACTACAACAAGCCCCCGCAGGAGGGGATCTATCGACACTTCACCGCGATCGCCGACGCGACCGGTCTCCCGGTGATGCTCTACGACATCCCCGGGCGCACCGGCGTGCCCATCCAGACGAGCACGCTGATCCGGCTCGCCGCGCACCCGCGTATCGTGGCCGTGAAGGACGCCAAGGGCGACCTGTTCGCCGCCTCGCAGGTCATGGCCGCCACCGACCTGGCGTTCTACTCCGGCGACGACATGCTCAACCTGCCCTGGCTGTCGATCGGGGCGGCCGGGTTCGTCAGCGTCGTCGGGCACGTCGTGGGCGACCGGCTCGCCGCGATGATCGAGCACTACCGGGAGGGGCGGGTCGACGCCGCCGCCGAGATCCACCGGCAGCTGCTGCCCGCGGTCACCGGGATCATGACCCGCACCCAGGGGGCGATCATGGCGAAGGCGGCCCTCAACCTCGTGGGCCAGACCGGCGGGCACGTGCGGCCCCCGCTGGTCGACGCCACGCCCCAGGAGATCGAGATGCTTCGCGCCGACCTCGTGGCAAGTGGAGTAAAGGTCATGGACGGAAACTAGATGGAGATGTATGAGTCATCCGCACCCTGAACTGGGCCCGCCTCCCGCGCTGCCGAAGGACGGCCTGCGCATCGTGGCCCTCGGCGGCCTGGGGGAGATCGGCCGCAACATGGCGGTCTTCGAGTTCGACGGCCGCCTGCTCATCGTCGACTGCGGCGTGCTCTTCCCCGACCCCGAGCAGCCGGGCGTCGACCTGATCCTGCCGGACTTCGACTACATCCGGCCCCGGCTCGACGACGTCGTCGCCTGCGTGCTCACCCACGCGCACGAGGACCACATCGGCGCCGTGCCGTACCTGCTCCGGGAGCGGCCCGACATCCCGCTCGTCGGCTCGCGGCTCACCCTCGGGCTGGTGGAGAGCAAGCTCGCCGAGCACCGCATGAAGCCCGTGCGGGTCGAGGTGGCCGAGGGCCAGCGCGACCGGTTCGGCCCGTTCGACCTCGAGTTCTTCGCGGTCAACCACTCGATCCCGGACGCGCTGGCGGTGGCGATCCGCACCCCGGCCGGGCTGGTGCTGCACACCGGCGACTTCAAGATGGACCAGCTCCCGATGGACGGGCGGCTGACCGACCTGGCGGGCTTCGCCCGGCTCGGCGCCGAGGGTGTGGACCTGCTGATGTCGGACTCGACCAACGCCGAGGTGCCCGGGTTCGTCACCTTCGAGCGGGACATCGCGCCGGTCATCGACGACGTGTTCCGCGCCGCGACCAAGCGCATCATCGTCGCCTGCTTCGCCTCGCACGTCCACCGGGTGCAGCAGGTGCTCGACGCCGCCGAGGCGCACGGGCGCAAGGTCGCGTTCATCGGCCGCTCGATGGTGCGCAACATGGGCGTCGCCCGCGACCTGGGCTACCTGCGCGTTCCGGCCGGCCTGCTCGTCGACTCGCGGGAGATCGAGGAGTGGCCGCCGGAGGAGGTGGTGCTCATCTGCACCGGCTCCCAGGGCGAGCCGATGGCCGCGCTGTCCCGGATGGCGAACCGCGACCACCCGATCCGGGTGACCGAGGGCGACACCGTGCTGCTCGCCTCGTCGCTCGTCCCGGGCAACGAGACCGCGGTCAACAAGGTCATCAACGGGCTCACCCGTTGGGGGGCGAAGGTCGTGCACAAGGGCAACGCCCTGGTGCACGTCTCCGGTCACGCCGCCGCCGGCGAGCTGCTGTACGTGCTCAACCTCACCCGCCCGTCGAACTTCATGCCGATCCACGGCGAGTGGCGGCACATGCGGGCGCACGCCAAGCTCGCCGCGCTCACCGGCGTGCCCGAGGAGAACATCGTCATCGCCGAGGACGGCGTCGTCGTCGATCTCGTCGACGGCCACGCCCGGATCACCGGCGCGGTGCCGTGCGGCTACGTGTACGTGGACGGCACCTCGGTCGGCGACGTCACCGACGTGGCGCTCAAGGACCGGCGCATCCTCGGCGACGAGGGCTTCGTCTCGATCGTCATCGCGATCGACTCCACCACGGGCAAGCTGCTCGGCGGTCCCGAGATCCACGCCCGCGGCTCCGGCATCGCCGTCGAGGCGTTCGACGAGATCATCCCGCAGATCGAGCAGGCCCTGGAGGAGGCTGCGGCGAACGCGGTCACCGACTCCCAGCAGATCCGCCGGGTGGTCAAGCGCACCGTGGGCCGGTGGGTGAACGAGACCTTCCGCCGCCGGCCGATGATCATCCCCGTGGTGATCGAGGTCTGACACCGGCCGGGCTCCCCGGCCGATGCGCCCGCACCGGCCGGGGCGGGTCGGC
>QGUZ01000174.1 GCA_003242605.1 Actinomycetota bacterium
CCCCGGCGCGGGTCGCCTACGTCGGCACCGGCGTGGGCGATCTGGACTGCATGGGGATGGTCGGCTGGCCGGTCGCGGTTCCGGACGCGCATCCACGGGTGCGGGCCGCGGCCCGCGTCGTGCTCACCCGCCCGGGCGGCGCCGGGGCGGTGCGGGAGCTGTGCGACCGGGTGCTCGCCGCCCGGACCGGGACCGCGCCCGCCGAGGAGGTCCCGGCCGATCGCCCCGCCGCGGTGACCGCCGTGCCACGCCAGGCGCCCCGGCCCACCGGCGGCGCGGTGCGCATCGGCGGCACGCTCGTCGGCCCCGGCCACCCGGTGTACGTGGTCGGCGAGATCGGCATCAACCACAACGGCGACCTCGACATCGCCCGCCGCCTCATCGACGTGGCCGCCGCGGCGGGCTGCCAGGCGGTGAAGTTCCAGAAGCGCACCCCGGAGATCTGCGTGCCGCCGGACCAGCGCGACCGGATCCGGCAGACCCCGTGGGGCGAGATGACCTACCTGGAGTACCGCCGCCGGGTCGAGTTCGGCGAGGCGGAGTACCGGCAGATCGCCGCGTACTGCGCCGAGCGCGGCATCGACTGGTTCGCCTCGCCGTGGGACGTGCCCTCGGTGGAGTTCCTCGAGCGGCTCGACGTGATCGCGCACAAGGTGGCCTCGGCGTCGGTCACCGACCACGAGCTGCTGCGCGCGATCGCCGCCACCGGCAAGCCGGTGATCCTCTCCACCGGCATGTCCACGCTCGAGGAGATCGACGCCGCGGTGGAGATCCTCGGCACCTCCCGGCTGGTGATCCTGCACGCCACCTCCACCTACCCGCTGCCGCCGGAGGAGGCGAACCTGCGCACGATCCTCACGCTGCGGGAGCGGTACGGCGTGCCGGTCGGCTACTCCGGCCACGAGCGCGGCCTGCAGATCTCGCTCGCCGCGGTCACCCTCGGCGCGGTGATGCTGGAGCGGCACATCACCCTCGACCGCACGATGTGGGGCTCGGACCAGGCGGCGTCGCTCGAGCCGGCCGGGCTGGAGCACCTCGTGCGGGACGTGCGCATCATCGAGACCGCGCTCGGCGACGGCGTCAAGCGCATCTACCCGGGCGAGCTCGCCCCCAAGGCCCGGCTGCGCCGCGTGACGGTGTGATCCAAGCCCGGGCCGCCCCCGCCGCCGAGACGCGCCGGCGTGCTCGCCCGCCTGCGGCGCGGCCTCCCGCTCGCCAGGACCTGCGGCGCGGCGGGCCGGGTGAGGGGGGCGGCCTCGCCGCGGCGGGCGGAGAATCGCCATCCGCCCCACGGCGAAACGCTTCACCTGCGGAAATCGGCCGGATGAAAAATCGGATGCGCCGCAGCGGGCCGCGCCGCTAACCTCATTGGCGACGTCACGGGGGACGGCCCGGAAACGGGAGACGTCCCGGCCGGAACGGCCCCCAGACTCCGCGGCAGCGGGGTAAAATTCCATAGCGCTCCCCGGTGCGAAGGCTGACGGGTACTTCGGATCAGAAGGTCACAGGTTCGAATCCTGTACACTCTCTTTATGGGTGGTAGCTCAGTTTGGTAGAGCATCTGACTATTTAGCCCGCCACCGATTTGACCTCGGGGAGTCCCACCACGGCGCTCGCCCCCTTCCGGGAGCGGGCGTCGTCGTTTTTCCGGGCACCGCGCTAAAACCTTCCGTTCCGGATGTGTTCCCGGGCACGGCCGCGGGCCGAGCGCGTTGGTCTCCGCCGAACCCGGTGGGCAATCGGGCGGATCGCCTGGCGCCCGCGTCCGGGCGGCGACCGCGAACCGCCGGCCCGCCGCCGGCCGGTGATTCCCGGTGAAAGCGACGGACGACCCCTGCACCGGGACCGCAGGAAAAAATTTGATGCGCGAAGTCAGGCCCGTCCGTATATTGATCAACGTGCCTCAGGTGCGAAGGCCCCGGTTACTTCGCGTTGGAGGACCTGGAGGGAATCCACCGGTGCCAGACCGAACTCTGAGGCACCCTGACCGGCGACAACTGAAAGACTTCGTCCTGCAGCGCGGCGACGAATCCGGGAAACACCGGAGGACGAATTCGGATTCCGGTGGACCGGTCGCGCGGACGGTGCACCGGAAAACGCCGTGCGCATGCTGTGGGACGAATTGAGCATAGGCACCTCCCGGTGCGCAGATCGCGGTTACTTCTGCGGTTCGACTCCGCCAGGCCCCACCACGTGGGGCCTGAGCCCGAGGGGGCATCACCGCGGTCGGCTCGATCTCGGGAGGGCCCCTAAGGGGAATGCCCGGCGCGCGGCCGGGGACCGCCTCGCCCGCGCGCCGGGCCCGGGGTGAGCCCATCCGGCCGCCCGCCGCAGCCCGTGGCGCGCCACCCAGGCCGCCGCCCCGGGCGCCTCCCCGCGCGGCCCTCCCTGCCATGTCACCTGCGACCAGCGGAAAGGGGGGCTTCGATATGGCCAAGTTCAACAAGATCGGCGTCAAGGCGTCCGCGACCAGCCCCGTCCGGACCGAGCAGGTCCCGTCGGTCCGCACGCACGAGGGCGCGCCCGGCTACGCGCGCGATGCCAAGAGCGAGCTCTTCCTGCTGGCCGTGTCGAACATGGTCGGGGAGGACACCTTCTACGAGCGGGCGAACAAGCGCGACGAGCGCTTCCGCGAGCTCGTCCACAAGGTGGCGGTCGAGGACGTGGAGTGGCTCGCCGGCTTCCTGCCCTGGCTGCGGAACGAGGCGAACCTGCGCTCCGCGCCGATCGTCGCCGCGCTCGAGGCGGTCGCGGCCCGGCTGGCGGCCGGCCTGTCCGGCGGCAACCGGCGGCTGGTGGCGAGCGTGCTGCAGCGCGCCGACGAGCCGGGCGAGGCCCTGGCGTACTGGATGGCGAACCACGGCCGCGCCGTACCCAAGCCGGTCAAGCGGGGGATCGCGGACGCGGTGCGCCGCCTGTACAACGAGCGTTCGCTGCTCAAGTACGACAGCGACGCGCGCGCCTTCCGGTTCGCCGACGTGATCGAGCTGACCCACCCGGCGCCCGCGCCGGACAAGCCGTGGCAGGGTGACCTGTTCGCGTACGCCCTCGACCGGCGCCACGAGCGGGAGAAGCCGATCCCGCGCTCGCTGCGCATGCTGCAGGAGCGGGCCGAGCTCATGGCGCTCCCGGTGGCGGAGCGGCGCGCGGCCCTCGCCGACGTGAACCGGCTCGCCCGCGCCGGCCTCACCTGGGAGGCCCTCGCCGGCTGGCTGCAGGGGCCGCTCGACGCCGAGGCGTGGTCCGCGGTGATCCCGTCGATGGGGTACATGGCGCTCCTGCGCAACCTGCGGAACTTCGACCAGGCGGGCATCCCGGACGAGGTGGCCGAGCGGGTCGTGGCGAAGCTCACCGACCCCGGCGAGGTCGCGCGCTCCCGGCAGCTGCCGTTCCGGTTCTACACCGCCTACCGGAACGCGCCGTCGCTGCGCTGGGGGAACGCGCTCGAGCGGGCGCTGCAGCTCGCGACCCGGAACATCCCGGCCCTCGAGGGGCGGACGCTGGTGCTGATCGACACCTCGGGGTCGATGGCCGCCGCGACGCTGTCGCGCCGCTCCGCGGTCCGGCCGGTGGATGCCGCGGCGCTGTTCGGCTTCGCCCTCGCGCACCGGGGCGCGCAGGTGGAGGTGTACGGCTTCGCCGACGGGGTGTTCCCGCACCCGGTGCAGCGCGGCGGCTCGGTGCTCAAGCAGGTCGAGGAGTTCGGCCGGCGCATCGGCGAGGTCGGCTACGGCACGCAGATCGCCGAGGCGCTGCGGCGGACCTACCGCGGCCACGACCGGGTCGTGGTCTTCACCGACATGCAGACGATGGTCGACCGGAAGGGTGAGGTCACCGACGCGGTTCCGGCGCACGTGCCGCTGTACGGCTTCAACCTGGTCGGCTACGCCCCGGCGATGATGCCGACCGGCCTGCGCAACCGGCACGAGCTCGGCGGCTTCTCCGACGCGACGTTCCGCCTGCTCCCCCTGCTGGAGGCGGGCGAGAACGCGCGGTGGCCGTGGCTGTGACGCGCCACCGGCCCGGGCGCGCGGCGGAACGCCGCGGCCCCGCCGCGACGGGAGCGCCCCTCCCCCAGGGGAGGGGCGCTTTCCGTGTCCGCCCGCGGCGCGGCGGCGGCACGTGCCGGAAAGCGCGCCCGCCGATATCGGTCCGTGGCCGTTCCGTGTCCGTCTCATGCCCGTACCGTGGCTGATTCGTGGCGATTTCCCGGCCCGGCTTCCGGCCGCGTGAACGGCCCGTGACAAAACGCACCGGTTCCGTCCGGCACGCCGTGCCCGGCACCGGGCCGGCCGCCCCGCCGCGGGCGCGGCCGCTTCCCGCGCACCGGCCGCCCGCCGCCCGCCGTACCCGGCCTGACCTGGGATTATCCGACCTCTGTCGCCCGGCACCCGGCGGCGGCAGGGGCTCGGCCACCTGCTACCATGACCGCCGGACCGCCCGGTCATATCGCCGCGGTGCGCGGAGTGCGATGCGGACGGCAAATGACGGGCCGTGTTTCTCAGGTCGCCCGTCGAAATTCCTGACACGCGGCTGACGCCCGGGTGAACCGGATAGGCGAATTCAATAAATAAATGGAGGCCGGTGTGAGCCAGACGACGGCGGAGAGGGCACCGAGAACCCGCGCCCAGATCAAGGAGCGCACCCTGCGCACCGACAGGTGGTGGCGGAGCCCGCTGGTGGTCTTCCTGGCCCTGACGCTCTGGCTCCTCTACGGCCTGGTCAGGACCGCCTCGCAGAAGTACTACTACGTGGAGGGGTACGGCTACCTGACCCCGTTCTCCTCCCCCTGCGTGAGCGCCTCCTGCGTCGAGGGCGCCCGCCACTTCGGCACCTGGCTGCCCGAGTTCCCGCCGCTGCTCCCCTACGGCATCCTCGCGCTCGGCTTCCTGCTCGGCTTCCGGCTCACCTGCTACTACTACCGCCGGGCCTACTACCGGGCGTTCTGGCTGTCGCCGCCCGCTTGTGCCGTGCGCGAGCCACACGCCAAGTACACGGGCGAGACCCGGTTCCCGCTCATCATGCAGAACCTGCACCGCTACTTCTTCTACGCGGCGGTGGTGATCTCGATCGTCAACACCTACGACGCGGTCGTCGCGTTCTTCGGCGACAACGGGTTCCAGATGGGGCTGGGCAACCTCATCCTGCTCGGCAACGTGATCCTGCTGTGGTGCTACACGCTGTCGTGCCACTCCTGCCGGCACATCACCGGCGGCCGGCTCAACTCGTTCTCCCGGCACCCGGTCCGCTACCGGATCTGGACCTTCATCTCCCGGCTCAACGCCCGGCACATGGAGCTCGCCTGGATCACCCTGGGCACGCTGCTCATCACCGACCTGTACATCGCCCTGCTGTCCGCGGGCGTGATCAGCGATCTGCGGTTCATCAACTGACGTCCCGCCCTTTCCCGGGCGCGCGGCCCGGGGCGGTGCCGGTTACGGATTCCGCACCGCCCGGGCCTTTTTCCTGTGCGCGCCCGGCGGCGGCCGGCGGGCGAACCGGAAATGCCCGCCCGCGTTTCCCTTCGGCCGAATCCCGCGGCTCCCTTTCTGGCCGAATCCCGCGGCCGCGGCGGGTGCCCGGCCGCGGACGGCCCGGCGGACGGACGGGCGTTCAAGCGTTATCACCGTCCATTCGGGAACGCCGCGCCCGGCCCGCTGATCGTTAGATTGGAAATATGCCCCTGCTTGGTCGGGACGTTTCCCAGGCTTCTCGCCGACCATCACCCGCGGCCGATGACACGGCCGGGCAATCCGTCCACCGGCCGGCCGGCGCGCGCTCGGACATTTCCACCGGTGCTCCCGCCATCCTCCTCCCGCCCGCGGCGCCCGCCCGCGTCCTCCGCTGGCTGCCGTGGGGCGTCGGCGCGTACGCGGTGCTGGTGTCGGCGACGCTGTGGCACGCGCTCGGCGAGGACTACGGGGCCGGCCCCTGGGCGGCGGGCCTGTGCGCCCTCGCCTTCGCGGCGGCGATGGTGCTCTGCCTGTGGCGGGCGACCGCGGGCTGGTGGCTGTCGCTCGCCGCGGCGGTGACCGGGGCTCTCGGCGCCGACGACGCGACGCTGGAGTCGGCGTGGCCCGCGCCCGTGGTCGTCGCCCACGTCAGCGTGCTCGCGCTGCGCGGGCTGCGCTCGCGGCCCCGGGCGCTCGCCGAGATGTGGCTGGTCACGCTCGCCGCCGGGCTCGTGCTCACCGTGCTCATCGAGCGCGCCGAGCCGGACGGGCTGTTCAACATGTCGCTGCTGTCCGGCGTCGTGCTCACGGTGATCGGCATGGCCCGGATGCGGGGCGAGGCGGCCGACGGGGCGGCGCGGCAGCGGCGGGACGGCGGCCCGGCCGAGGAGGCCGAGCGGGTGCTGCGGGAGGAACGCGCGCGCATCGCCCGCGAGCTGCACGACGTGGTCGCGCACCACATGTCGGTCATCGCCGTCCAGGCCGAGGCCGCGCCGTACCGGGCGCCGAACCTCCCGCCGGAGCTGACCCGGAGCCTGTCGGTCATCCGCTCCGGCGCCATCGAGGCGCTCACCGAGCTCCACCGCATCCTCGGCCTGCTGCGGGACGACGGCGGCGACCCGCCGCGGCCCTCGGTGGACCGGGTGGACCGGCTCGTGGCGCGGGTCGCGGAGACCGGGGTGCCCGCCTCGCTGCAGGTGCACGGCACGCCGGTGCCGGTCGCCGCGGCCACGGGGGAGGCGGCCTACCGCATCGTGCAGGAGGCGCTGAGCAACGCGATACGGCACGCCCCCGGCGCGCCCGTGCGGGTCGCCCTCTCCTACCTGCCGGGCGTGCTCGAGGTGCGGGTCGACAACGACCGGGCGCCGCTGCCACCGGCGGGCGGGCCGCGGTCACCGGCGCCGGGCCCGGAGCCGCGGGCCGGGCACGGGCTGGCCGGGATGCGCGAGCGGGCCGCGCTGCTCGGCGGCACGCTCGAGGCCGGGCCGCGGCCGGACGGCGGCTACACCGTGCTCGCCCGGCTGCCGCTCCGGGACGCGGACGGGTGAGCGGAGGTCCGATGCCGATCCGGGTGCTGCTCGCCGACGACCAGGCGATGGTGCGCGAGGGCTTCGCCGTACTGCTCGACGCGCAGCCCGACATCGAGGTGGTCGCGCAGGCCGCCGACGGCCGCGAGGCGGTCGCCCTCACCCACGAGCTGGGGCCGGACGTGGTCGTGATGGACGTGCTCATGCCGGTACTCGACGGCCTCGCCGCGACCCGGCTGATCTCCGGCCGCACCAAGGTGATCGTGCTCACCACGTTCGACATCGACGAGTACGTCTTCGAGGCGCTGCGGGCGGGCGCCAGCGGCTTCCTGCTCAAGCAGGCGGGCGCGCGCGAGCTCGCCGAGGCGGTGCGGACCGTGGCGGCGGGCGAGGCCCTGCTCGCCCCCTCGGCCACCCGGCGGCTGATCGCCGAGTTCGTGCGGCTCGGCCCGCGCTCCACCGCCGCCCCCTGCCGGGCCCCCGGCCTGAGCGAACGCGAGACCGAGGTGCTCGTGCTCATCGCGCAGGGCCGGTCCAACGCCGAGATCGCCGAGCAGCTCGTCGTCTCCGAGCGCACGGTGAAGTCCCACGTCAGCAGCATCCTCACCAAGCTCGGCCTGCGGGACCGCACCCAGGCGGCGATCTACGCCTTCGAGACCGGGCTGGTACGGCCGGCCGGGCGCCCGCCGGGTGAGCCGCTCCCGGGCGGCGGCCGCATCGGCCCTGCGGACTAACGGCGAATCGGTCTCCGGGCCGATGCCGACGAGGGACGCCCCGGCCTAGCGTTCCGGGGCATGAGACCCCCTGCGACGACACGCGCCGAGCGGCGCCCCCGCCCGCTGCCCGAGCTTGCGCACCGGGCGGCCTTCGCCGGCGTCTCGCTGCTGCCGCCGCGCCCGCAGGCGGCCGTGCTCCGCCGCTACTTCGACTGGTGGCACCGCAGGTCCGACCCCTGGGGGATCGCCTCCGACGCCTACGAGCGGTACAAGCACCACGCCACGCTGCGGCTCGTGCCGCGCCGCCCCTACCGGCGGATCCTCGACGTGGGCTGCAGCGAGGGCGTGTTCACCCGCCTGGTCGCGGCGGCCTACCCCGACGCCGACGTCACCGGCGTGGACATCTCCGAGCGGGCGCTCGCCCGCGCCCGCCGCGCCGCGCCGCGGCTCACCTTCGTCCGCTCCGACCTGCTCGGCTACGACCGGCCGGGCGCCTTCGACCTGGTGTTCTGCGCGGAGATGCTCTACTACCTCGGCCGGGAGGACCGGCTCGCGCTCGCCTCGGCCCGGCTGGTCCGGCTGCTCGCGCCGCACGGGCTGCTCGTGCTCGTCCACCCCTGGCCGGAGTCGGACGACCTGCACCGGCACGTCGCCGCCGACGCCGCCGTCGACCGGGTCGCCGAGCACGTCGACCACACCGTGCACCGGCCCTTCGCCGTCGCCGTCTACCGCCGCCGGGCGAACCCCGGGACCGGCGACGCCGCTGCCGCCCTCACCGCAGGGCGCTGAGGTAGCGGCGCATGCGGCGCTTGGCCCGGTAGCCCGCCCGCAGCACCCGCGGCGGCACCTCCAGGCGCATCCGGGCACGGCGCCGGGCCGCGGCGTGCGCCGGGCCGGCGAGCAGCGAGCGGGCCGGCCCGAGGCGGCCGAGCCGGGCCTGCGCCACCAGGGCCCGCATCCGGGCGACCGCGTCCGAGGCGGACGGGTCGTGGAAGTAGTTCGCCCGGCACCAGCCCGGGTCGGGGGTGCGGAACCGCGCGGCGACGAGGTCGTCGAGCGTGCCGAGGCAGCCGCTGCCCTCGAACACCACGTTGATCATCTCGGCGCTGACCCCGAAGTCGGAGAGCACGAGCAGCGGCACCCCGTGCCGGATCGCCTCCAGCGCCGCGGTGGAGCTCACCGTGACGAAGCCGGCGGCCGCGGCGAGGTGCTCGTGCATCGGGCCCGCCGCGAAGGTGAGCAGCCCGTCGTCGCGCACCCGGCCCGCGGCGACCAGCGACCGCCACAGCCGCTCGTACGGGTGGCGCTCGTTGTGGGTCTGCCGCTCCCCCGCCAGCGCGCGGAGCTTGACCACCACCTCCAGGTCGGGCCGCCGCTCCGCCAGCCCGGCGAGCGCGAGCAGGATGCGCTCGCGCTCCTCCCGGCGCCGGGGCACCTTCGCCTGGGGGGCGAACACCACCTTGTTCCGCGGGCGGGGCTCCGCCGCGCCGGCGGGCGCGGGCGGGTCGAGGTACGGCAGGCGGGCGAGGGCCACCGTGCCGCGCACGCCGAGCTCGGCGCCGATCCGGGTGAACTCCGCCACCTCACGCCCGCTGTGCACGATGAACAGGTCGCAGCCGCTGCGGTACAGCCACGCCTTCTCCGTGGCCGGGATGGAGATGCCGGGCAGCCCGGTGACGAACACCGGGCGCGGCGCCAGGTCGCCGAACACGTCGGCGACGAGCACGTCCACCACCGGCCCGGTGCAGGCGACGAGCACGATGTCCGGCCGCATCCGCCCGGCCGTACGGCGCAGCGCCCGGGCCGGCAGCACCGGCGGCGCCTGCGCGGCGCGGGTGCCGCTGACCGCCGCCCGGATCTGGGCGGGGGACGGCGCGATCGGCGTGCGGACCACGGTGAGCAGGGTGGTCCAGTCGGCGGGAAGCGTGTCGAGCAGACCGGCGGCCCACTTGAGGTAGGAGTCCGAGTCGGCCACGGCCAGAAGCTTCAATCGGTGCCCCCCGGTTCGTGACGGGTGAACATCTGCAGGTGGGAGCGGAGGCCGGGGGTGGCGAGCGGGGTCCACCAGTCGCCGGGCACCTCGACCGCGTCCACCCGGACGCCGCGCGGGGCGAGCAGCACGCGCAGCGACGTCACGGCGGTGGACGGCAGGCTCAGCACCCGCTGGCCCGGCGCGAGGGCGCGCAGGGTCAGCTCGACCGGCACGCCGGCCGGGTGCAGCGCGACCCCGGGCAGGTCGCCGATCCGGGCCAGGTCGGCGGGCTCCTCGCGCCGGTGCGGGTAGTACGCGATCGGCTCCTCGGCGCCGAGCCGCGCCAGCCAGTCGAGGTACCGGTCGCGGCGCACCAGGCCGTTGCGCACCAGCGAGGTGCCGAGCACGACGGTGCGCTCGCGCGGCGGCGGGTGGCCGACCGGCTGGGCGCGCAGCCACGCGAAGTCGTGGGTGCGGATCGCCGCGCCCCGCTCGGCCGCGGCCTTGCGCAGCCGCTCGGGCACCGGGAGCGCGGTGAACACGGTGACCCGGCCGGCCGACGCCGCGGCGCGCAGCCGCAGCGCCGCCGCCCGGGCCAGGGCCCGGCGGGCGGGGCCAGCCCGGGCCCGGGCGCGCAGCAGCGGCGGGCGGTCGGCGGCGGCGAGCAGCTCGAGCATGTGGACGGTGGCGAGCCCGTCGTCGACGATGACGATGCGGCCGG
>QGUZ01000486.1 GCA_003242605.1 Actinomycetota bacterium
CCCGACCGCCAGCCGGATGGAGATCTTGATGGCACGCCGTACCGACGTGATGGACACGATCGTCAGCCTCGCCAAGCGCCGCGGCCTCGTCTATCCGTCGAGCGAGATCTACGGAGGACTGCGCGCGTCCTGGGACTACGGCCCGCTCGGCGTCGAGCTCAAGAACAACGTGAAGCGCCAGTGGTGGAAGGCCATGGTGCAGGGACGCGAGGACGTTGTCGGCATCGACTCCTCGGTCATCCTCGCCCGCGAGGTGTGGGAGGCGAGCGGTCACGTCAAGGAGTTCGTCGACCCGCTCACCGAGTGCCTCTCCTGTCACAAGCGGTACCGGGCCGACCACCTGGAGGAGGCGTACGAGGCCAAGCACGGCCGTAAGCCGGAGGGCGGCCTGACCGAGCTCACCTGCCCGAACTGCGGCACCAAGGGCGCGTTCACCGAGCCGCGCATGTTCAACGGCCTGCTGAAGACCTACCTCGGCCCGGTCGAGGACGAGTCGGGCCTCGCCTACCTGCGGCCGGAGACCGCGCAGGGCATCTTCATCAACTACGCGCTCGTCCAGCAGTCGGCGCGCAAGAAGATCCCGTTCGGCATCGGCCAGATCGGTAAGTCGTTCCGCAACGAGATCACGCCGGGCAACTTCATCTTCCGGACCCGCGAGTTCGAGCAGATGGAGATGGAGTTCTTCGTCAAGCCCGGCACCGACGAGGAGTGGCACCAGTACTGGATCGACGAGCGCATGCGCTGGTACGTCGATCTGGGCATCAACAAGGACAACCTCCGGCTCTACGAGCACCCCAAGGAGAAGCTGTCCCACTACTCCAAGCGGACCGTCGACATCGAGTACCGGTTCAACTTCGCCGGCAGCGAGTGGGCCGAGCTCGAGGGCATCGCGAACCGCACCGACTTCGACCTGTCCACGCACTCCAAGCACTCGGGCGCCGACCTGTCGTACTTCGAGCAGGAGAGCGGCGAGCGGTACATCCCGTACGTCGTGGAGCCGGCGGCCGGTGTCGACCGGTGCGTGCTCGCCTTCCTGCTCGACGCCTACACCGAGGACGAGGCCCCGAACGCCAAGGGCCAGATGGAGAAGCGCACGGTGCTGCGGCTCGACCACCGGCTCGCCCCGGTGAAGGCCGCGGTGCTGCCGCTGTCGCGCAACCCCGAGCTGTCGCCGAAGGCCCGCGACCTCGCCAACAAGCTGCGCCGCCGGTGGAACGTCGAGTTCGACGACGCGGGCGCGATCGGCCGCCGCTACCGCCGCCAGGACGAGATCGGCACGCCGTACTGCGTCACGATCGACTTCGAGACGCTCGAGGACCAGGCGGTGACCGTTCGCGAGCGCGACTCGATGCAGCAGGAGCGCATCTCGATCGACCAGGTCGAGAACTACCTGCGCGACCGGCTCGACGACTAGGTCGTCGCGCGGCCACGGGACACGGACGTAGCCGGACGGGGTCGAAGGCAGGGCCGGGCGCCCGCCTTCCGGCCCCGTCTGCCGTTCCGGAGGACCTGGCGGCCAGAAGCCATCCCCGCGCGTCTTCCGCCGCGGAGGGGCGCGAGGGCGGCCCTCACACCAGGCCGAGCTCCCGGGCCCGTACGCCGGCCTGGAAGCGGGATTCCGCGCCGAGTGCGGCCATCAGCTCGGCGACCCGGCGCCGGTAGGTGCGCAGGCCGAGGCCGAGCCGCCGGGCCGCGGTCTCGTCCTTCACCCCCTGGCTGAGCAGGTCGAGCACGGCGGGCGCGATCTGGCGGATCTCGGCCACCCGGGCGTTGTAGACGGCGAGGTCGGTCGCCGACCGCCACGCGGTCTCGAACAGCGACAGCACCCCCTGCACGACCTCCGGCCGGGTGATCACGCTGTAGCCGCGCGGGCCGGACCTGCGGTCGCCCGCGAGGATCACGAGCCTGCGGTCGATGATGATCGTCTCGTTGATCTCGTCGGGGGTGACCCGGATCTCCGCGCCGATCTCGTCGCGGCGGCGGGCGAGCTCGCGCGCGGCCACCGAGTCGAGCAGCAGCCCGGCCGGGTACAGCTTGCGGATGCGTTTGCCGCCCCGGCGGGCCGCGGCCGCGTCGGCGAACTCCTCCGACCGGTGGTCCGCGACCCAGCTCGCCAGACCGGCGGCGGCGCAGGCCAGGTCGGTGGCGGCCGCGAACAGGTGGGCCGTGCGCCGGTACAGCTCCTCCTCGCCGCGCACGATCGTGATCGATCCGCTCACCTGGGTGAGCCCGTCGCCTGCCCCCACACCATCGATTCTGCGTCCTCTGCGCCGATCGCGGCGGGGTTGGCAGCTTGTTGCCGTTCCCGGACAGGCCGGCGGGCGCGTCCGCACGCTGGGAGACATGACGCTTCCACACACCGGCTCTTCCGGCACGCCGAACGCCGCCGACGCGGGCACCTGGCGGCTCGGCGACCGAACCGTGAACCGCATCGGGTTCGGCGCGATGCGGCTGCCCGGCAGGTTCGGCGACCCCAAGCCCCGGGACCGCGCCGAGGCGATCGCCGTGCTGCGCCGCGCCGTCGAGCTCGGCGTCAACCACATCGACACCGCCGCCTTCTACTTCCTGCCCACCCGCTCGGCCAACGAGCTGATCAGCACGGCGCTCCAGCCGTACCCCGAGGACCT
>QGUZ01000007.1 GCA_003242605.1 Actinomycetota bacterium
GCGCCGCCGCCCGCGCCTGGACGGAGCGGCGCGGCCGGGACGACGCCCCGAAGGGCGACGGCACGGGCCCGCGCGAGCGGGCCCGGGGGAGCGGCCCGGGCGGCGCCGCCCGCACCGCCGCGGCGGCGCTCGCGGGCGTGCTCGCCGTGCCGCTGGCCGCCTTCGCGGTGCCGCGCCCGGGCGACGAGGGGCGCACCGTGCGCGTCGGCATCGTGCAGGGCAACGTGCCCGGCCGCGGCATGTACTTCCTCGGCGACGAGCCCGCCGTGGTGCTGCGCAACCACGCGAACGTGACCCACGAGATGGCGCGCGCGGTGCGCGAGGGCAGGCTGCCCAAGCCCGACCTGGTGATCTGGCCGGAGAACTCCACCGACATCGACCCCTACCGCAGCGCCTTCGCCCGGGACACCATCCACGCCGCGGTGCGGGACATCGGGGTGCCGGTGCTGGTCGGCGCGGTCGTGTACACGCCCGACCGGCGCAACCGCTACACCCGCAGCCTGGTGTGGGACCCGGAGACCGGGGCAGGCGCCTACTACGACAAACAGAAGCTCGTGCTGTTCGGGGAGTACATCCCGTTCCGGGACGTGCTGACCAAATTCATCGGTAGGCTGCGTCTCTCCGGGGTGTCGGCGCTTCCCGGCGACCGGGACGGCGACCTGGTGATGGGCCCGGTCACCATCGGCGCGGTCAACTGCTATGAGGTCGCGTTCGACTCGGTGGTCCGCGGCACGGTCCGGGCGGGTGGCACGCCGCTGGCGGTGCAGACCAACAACGCCACCTACGCGCTGAGCAACCTGCCCGCCCAGCAGCTCGCCATGTCCCAGGTCCGGGCGGTCGAGCACAACCGCGCCGTGGTCACCGCGGCCACGACCGGGATCTCGGCCTTCGTCGGCCCCGACGGGCGGGTGCGGTGGCGCACCGACGAGCTCGTCCCCGACATGACCGTTGTGGAGGTGCCGGTGCGCACCGAGCCGACGATCGCCACGCGGCTTGGCGCGTGGCCGGAGTGGATATTGATAGTGGTGGGTATGGGCGTTTTGGGAGCCGTGGTGCTGCGGCAGCGGCGGACGAACCGGGCACGGAGGGAACAGACGATGACCGGCGGAACAGACGTGGCGCAGTCCGCCCTGGCCGGCACCGGGGACCGGTGATGGAGCCGTCACTGGGACGCGTCCTCGTCATCGTCCCCACCTACAACGAGCGCGAGAACCTTCCCATGATCACGGGAAGGCTGCGCGCCGCCGTACCGGACGCGCACATCCTCATCGCGGATGACGCCAGCCCGGACGGAACCGGCCAGGCCGCCGACGCGCTCGCCGCCGCGGACGACCACATCCACGTGCTGCACCGGCCCGGCAAGCAGGGGCTCGGCGCCGCCTACATCGCCGGCTTCCGCTGGGGCCTGTCCCAGGGCTTCGACGTGCTCGTGGAGATCGACGCCGACGGCTCGCACCAGCCCGAGGAGCTGCCGCGCCTGCTGGAGGTGCTCGCCGCGGGCGCCGACCTGGTGATCGGCTCGCGCTGGGTGCCCGGCGGCAAGGTGGTGAACTGGCCGTGGACCCGCGAGCTGCTGTCCCGCGGCGCCAACACCTACGCCCGCATCGCGCTGGGCATCCCGGTGCGGGACTCCACCGCGGGCTTCCGCGCCTACCGGGCCGCCACCCTGGAGAAGATCGGCCTCGACGACGTGCAGTCCCAGGGCTACTGCTTCCAGGTCGATCTCACGCTGCGTACGATCCGCAGCGGGCTGCGGGTGCGGGAGGTCCCCATCACGTTCGTCGAGCGCACGGCGGGCGCGAGCAAGATGAGCCGCACGATCGTCTTCGAGGCGCTGTGGCGCATCGCCGCCTGGGGCATCGCCGGGCTCCCCGACCGCCTGCGCCGCCGTCGCCACCGCCGCTGACCGCGCCGGGCTCCCGCCGTCCGGGCCGGGCCGCGCCGGCCCTCTCGGCGTCGTCACGTGCGGCGGGAACGCCCCTGGGCGGGGAACGGCGCGCCGATCCTTCGGCCGGACACACTGCCTGTGGCCCGGAAAGGACGGGCGCCCTCGGCCCGCGCCGTGCCGCCTCGCCGTCCGCTCTGGCGGTTGGACTCGCCGTCCCGGCGCGAACCGGCCGACACGACTGCGAGCGGTCGGTCATGAGGGTGGCCGGGCCGGGGGAGGAGGCTCCCGTGGTCCGGCATGGCGCGATGCGGGCCGGGGCCGACGCGGGGCCGTAGAGCCGCTTGACCGAACCGGGCCTGCTGCGGCCGGGCCGGTGGGACGCGACCCGTCCGGTGAGTGAGTGATCTACAACGTAAAGGCCGCGGGTGTGGTGCCATCAACGGCGCACCGAACGACGCCGATAACCGAGACGCGGCTCGACGAGCACCACCAGACGGCGACCGAGTCCGGCAGCCCGCTACTCGGCCAGAGGGTGACCTACGACCCGCGGGGCACATGCCGGCACACCGGCGGCCCCGGCCGCGGTGGCCTCACCGTTCGATCGGGGGCGAGCACGGGCCAGAGGACAAGGTCGAGACGGCCAAGCGGAACTGCCGCCATCGGCCGACGACCTCGCCCGCACCCCGATCCCCGCCTGGCCGTACCCGGCCGGTAGGGTGCGAGCCGACCGCCAGCGGCCGCCTCGCCGGCGGCGTCCCCGCTGCGGCGGCGCTGTCCGGCGTGCCCGCCGGTGTGGGCGGCGCTTTGCGGAACTCCACGGGCCGCCCGGCCGTTGGCCGGATGACGTGGCCGCGCGGTCCGGACCTCGCGGGCACCGGGGAACAACGGGGTCGGATCCCCCGTTGCCTCCAGTACTGGTCGGGGACGGCCTGAATCGGGTGAAGTAGGAGTCATGCTGCGTCTGCTGTTGTTCACCGCCTTCCTGGTCGTGCCGATCGCCGAGATCTGGCTGCTGATCCAGGTGGGCCAGGTCATCGGCGGGTGGCAGACGGTCGGGCTGCTGATCCTCGCCGGCCTGCTCGGCACCTGGCTGGTACGCCGCGAGGGCCGGCGGACCTGGCGCGCCGTACAGGAGGCGCTCGCCGCGGGCCGCATCCCCGACCGGGAGCTTATCGACGGCGCCCTTGTGGTGGCGGGCGGCACCCTGCTAGTCACCCCCGGCTTCCTGTCCGACCTGCTGGGGGTGTTCTTCGTGCTCCCGGCCACGCGCCCGCTCGCCCGCCGCGCGATCTCCTGGTTCTTCGCCCGCCGCGTACGGCTGCTCGCCGCAGGCTCGCCGTACGACCCGCTGTTCGGCCCCGGCTTCGGCGCGGCCCGCACCGGGCCCGGCGGCGAAGCCGAGGACGCTTTCGGGCCGCGCCACCGGGTCGTGCCCGGCGAGGTGATCCGCGACGACACCGGCGACACCGGTACCCCGCCGCATCCGGCGACCCGCCGCTGAGACCGGCGGCCCCGGCGCGGCCGCAGCCCCGGAGGCTCGGGCACCACACATGAGAAGAACCCCCGGCCCGCGCGGGGCCGAGGGTTCTTGTCGTCGGTCGGCTATCGGGTTGCTACGGCCGTGCCGTGGTTGGTCACGCGCCCGGGAACGGAGGGGGCCGGTTCCGCCCGGTCACCGGCCCGGCACCGTCATGCGCTGCGGCGCCGCTGCGCCCTCAGGATCGCCAGGCGCTCGTTCAGCACTTCCTCAAGCTCCTTGATCGTACGGCGTTCCAGCAACATGTCCCAGTGCGTCCGCGGCGGCTTCGTCTTCTTCTGCTCGGGCTGCCGGGCGTTCACCTGCAGCGCCATGCTCCCGCAATTACGGCACTCCCAGGTCGCCGGGACCTCCGCCTCGGCGGCCAGGGGCACGACGAACTTGTGGCCCTTCGGGCAGTTGTAGGCAACTTCCTTGCGCGGTGCCAGGTCGGTGTTGCGGTCGTTCTCGTAGCTGGTCGCTCCGAGCCGGGTACCGCGAAGTGCACGCTCGCCCATGTTTCAATGCCTCCTGAGGGCCCCGATAACGAGGGGTCGGTCTCCACGCCTTACAACGCTTGGTACCGTGGATGGATTCCCGCGGAGGCGGTGATCCAATCGCGCTCTTTCCCGCCGGACCGGTGCGGCCTCAGATGTGCGCGGGCACCTCGTTACCGGCCTCCCGGATCGCCCGCGGCAGGTTCGCCACCGCCAGCAGCACGAACCCCAGCACGAAGAACACCACCAGCGACAGGATCGCGGTCCGGTAGCTGTCGGTGAGCTGCAACGCCAGGGTGAGCGTGAGCGAGCCGATGAACGCCGACCCCTTGTCGCTCACCTCGAACAGGCTGAAGTACTCGGCCTCCTTGCCCGGCGGGATCACCAGCGAGTACAGCGACCGGGACAGCGCCTGGGTGCCGCCCATCACGATCGCGATGGCGAACGCCAGCGCGTAGAACTGCAGCTCCGCGCCCCGCTCCAGGAAGTACGCCACGCCGAGCACGCCGGTCCAGATCACCAGCGCGCCGAGCACGGTGCGCTTGGTGCCGAACACGAGCGCGAGCCGGCCCAGCAGCAGCGCCCCGCCGAACGCCACGAACTGCACCATGAGGATCGCGCTGATCTGCACCTCGGTGCCGAGGCCGAGCGCCTGGTCGGCGTAGACCGCGGAGAACGAGATCACGGTCTGCACCCCGTCGTTGTAGACGAGGTAGGCGAGCAGCACCAGCAGGCTGCGCGGGTAGCGCCGCAGCTCCAGCGCGGTGTGCCACAGCTGGCGCAGGCTGCCCGCCATCGCGTGCACCGCGCTCGGCTCGCGCCGCTCGGGCAGCCGGTTGCGCAGCCGCAGCATCGGGATCACGGTGAACGCCCCCCACCACAGCCCGGCCGAGGCGAGGCAGATCCGCACCGCCAGGCCCTCGTCCAGGCCGAGCGGCTCCCGCCCCAGGTAGAGCACGAGGTTGATGGCGAGCAGCAGCCCGCCGCCCAGGTAGCCGAACGCCCAGCCGCGCGAGGAGACGGTGTCGCGGGTCTCGGCCGAGGAGATCTGCGGCAGGAACGAGTTGTAGACGACGGTAGCGGCGCCGAAGCACACGTTCGCGATCACGAACAGCACGCCGCCGAGCAGGTAGGCGTCGCCGGAGACGAAGTAGAACCCCAGCGTGGCGAGCGCCCCCACGTAGGCGAAGACGCCGAGCAGCTCCCGTTTGCGCCCGGTGTGGTCGGCGATCGCGCCGGTGAGCGGCATCACCACGATCTGCAGCAGCACCGAGATCGTCACGATGCCGCTGAAGTACGCCTTGGCCCGCAGATCGAGCCCGAAGAAGCCGACGAACCCGTCGGGCCCGGCCGCCGCCTCGGCCACGCTGGTCAGGTAGGGGCCGAGGAAGACGGTGATGACCGTGGTGTTGAACGCCGAGGTCGCCCAGTCGTACCAGTACCAGCCGCGCTGTTCGCGCCGCAGGTGCGGGTCGGCCGCCGCCGGTGCCGTGACCTTCACGCCGCGGCCGCCTGCCGGACCGGGTGCCACTGGCCGCGCTCCTCGAGCACGTCGCGCAGGCCGCCGATGTTGTCGGTCATGATGCCGTCCACCCCCAGGTCGAGCAGCTCGTGCATGCGTTCGGGGTCGTCGATCGTCCACACGTGCACCTGGAGCCCGATCGCGTGCGCGGTGCGCACGAAGGCCCGGGTGAGCAGCCGCAGCCACGGGATGCCGAGCGGCACCTGGGCGCAGGCCGCGCCGGACCGGGCCAGGCCGCTGAGCAGCCGACCGTACCCGGCGCTGGCGGAGGCGGTGCGCAGCGCGGCCACCCCGCGCGGGCCGAGCGAGTGGCACACCGGCCGGCCGATCGCGCGCAGCGTCGCCTCCAGCCGGGCGTCGGAGAACGAGGTGAGGCACACCCGGTCGTAGGCGTTGGTGCGCTGGATCGCCTCGGCGAGCGGCCAGATCGCCGGGGCCTCCTTGACGTCGATGTTGAACCGCACGTCGGGCCAGGCGGCCAGGAGGTCCTCCATGCGGGGGATCTCCTCCACGCCGCCCACCTTGGCCCGCCGTACCTCCCGGTAGGGGAGCTCGGAGACCCGCCCGCGCCGGTCGGTCACCCGGTCGAGGGTGTGGTCGTGGAAGGCGAGCAGCACCCCGTCGGCGGTGGCGTGCGCGTCGGTCTCCAGGTAGCGGTAGCCGAGCTCCACCGCGCGGGCGAACGCGGGGTAGGTGTTCTCGAGGTTCTCCTTCGCCCCGCCGCGGTGCGCGAACGCGAGCGGCCCGGGGTGGTCGAGGAAGGCGAATCGGCGGTGCACGTCCGAAGAGTATGCCGGTTGCGGCCCCGGTACGGCAGAGCGACGCCGGTGAACGTTACGTCACGAATTCGGGTACTCGTGGGCCGCCCCGCGCCATGGCGGCCGATCGCCGCGGCGCGGCTCCGGAGGGTGAACCGCCGGCCGCCGCGGCGCGGGCGGGGTCAGGCGCGGCCGGGCACGGGGCCGGGCAGGGCCGCCCACTCGCGGCGGCGGGCCTCGGCGAGCGCGATCGCGGCGGCGACGGCGACGTTGAGCGAGCCGACCCGGCCGGTCTGCGGGATGTAGCAGACGGCGTCGACGGCCTCCAGCAGGGCGGGGGAGCAGCCGTGGTCCTCCCCGCCGACCACCAGGCACACGTCGCCCGCCAGATCGGCCTCGTGCAGCGGCACGGCGTCGCCGGTGAGCTCGACGGCGACGACCCGGTAGCCGTCCTCGCGGGCGGCGCGCACCGCGTCGCGCGGCGTCACGCCCTCCTCGTAGCGGACGAAGCGGTCGCAGCCGAGCGCGGTCTTCTGCACCTTGGGGTTGGCCGGGCCGACGGTGTTGCCGGCGAGCCAGATCCGGTCCACCCCGAACGCGGCGGCCGTGCGGAAGATCGAGCCGACGTTGAACGGGCCGGTCACCGACTCCACGATCAGCGCGAGCCGGCCGTGCGTCTCGCGCCGCCAGGCGCGGTTGAGCCGCTTGACGTCGGTGGGGCGGAGCTGCCTGCGCGGGCCGCCGGGGCGGGCGGCGCGGCGGCCGCCGGTGTCGCCGTGATCGTTCATGTCACCGTTTCCGGGTCGTGGTCGTACGGGTCGTGGTGGCCTCGGGCGGCGGTCAGCTGCGGGCCGCCACCCGAAGCACGCGGTAGGCCGAGCGGGAGGTGACGCGGGTGGTGGGGAACCCCTGCCCGTCGAGCCAGCGGTGCAGCGAGTCCGAGCCGAGGTGCTTCTGCACCACCAGGTAGGCCTCGCCGCCGGGGGCCAGGCGGTCCAGCCAGGCCGACAGCAGCGCGTGCAGGGCCTGCTTGCCGATGCGGATCGGCGGGTTGGACCAGATGGCGGCGAACCTCGGCTCGGGCGGCACCTCGTCCGCATGCACCGACCTTACTTTGTCAAGGCCGGCGCGTCGGGCGTTCCGCGCGCACAGCTCGAGCGCCCGGCGGTTGACGTCGACCGCCCACACGGTCGCCTGCGGGGCACGGCGGGCCATGGTGAGCGCGATCGGGCCGTACCCGCAGCCCAGGTCGAGCAGGTCGCCCTGCTGCGGCGGCGGGGGCACGGTCTCCAGCAGCACCCGCGTGCCCGGGTCGATCCGGGTGGGGGAGAACACCCCGCTGTCGGTCTCCAGCCGCAGGTGCAGGTCGGGCAGGACGAGGTCGACCACGCCGGGCCGCTGGGCCGCGTCGGGCCGCTCCGCGAAGTAGTGCGTCACCCGCAGAGGTATATCCCATCTGGCCGGGTCCCCGCGCACGGCGGGGAGGCTCGCCGCCGGGCCGGCGCGCGGCGCTCGGCGTCCGCGGCGGGGTGCCGCATGCGGTGGGCGGCCGGTACGGCCGGCCCGCCGCGGCCCCGCACGCCGGAGGCGGCCCGGACGGGCCGTGGCGGAGGGGTCAGGGGATGCGCGAGCCGAGCGCCATCGCGGCGCCGGCGGCCACCACCCCGGTGAGCAGGGCGGCGATCACGAACCGGTGGGTGATCTCCTGGTGCTCGATGCGGTAGCCGAGCGAGGTGCCGATCTGGCTGTAGACCTCCTGCAGCTCCGCGCCGGACTCGGCGGTGTAGGCGCGGCCGCCGGTGCCGTCCGACAGCGCCTGCAGGGCCGCCTTGTTCACCGGCACGTTCACCGGGCGGCCGTCGATGTCCACGGTGCCGTCGGGCGTGCCGTACGCGATCGTGGAGACCGGGACGCGGGCCGCCACGGCCGCCTCGATCGCCTCGTTGATCGACCGGCCGGAGGTGTTGTCCCCGTCGGACAGCAGCACGATCGCCGACGGCGGCGGGTCGGTGACCGCCTGCTGGTCGAACGAGCGGATCGCGTCGAGCGAGTTGAACACCGCCTCGCCGATCGCGGTGCCGGGCCGGGTGGTGAGGTTCTGGATCGCGGTTATCACCGCGGCGTGGTCGGTGGTGGGGGAGACCACCACCGCGGCCGAGCGGGCGAACGACACCAGCCCGACGTTGAACCGCTCGGGCAGGTCGCGGACGAACTGCTCGGCCGCGTGCCGGGCGGCGATCAGCCGGTTCGGCGCCACGTCCTGCGCCTCCATCGACAGCGACACGTCCACCGCGACGATGATCGTGGCCCGGTCGCGCGGCACCCGCACCGCGTCGGCCGGGCGTGCCGCCGCGAGCACCAGCAGGGCCATCATCAGCAGGAACAGCGCCGGCGGCAGGTGGCGGCGCCACCCCGGCCGGGACGGCGCGACCAGCGACAGCAGCGCCAGGTTGGTGAACCGCACCGTGTAGCGCCGCCGCGCGAACTGGAGTGCGACGTACGCCGCGACCAGCAGCGCCAGCAGGGCGAACAGCCACAGCCAACCCGCGGAAAGGAAGATCACCTGCTCGGCCTCCCTGCTCCCCCGGCCGTCGGCGCCCGGCGCAGCAGGTGCGCGGTCCGCCGCTGCCGGAGCACGAACTGGGCGATGTCGTAGATCCAGTCCCGGTCGGTGCGCAGCACCAGGTGCGCCACGCCGCAGCGGCGCAGCGCCCGCCGGGTCGACTCGCGCTGCAGCAGCGCCGCCTCGGCGTACGCCTCGCGGACCTTGCGGGTGAGGTGGACCTCGGCGGTGCGCCCGGTCTCCGGGTCGGTGAACGTCACCATGCCCACGTCGGGCAGCTCCAGCTCACGCGGGTCGATCACCTCGATCGCCAGCACCTGGTGCCGGGCCGCCAGCCGCCGCATCGGCCGCTCCCAGGGCCGCTCGGCGTCCGGGTCGCGCGGATCCACCGGGTCGAGGAAGTCGGACACCACCACCCGCATGCCGCGCCGCCGCCGGGCCCGCGACAGCAGCTCGATGCCGTCGGCGAGGCTCGTGCCCGCGTCCGCGCCGGGCTGCGCGCGGGGTGCGGCCACCAGCGCCTGCAGCAGCGTGTAAAGGCCGGGGCGGCCGGTGCGGGCGGGGAAGCGGTGCACCCGCCCGCCGTGGATCACGTAGGCGCCGAACCGGTCGCCGACCCGGCTGGACAGGAACCCGATCGCGCCCACCCCGGCGATCACCAGGTCTCGCTTGTCCATGTCGGCGGTGCCGAAGTCCATGCTCGCCGACAGGTCCGCCAGCGCCCAGGTCTCCAGCTCCCGGTCGACGACCAGGTCGCGTACGTGCGGCACGGTGGTGCGGGCGGTGACCGCCCAGTCCATGCGGCGCACGTCGTCCTCGCCCGGCACGTACGGGCGCGAGTCGCCGAGCTCGCTGCCGGGCCCGGGCAGGAGCCCCTGGTGGGCGCCCTGCAGCAGGCCGTCGAGGCGGCGGACCACGGTGAGCTCCAGCCGGCGCAGCACGTACTCGGGCGAGGAGGTCATCGGGTCACCCCTGGCCCTGGTTCCACACCACCAGCGGCGGGGGCACGGCCGCGAGGATCCGCCGCACCACGTCCTCGGGGTCGACGCCGTCGGCGAGCGCGTCGAAGGTGAGCATGAGCCGGTGCGCCATCACGTCCACGGCGACGTCGCGGACGTCGTCGGGCAGCAGGTAGTCGCGGCCGCGCAGCAGCGCCAGGGCGCGGCCGGCCGCGACCAGGCCGAGGGTGGCGCGCGGGCTCACCCCGATCTCGATCACGTCCTCCAGGTCGCGCAGGCCGTACTCGGCGGGGGCGCGGGTGGCCATCACCAGCCGCACCACGTAGTCGGCGACCAGGTGGTGCACCGAGACCTGCTCGGCGGCGTCCTGCAGGGCGAGCAGCCGGGGCGGGTCGAGCACGGTGGCCGGCTTGGGCGGGGTGACGCTCATCCGCTGCAGGATCTCCAGCTCCTCCTGCGCCGACGGGTGGTGCACCCGCACCCGGAACAGGAACCGGTCGCGCTGCACCTCGGGCAGCGGGTAGACGCCCTCGGACTCGATCGGGTTCTGGGTGGCCAGGACGATGAACGGCTTGGGCAGCGGGTGGGTACGGCCGGCCAGGGTGACCTGCCGCTCGGCCATGACCTCCAGCAGCGCCGACTGCACCTTCGCCGGGGCCCGGTTGATCTCGTCGGCGAGCAGGAAGTTGACGAACACCGGCCCCAGCTCGACGTCGAAACTTTCGGAGGAGGGGTGGTAGACGCGGGTGCCGACGATGTCGCTCGGCACCAGGTCGGGGGTGAACTGCACCCGGGCGAAGGTGCCGCCGACCACGGTCGCGAGCGTGGAGGCGGCGAGCGTCTTGGCCACGCCCGGCACGCCCTCCAGCAGGCAGTGGCCGCGCGCGAGCAGCGCCACCAGCAGCCGCTCGACCATGTGCTCCTGGCCGACGATGACCCGGCGCACCTCGGCGAGGGCCTGCCGCAGCAGGCCGGCGTCGGCGGCGACCGCGCGCTGGTCGCCGGGCCGGGACGGCTCGGCGGGCACCGCGGGCGGGCCGTGCACGGCCGCGGTCGGTGCACTGTCGGCTGCGGGCTGCTGTCCCGCGCCCGCGGCGGCGCCGTGCCCGGCGCCCTCCGGGACCGGTTCTTCGGCAACGGTCATGGTGACATTCCATCAAAGTCGCGCCGAACTCGCACGGTGGTGCGACGGCGGCGGCCTGGCAGCAGGACCCCTACCCGGCCGGTGTGCTTTCATGGCAGCGTGGCCACTCCGCTGCAGTACGGTGATCCCCCGCGGCTGGGGCCGTTCACCATCCAGGCCCGGCTGCAGACGATGCCGGCCGGGTTCGTCTACCTGGGGCAGGCGGCCGACGGCCGGGTGGTGTCGATCGCCGTGCTCACCCGCGGCGCGGCGCTGGACGCGGCCGCCCGCGACCGGTTCGTCGGCGCGATCCGGGAGGCGATGCCCGGCGGGGTGCGCGGCCGGCTGGCCCGGGTGTGGGGGAGGGCGGCGGTCGCGGCCCCGGAGGTGCTCGCCTGCGATCTGGGGCGGGCGCCGTGGGTGGCCGTGCCGTACCGGCCGGGCGGGCCGGGGGCGGAGCGGTTCCTGGAGCCGGTGTACGTCACCGGCACGCTGATCGGGGAGGCGCACGGGCCGGACTTCGTGCCGTACTGGGTGGCGGACCGGGCCCCGGCGCTGCCCGCGCCGCCCGGGCCGCGGCCGCCCGCGACCGAGCCGCGGCGGTCGGTGGTGCTGGCGAGCGTGGCGCTCGCCCTGCTCGTGCTGATCCTGATCCTGCTCGCCTGGCTGCTGCTGGCGCGGGACGACGAGCCGGTGGGGCCGGCCCAGCCGTTGCCGGCGACGCTGTTCGTGCCGACGCCGCCGCCGGTGCCGACCAGCGAGCCGCCCGGCCGCCCGTCGCCGACGCCCACGCCGGGGGAGACCGGCAGCGGCAGCCCGGGGCCGGAGGAGGGCGACGACGCCGAGGGCGCGATCTGACGCGCCGCGGGCCGGTGCTCCATCTCATCAGGTCGGGCAAGGGCACTGTGCACGTTATTTGATCTACGTTGTAAAGCCGCTGGCGAGATCGACCTCCCTTTCCGTCACACGCATAACAAACCCCTAAAAGGGAAAAAGATCACCAACCAGCGGCCCGCCGACGCGGACCGGCACCACACCTGATCCCGGGGCATGACAGGCCGCCTACCGGGGGAGCAGTCCCTCGTGAGGCCGCGGCCCGGTCTCGTGTGCCGGCGAACGCCGTACCGGGCGCGCGGGCCACAGTTCCGCGAGCGACGCGTCCCGAGGACCGGAAACAGGCGAAGGTGAGTCAGACAACGCGCGACCCGGCCGCAGCCACGACCTCCCCGTGCAGCCGCATCGCCGGGCGCGCCCGGCCCACCGGCGCCGCAGCCGCCGTGTCCCCGCCGGTCCGCACGCGCCTGCGACGGGCGGAGGAACGGCCATGAGCCTCGCCCGGGCCGAGCCGGTGCTGATCCTGCTCGCGGCCCACGCGCTCGCCGCCGCGGCCGCCCCGGCCCTGGTCCGCCTGCTGAACCTGCGCGCGCTCTACCTCCTCGCCGCCGTGCCGGCCGCGGCCGGCGCCTGGGCGGCCGCGATCACCGGGCACGTCCGCGCGGGCGGCACGGTCTCCGGCGCCTACCCGTGGGTGCCGCAGCTCGGCATGGAGCTCGCGATCCACGTCGGCGCGCTCGGCTGGCTGATGGTGCTGCTCGTCGGCTGGATCGGCGCGCTCGTGCTGGTCTACAGCGCCCGCTACTTCACCGCGGGCGAGGAGGGCCTGGGCCGGTTCGCCGGGGTGTTCGTCGCCTTCGCCGGGGCGATGCTCGGCCTGGTGGTGAGCGACGACCTGCTCACCCTGTACGTGTTCTGGGAGCTGACCACCGTCTGCTCCTACCTGCTGATCGGGCACAACCCGATCCGCCGGGCCGCCCGCCGCGCCGCCATGCAGGCGCTGCTCGTCACCACCTTCGGCGGGCTGGCCATGCTCGGCGGGTTCGTCATGCTCGGCGCGCACGCCGGCACCTACCGGTGGTCGCAGATCGCCGCCGCCCCGCCCGGCGGGGCCTACCTGACCGTCGCGCTCCTGCTGGTGCTGCTCGGCGCGCTGAGCAAGTCCGCGATCTTCCCGTTCGGGTTCTGGCTGCCGGCCGCGATGGCCGCCCCCACCCCGGTCAGCGCGTACCTGCACGCGGCCGCGATGGTCAAGGCCGGGGTGTTCCTCGCCGCCCTGTTCACCCCCGCCTTCGGCGCCGTGCCCGCCTGGCGGTGGACCCTCCTGGCCGCGGGCGCGATCACGGTGCTGCTCGGCGGCTGGGCCGCGCTGCGGCAGAACGACCTCAAGCTCCTGCTCGCCTACGGCACGGTCAGCCAGCTCGGCCTGCTGATGGCCGCGCTCGGCGGCGGCGGTCGCGACGCCGCGCTCGCCGCGGCCGCGATGCTGCTGGCGCACGCGCTGTTCAAGGCGGCGCTGTTCCTCGTCGTCGGCGTCGTCGACACCGTCGCGGGCACCCGCGACCTGCGCCGGCTGAGCGGGCTGGGCCGCCGCGCCCCGGTCCTCGCCGCGATCGCCGGGCTCGCGGCCGCGTCCATGGCCGGGATCCCGCCGACCGCCGGGTTCGTCGCCAAGGAGGCGATCGTCGAGGCGCTGCTGCACGGCACCGCCGCCGACCGGGCCGTGCTCGCCTGCGTCGTACTCGGGGCCGCGCTCACCGTCGCCTACACGCTGCGGCTGCTGTGGGGCGCCTTCGCCGCCAAGCCCCGCGTGCCGGAGACGGTCCCGCGGCCGGCCGGGTGGGTGTTCCTCGCCCCGCCCGCCCTGCTCGCCGTGGCGGGGCTCGCCACCGGGGTGGCCGCGCCCGCGGTCGGGGCCGTGCTGGCCCGGTACGCCGACGCCGCGCCCGCCCGCGGCCCCGCCTACCACCTGGCGCTGTGGCACGGGGTCACGCCCGCGCTCGGGCTGTCGGCGCTCGCGTTGGCCGCCGGGGCCGGGCTGTTCGCGCTGTGGCGGCGCAGCCCCCGGCCCGGCCGCCTGCGGCTGCCGGTCACCGGGGACGACATGTTCGACCTGGTGGTGCGCTGGGTGGGGCGCGCCGCGGTCGAGGTCACCGGCGCCACCCAGCGCGGCTCGCTGCCGTTCTACCTCGGCGTGATCCTCATCGTGCTGGTGGCCGGCCCCGGCGCCGCGCTGGCGGCCGCCCTGATCGGCACCGGCGAGTGGCCGGGCGGGCTGCGCGTCTGGGACGTGCCGCTGCAGCCGCTCGTGGCCGTGATGGTGATCGGCGCCGCCGTGTTCGCCGCCCGGGCCAAGGTCCGGTTCACCGCGATGATCCTGGTCGGGGTCTCCGGGTACGGCATCGCGGTGCTGTTCGTGCTGCACGGCGCGCCCGACCTGGCGCTGACCCAGTTCCTGGTGGAGACCGTCACCCTGGTGATGTTCGCGCTCGTGCTGCGGCACCTGCCGGCGCGGTTCTCCGAACGGCCGCTGCCCGAGATCCGGCGGGCGCGCGTCGCCATCGGCGTCGCCGCCGGGGTCGTCGCGGCCGGGATGGCGTGGGTGGCGGGCGCGGCCCGGCGGGCTCCGCCGGTGTCGGACGCCTACCCCGGCCCGGCCGTGACCTTCGGCGGCGGGGACAACATCGTCAACGTCACGCTCGTCGACATCCGCGCCTGGGACACGATGGGGGAGATCTCCGTGCTGGTCGCGGCCGCCACCGGCGTGGCCAGCCTCATCTACCGGCGGGCCGCCGCGCTGCGCCGCCGCGCGGCCGGGCGTGCCACGCGTTTGCGGGACCAGGCGCCGGGGCAGTGGCTGCTCGCCGGTGCGAGCCCCGAGGCCCGCCGCCAGTCGATCATCCTGCAGGTGGTGACCCGGCTGCTGTTCCACACCATCGTGGTGTTCTCGGTGTTCCTGCTGTTCTCCGGCCACGACGCGCCCGGCGGCGGTTTCGCCGCGGGCCTGGTGGCCGGGCTCGCGCTCGCGGTGCGGTACCTGGCCGGCGGGCGGACCGAGCTCAACCTCGCCGCCCCGGTCGGCGCGGGCGCGGTGCTCGGCACCGGGCTGCTGATCGCGGTGGGGACCGCGGTGGCGCCGATGGCGCTCGGCGGGCAGGTGCTGCAGAGCGCCATGATCGACGCCGAGCTGCCCGTCCTCGGCGAGGTCCACCTCGTCACCTCGACGTTCTTCGACGTCGGCGTCTACCTCATCGTGGTCGGGCTGATCCTCGACATCCTGCGCAGCCTCGGCGCGGAGATGGACGTTCGCGCCGACGACGCCCCCGGCGCCCCCGCGGGCGCCGGCGACCCCAGCGACCATAGGGAGCCGGCGTGACGACCAACCTCGTGTATGTGATCACCGTCGGGGTGCTGGTCGCCGCCGGCGTGACGATGCTGCTGGAACGCAGCCTCACCCGGGTGCTGATGGGTGTGATCCTGTTCGGCAACGGCGTGAATCTGCTGATCCTGTCCGGCGGGCGGCTGGGCGGGCCGCCGATCGTCGGCCGCGGCGGGCGGGAGCCGCTCAGCGACCCGCTGCCGCAGGCGATGATCCTCACCGCGATCGTGATCACGCTCGGGGTGAGCGCGTTCCTGCTCGCCATGGCCTACCGGAGCTGGCAGCTGGTCGGGCACGACGAGGTCCGCGACGACGTGGAGGACCGCCGCATCGCCGGGCTCGCCGCGCGCGACCAGGGCCTCGACTCCGGGGACGGCGATACGCCCGGTGACCGCGCCGCGACCGGCCGGGCGGGCGGCGCGGCGGGGAACGGCGGCGGTGCGGCGGGGGCGCCATGACCGCGCTGGTGCCGATGCCGGTGATCATGCCGCTGCTGGCGGCGGCGCTGACGCTGCTGCTCGGCCGCCGCCCCCGGCTGCAGCGCGCGGTGAGCGTGTGCGTGCTCGTCGCGGTGCTGCTCGTCGCGGTCACGCTGCTCGCGCTCACCTGGCGGGGCGAGCCGCTGGTGGTGGCGGTCGGCGGGTGGGTGGCGCCGCTCGGCATCGTGCTCGTCGCCGACCGGCTCGCCGCGCTCATGCTCGTGGTGTCGGCGACGGTCACCCTCGCGGTGCTGGTGTACTCGATCGGGCAGGGCATGGCCGACGGCGAGGAGGAGGCGCCGCTGTCGGTCTACCACCCCACCTACCTGGTGCTCACCGCGGGGGTGGCGAACGCGTTCCTCGCCGGGGACCTGTTCAACCTCTACGTCGGTTTCGAGATCCTGCTGGTGGCGAGCTACGTGCTGCTCACCCTCGGCGGCACCGAGACCCGGGTGCTGCTCGGCACCACGTACGTGGTGGTGAGCCTGCTGTCCTCGCTGATCTTCCTTACCGGGCTCGGCCTGGTCTACGCGGCCACCGGCACGCTCAACCTGGCGCAGCTCGCCGGGCGGCTCGATGCGCTGCCCGAGCACGTGCGGCTGGTGCTGCAGGGGGTGCTGCTGCTCGCCTTCGGGATCAAGGCCGCGGTGTTCCCGCTGTCGGCGTGGCTGCCCGACAGCTATCCGACCGCCCCGGCCCCGGTGACCGCGGTGTTCGCCGGGCTGCTCACCAAGGTCGGCGTGTACGCGATCATCCGGTCCGAGACGCTGCTGTTCCCCGGCGGGCCGGTCACCGGGCTGCTGCTGGTGCTGGCGCTGCTGACCATGGTCGTCGGCATCCTCGGCGCGGTGGCCCAGTCCCGGATCAAGCGGCTGCTGTCGTTCACACTGGTCAGCCACATCGGGTTCATGCTGTTCGGGATCGGGCTGGCCGGGCCGCCCGGCCTGGCGGCGGCGATCTTCTACGCGGTGCACCACATCGTGATCCAGACGACGCTGTTTCTGGCGGCGGGGCTGGTGGAGCGGCGCGGCGGCACCACCGACATGGACCGGCTGGGCGGGCTGGCCCGCATCTCGCCGCTGCTGGGGGTGGTGTTCCTGGTGCCCGCGCTCAACCTCGCCGGCATCCCGCCGTTCTCCGGGTTCCTCGGCAAGGTCGGGCTGCTGCAGGCCGGGGTGGCCGACGGCGGCCCGCTCGCCTGGACGCTGGTCGCCGGGGGGCTGGTGACCAGCCTGCTCACCCTGTACGCGGTGGCGCGGGTGTGGGACCGGGTGTTCTGGCGGGCCCCGCACGCGGAGATGCCCGGGCCGGACGACACCACGCACACCGTGCGGGCCCGGGCGGGGCGGGAGCCGTACTCGGACATCGCCGGTCACGCCGGCACCATGCTGCCCCGCCTGATGGTGGGGCCGACCGTGGCGCTCACCGTGGTGAGCGTGGCGCTGACCGCCGTGGCCGGGCCGCTGTTCGAGCTGAGCGGGGCCGCGGCCGTGGATCTGCTGGAGCGCGTGCCGTACGTGCGCGCGGTCTTCCCCGAGGGGGTGCCGTGACCGGAAACGGGACCGGGCGTGACCCGGCGGCGGGGGAGCGGCCGCCGCTGACCCGGCGTGACCGGCGCCGTAACCGGATCATCGCGGTCACCGCGCTGGTGCTGGTGTGGTGCCTGCTGTGGGGGTCGTTCTCCTGGGCGAACGTCCTCGGCGGCCTGGTGCTCGCCCTGGCCGTGCTGGCGGCCTTCCCGCTGCCGCCGGTCACCTTCGCCGGGCGCGTCCACCCGATCGGGTTGCTGCGGTTCGCCGTGCGTTTCCTCGCCGACCTGGTCGTCTCCAGCGTGCAGGTGGCGCGGCTGGCGTTCCGGGCCGGGGAGCCGCCGCGCAGCGCGATCCTCGCGGTGGCGCCGCGCATCCGGTCCGATCTCAACCTCACCCTCACCGGGGTGGCGCTGTCGCTGATCCCGGGCAGCCTCGTCATCGAGGTGGACCGGCGGGCGGGCGTGCTCTACATCCACGCGCTCGGCCTGCGCGACGCCGAGGATGTGGAGCGGTTCCGCCGCAGCGTGCTCGATCTGGAGGCGCGGATCATCGGCGCCATCGGATCGCGGGAGGAGCGGCGCGTCATCGCCGCCGCGCGGGGAAGCCCGCCACCGCCGCTGCCGCCGACCCCGCCCGGAGCCGGAAAGGACCCGACCGCATGACCGTCATCACCGTCGCCGTCACCGTGCTGTTCGCCGCCGCCGGGATCCTGGCGCTGTCCCGGATCATCCGCGGCCCCTCGGTGCTCGACCGGATCGTCGCCACCGACGTGCTGCTGGCCACCGTGGTCGCGGCGATCGCCGCCGAGGCCGCCTACACCGGGGACGCCACCGCGCTGCCGGTGCTGGTGGTGCTGTCGATCCTCGGCTTCACCGGGTCGGTGAGCGTGTCCCGGTTCGCCACCCGCCGCCGGGACGGCGGCGCGCCGCGCCCGCCGCTGCACACCGGAGGCACCCATGAGCCTTGAGCCGATCCTCGATGTCGTCGTCGCGGTCTGCCTGATCGGCGGCGCGCTGCTGTGCCTGTCGGCCGGGGTCGCGCTGGTGCGCTTCCCCGATCTGATGTCGCGGATGCACGCGGCGACCAAGCCCCAGACGCTCGGGCTGCTGCTGGTGCTGCTCGGCTGCGCGCTGCGGCTGCGCACCCGGGAGGACGTCACCACGTTGGTGCTGATCGCGCTGTTCCAGCTCGCCACCGCACCGGTGGCGGCGCACATGGTGGGCCGGGCCGGGTATCGGAGCCGGCTGGTGCGGCGGGATCTGCTCGTCACCGACGAGCTGGCGGCCGACGCCGAGCGCATCGGGCGGGAGAACGGGGAGGGCGGTCCCGCCCGCTGACCCGCCGGCACGGTCCTGGGAAGAGCCGCCGGGCGGTCCTGTCGGACGGTCCTGTCAGTGGGTGCCGTCAGACGACGCGGACGGCGACGCCGGCGGCGGTCAGCGCGTCGTGCTCCTCCTTGGGGATGCCGGCGTCGGTGACCACGACGTCGAGCCGGTCGAGCGGGCAGACCGCGCCGAACGCGGTGCGGGTGAACTTGCCGGAGTCGGTGGCGGCCACCACCCGCCGGGCGGATTCGATCGCCGCCTGCTTGATCGTCACCTCCTGCAGGTCGTGGGCGGTCAGCCCGTGCGCCGCCGACAGGCCGCAGCAGCCGATCACCGCGGTGTCGAACCGCAGCGACCGGATCGCCTTCTCCGCCAGCGGGCCGATGAAGTCGAGCTCGCCGGGCCGTACCTCGCCGCCGGGCAGCACCAGGCGGATGCGGGGCGCGCCGGCGAGCTCCCGCGCGGCGTGCAGGGACAGCGGGACCACGGTGAGCCGCCGCTCGCGCAGCGCCCGGGCCACCTCCAGCGCGGTGGTGCCGCTGTCGAGCAGCACCGCCTCGCCGTCGGCGATCAGCGCGGCGACCTCGGCCGCGATGCGGCGTTTCTCCTCGACGGCCTCCCGCTCGCGCACCGCGAACGGCGGCTCCTCGCCGCGCAGCAGCAGGCTCATCGCCCCGCCGCGGATGCGCCGCACCACGCCCTGCCGGGCCAGATCGTCCAGGTCGCGGCGGATCGTCATCTCGGACACGCCGTGCCGCGCGGCCAGCTCGGCGACCGTCACGGTGTCGCAGGTCCGCAGCGTGTCCACGATGGCGCGCAATCGATCCATGTGTTCATATGAACACAGGTCATGTTCGCTGCGCAATGCCCGCGCCCGGCCGGGCGGGGCCGAGAATGAGGGTATGCGCGCGAGCCGGTTGCTCTCCCTGTTGCTGCTGCTCCAGTCCCGGGGGCGGATGACCGCCGGCGAGCTCGCCGCCGAGCTGGAGGTGTCGGTGCGCACCGTGTACCGGGACGTGGAGGCGCTGTCGGCGGCGGGGGTGCCGGTGTACGCCGAGCGCGGCCCGGCGGGCGGGTACCGGCTGCTGGACGGCTTCCGCACCCGTCTCAACGGCCTCACCGCCGACGAGGCCGCCTCGCTGTTCCTCGCCGGGCTGCCCGGCCCCGCCGCCGAGCTCGGCCTCGGCGACGTGGCGGCCGCGGCGGAGCTGAAGCTGCTCGCCGCCCTCCCGCCGGAGCCCCGCTCCCAGGCCCGCCGGATGCGCGAGCGCTTCCACTTCGACGCGCCCGGCTGGTACCAGGACGCGGGCGAGTCCCGGTTCCTCGCCGAGGTCGCCGACGCGGTGTGGGACCAGCGGCCGCTGCGCATGACGTACCAGCGCTGGGGGCGGCAGGTGGTCGAACGGCTCGTGCACCCGCACGGCCTCGTCCTCAAGGCCGGGAACTGGTACCTGGTCGCCCGCGCCGTCCCCGACCCCGCCCGCGATGGCCAGGCCGGGCGCGGGGAGGCGGGGAACACGGCGGAGACGGCGGACGGCGGCTCGCCCGACGAGCCCGGCCGGGCGGGGGACATGCGCACCTACCGGGTGGGGCGGATCCGCTCGGTGGAGGTGCTCGACGGGTACTTCGAGCGGGTCGAGGGCTTCGACCTGGCGGCGTACTGGCGGGACTGGTCGGCGGACTTCCTGCGCCGCATGTACCGGGAGGAGGCCGTCATCCGCGTCGCCGCCGACGCCGTCTCGATGCTGCGGATCACCATGGGCGTCGCGATCACCGACGCCGCCCTCGCCGAGGCGGGGCCGCCGGACGCGGACGGCTGGATCCGGGTGCGGCTGGCGGTGGAGTCCCTGCGCCACGCCTGCTGGCAGCTCATGCGCCTGGGCGCGCAGGTCGAGGTCCTCGACCCGCCCGAGCTGCGCGCCATGATGATCCAGACGATCAACGAGCTGTCCGCGCTGTACGCCAGGGGCGGGGCGCCCGCCGCCGTCACCGGGCAGGCGTGAAGCTCCACGCGGTGGCCGTTGGGGCGTGATCGGGCCCGCCGGCTGCGGCGGCGGGCGCACGTCGAGCCTCTCGACGAGATCGAGGCCGACACCGGGGAGCACGCGGCCGACGTGCTCGACGACGCCGGCCGGCCAGCCGGGCGGCACGCCCGGGGGACGCCGAGGGTGACGTGCTCACGTGGCTGCTCGCGCCGGGAGACGATCTCGGGGGTGGCGGCCTCCAGGGCGAGGATCCGGCGGGCGTGGCCCACCAGGGCACGCCCGGCCGGGGTGAGGGTCACGCCCTGCGGCGTCCGGGTGAACAAGGACTCGCCGAGCTCGTGCTCCAGGGCGCGGATCTGGCGGCTGAGCGAGGGCTGCGCGACCAGCAGGTGCTCGGCGGCGCGATGGAACGAGCCACAGTCGGCCACCGCCAGGAAATATCGCAGATGCCGCAATTCCACCCGTAGGAGCTTATGTTGCGATGCCTCCCGGGCATCCCCACGGATGGCCAAGCGGTCTTGGACAACGCGAGCTCCGTGCCGGTCTACTGGATGCCGTCCGCGTACGGCGGGGCGAAGCCGTCCGACCCGGGGGACCGCATCCCGCCACCCACCCTGAGTGGGCATCGGGCGAGCGGCCCGGCCGGCGGCGACGGCCTCGCCCCTCGGACCCCGGCCACGACCGGCCGGCCCGTGCCCGGGACCGGCGGCCGACGAACCAGACCACACCGGAGAGACCCACGATGACCACCACTCCCTCCCGGCCCGTGTTCCCGCCCGGGCTGGGCCTGTCCGCCGTCGAGGTGCTGACCACGACCCGCGCGGTACGCAGGCGCCTCGACCTGACCCGCCCGGTGCCGCGCGAGGTGATCGAGGAGTGCGTGCGCGTCGCCGCCCAGGCCCCCAGCGGACGCAACCGGCAACGCTGGGACTTCGTCTTCGTCGAGGACGCCGCGACCCGGGCCGCGGTCGCCGACATCTGGCGGCGCGGCCTCGCCGTACCGCCCGCCGGCATCGAGGGCCCGCAGTACAGCCGCATGAACTTCGGCTCCCGCGAGTGGACCCGGATCCGGATCAGCCTCGACCACCTCGCCGAGCACCTGCACGAGGTGCCGCTGCTGCTCATCCCCTGCCTGCGCGTGGGCAGCCGCGCCGAACTCAGCACCGTCCGCGGCCAGGCGGGAGCCTGGGGCTCGGTCATCCCCGCGTTCTGGAGCTTCATGCTCGCCGCCCGCGAACACGGCCTCGGCACCGCCTGGACCACCTGCCACCTCAGCTACGAACGCGAGATGGCCGAACTCCTCGGCCTCCCCTACGACACCGTCGTCCAGGTGGCCCTCACCCCGGTCGCCTACACGATCGGCACCGACTTCAAGCCGGGCCCGCGCGCCGAACCCGGCGCCTTCGTGCACTGGGACCGCTGGTAGCCACGCCCCAGGCGCGTCGCCGGCCGCCCTGGCTTCGGCGGGCGCGCCCTGGCCGCCGCCTCGCCGGACAGCCGCACACCCGGCCGCCTGCGCGATCCGCGCAACCGGTGACCAGCGGCTGCGCCACCGGCGACGCGGCGAGCGGGGCGGCCGGACCGGCTCGCGGCGCGGCACCGGCCCTCGCCCAGGGGCAGGCCGGTACGGACAAGGCGCCGGTCTGGTGCGGTGGGCCACCTCGGGGTCGGCGAGATCGGCCCGGGCCGGGCCGCGGCCGTACCGGGCGGTCAGTCGAAGGACAGCCCGGCGGCGGGGGTCACCCGGGCGGCGCGGCGGGCCGGGAGCACGGCGGCGAGGAGCCCGGCGAGGGTGGTGGCGAGGACGACGGCGCCGAGCGAGGGCCAGGGGATGTGGAAGGCGGCCTCGCGGAGCGCCGGTCTGATGACCGTCTCGTAGCCGGACCAGGCGAAGCCGACGCCGAGCACGGTGCCGAGCAGGGTGGCCGTCGCCGACAGCAGCAGCGCCTCGATCGCCAGCGTCCGCCGCAGCCCGGCGCGGGTGAGCCCGAGCGCGCGCAGCAACGCGTGCTCGCGGACGCGTTCCAGCACCGACAGGCCCAGCGTGTTCGCCACCCCGATCAGGGCGATCACGATGGCGACGGCGAGCAGGCCGAGCACCGACCAGCTGAGCACGGACAGCTGCCGGTCGAGCGACTCCCAGGTGCGCAGCCCGTTCTCGATCGTCGCGCCGATCGGGTCCGCCAGCTCGTCCAGGTCGCCGCCGAGCCGGGCCGGGTCGGCGCCGGGCGCGGCGCGCACCCAGACGGCGTGCGGCTCGGGGGTGCCGGTGAGCGCGGCGAGCGTCTGCGGGGCGACCACGCCCGCCGGGCCCCAGCCGCTGCCGGCGGCGACCCGCAGCCGCGCCTGCCGCTCCCCGACGCGCACCGTGACCTGCTCGCCGGGCCGCAGCCCCGGGCCGCTGCGGAAGGCCTCGAAGTCGATCTTTATCGTCCCCGGCTCGACCTGCGCGAACGCCCCGCCGTCGCGGGCCACCTCCGCGGCGGCGGGCGCGGCCACCACCGGGAACGGGCCGTCGAGCCCGGACACCCGGGCCACGGCGCCGGGTACGGCGATCGCCCGCTCCACCCCGGGAGTGCGGCGCACCCGGTCGAGGACGTCGGCGCCGACCGGGCCCTTCGCCGAGGTGAGCGCGAGGTCGATCGGGTGCCGGCCGCCGATGTGCTCGTCGAGCGCGGCACGCCAGGTGGCCATCCCGGTGAGCGCGGCGGTCGTCAGGGTGACGCCGACCAGCAGGGCCGCGGCGGTGGTGGCGGTGCGCCGCGGATTGCGCGCCGCGTTCTCGGCCGCCAGCCGCCCGGTGGGGCCGAACAGCCCGATGGGCAGCCGGATCAGGCGGGGGACGAGCACCGGCCCGAGCAGGAGCACGCCGGCGAACAGCGCCCCGCCGCCGGCGAGCATCAGCGCCACGCCGTGCTGCATCACCGCCGCCGCGAGCAGGGCGAACCCGGCGGCCGCCGGCAGCACGGCGAGCGCCGCCCGCGCCCGGCCGACGCCCGTGCGCGGACCGGCCGCGACGTCCGGGCGCAGCGCCGCCAGCGGGCTCACCCGCAGCACCCGCCGCGTCGGCGACCAGGCGGCGGCCACGGTGACCACCAGGCCGACGGCGACCCCGCCCAGCAGCCACGACGGCGGCGGCGCGGCGGCGACGACCGGGGTGTCCGGCGCGACCAGGTCGATCGCGGCGATCAGCCCGTACCCGAGGGCGGCACCGGCGACCGCCCCGGCGAGGGACGCGAACGTCCCGACGGCGGCCGCCTCCAGGCGTACCGAACGCGCCACCTGCCGCCGGGTGGCGCCGACACAGCGCAGCAGCGCGAAGTCCCGCAGGCGTTGCGCGAACAGGATGGCGAACGTGTTCGTGACCACCACCGCCGCGACGAAGACCGCGACCCCGGCGAACAGCAGCAGCATCACCCCCACGCTGTCCACCTGGTTCTGCACGGCGGTCAGCCGCTCCTCCGCGAACGCCTCCGGCGACTGCGCCTTCCCGCCCGGCGGGAGCGTGCCCGCCTCGCCGCGCACCGCCACCGAGCCCAGGTGGAGGCGGTCGCGCCAGCGCAGCAGCTGCGGCCAGGTGACGTACACGTCCGCCTGCGCGGGCGGCGACGGCGACTCCACCAGGCCGACCACGCGCACCGCGGCCGCGGCGGCGCCCTCGCCGATCACCAGCCGGTCGCCGATCGAGACGTCGTTGGCGAGGGCGAAGTGCACGTCCGCCACCGCCTCGCCGCCGCGCACCGCGAAGCGCCCCGATTCGAGCGGCTGCCAGCGCCACCGCTCGACCGTGGAGATCGGCCCCACGCCCGCCTCGGGGATCCGCCGCCCGCCCGCGCGCAGCGGAAGCGAGGCCCGGCCGATCGCGGACGCGTTCTCGCCGAGCCGTTCGGCGAACGCGATCACATCCTCCGGTTTCATGTGCGACGCCGGCCACCCCACCGGCGAGACCACCAGGTCCGCGTTCCGGTACGGCGCGCCGAGACGCTCGATGAGCGCGGCGCGGGCCCCGGCCGTGAGCACGCCGACCACGACGACGAACGCGACCGCGGTGGCGACCGCGACCACCGCCGCGACGTGCCTGCGCAGGTGGGTGCGGAGCGACGCGAGGAAGACGGTGCGCATCAGACGATCCGCCCGTCTCGCATGGTGACCACGTGGTCGGCGTAGGCCGCCGCGTCCCGGTCGTGGGTGACCATCACCACGGTCTGGCCGAGCTCGTGCGCCGACCGGCGCAGGTGATCCAGCACCTCCGTCGACGTGGCGCTGTCCAGGTTCCCGGTGGGCTCGTCGGCGAACAGCAGGTCCGGCCGGGTGATCAGGGCCCGGGCGATCGCGACCCGCTGCTGCTGGCCGCCGGACAGCTCCGCGGGCCGGTGGCCGAGCCGGTCGGCCACGCCGAGGATCTCCGCGAGCATGCGGGCGCGCTCCCGGGCCGCGTCGTCGACCCGCTGCCCGCCCAGCTCGAGCGGGAGCAGGATGTTCTCGGCGGCGGTGAGCATCGGCAGCAGGTTGAACGCCTGGAACACGAAGCCGACGTGCTCCCGGCGGAAGATCGTGAGGGCGTCGTCGTCGAGGGACGTGAGCTCGATGCCCGCCACGGCCACGGTGCCGCCGTCGGGCCGGTCGAGCCCGGCCAGGCAGTGCATGAGCGTGGACTTGCCCGAGCCGCTCGGCCCCATGATCGCGGTGAACCGCCCGCGCGGCAGGTCGAGATCGACGCCACGCAGGGCGGGCACCCGGACGTCGCCCAGGCCGTAGGTCTTGGTCAGTCCGCGCGCGGCCGCCGCCACGGTCCCCTGCTCGGCCCGCCGTACCGCGGTGGCGGTGTCCACTTGGGGAACGGGCCGATACGGCCCGCGCTCGTATGGCCGTGCCGTGGCGTCGCCGGGCACGGCCGGTTCCCTGTGATCCATGTGGCCGCAGTCAACGCCACGCGACGTTGCCGGGCCGTATCAGATTTCGGATACGCCGCCGATACAGCCGCTGTCCTAGCCTCGGTCCTCTGGCCGGCCTGCCGAGTGGCCCTGGCGGCGCCCGGCTCGTGAGGCCGGTACGGCGGCCGGGCTCATGCGGCCGTGTGGCCTGCGGCTGGGACGACCTCTGCCGCCAAGGCCTGACGACATTTCGGATATGGCGGTGATATGCCGGACCGTGTGGCGTGGAGGTCTGTGCCTGCCGGCGGCGGCCGCGGACGCCGGTCGGCCCGCCGTACGGCGTGGCGGTGCCCGGTCATGCCGAGCCGGCAGGCCTGGGCACGCGTGGCCGTACCGTGCCGGGGCCCGCGGGGTGGTGCCGCCGGGCCGTTCGCGGTTTCGGATACGCCGGCGATATGCCCGGGCTCGTAGGCTCGTTGACATGCGTGTGCTCATCGTCGAAGACGAGCCGTACCTGGCGCAGGCGATCCGGGACGGGCTGCGCCTGGAGGCGATCGCCGCCGACATCGCCGGTGACGGTGACACCGCTCTGCAGATGCTGGGCGTGAACGCCTACGACATAGCAGTCCTCGACCGGGACATCCCCGGTCCGTCCGGCGACGAGGTCGCCGAGCACATCGTCGCCTCGGGGAGCGGCATGCCGATCCTCATGCTCACCGCGGCCGACCGGCTCGACGACAAGGCCACCGGGTTCGGGCTCGGGGCCGACGACTACCTCACCAAGCCGTTCGAGATGCGCGAGCTCGTGCTCCGGCTGCGGGCGCTCGACCGCAGGCGCGCCCACTACCGGCCGCCGGTGCGGGAGATCGCGGGCCTGCGGCTGGATCCGTTCCGCCGCGAGGTCTACCGGGACGGCCGTTACGTCCCGCTGACCAGGAAGCAGTTCGCGGTGCTGGAGGTCCTCGTCGCCGCCGAGGGCGGGGTCGTCAGCGCCGAAGAGCTCCTGGAACGGGCGTGGGACGAGAACGCCGATCCGTTCACCAACGCCGTGCGGATCACGGTCTCGGCGCTGCGCCGGCGGCTCGGCGAGCCGTGGATCATCGCCACCGTGCCCGGCGTGGGGTACCGCATCGACACCTCGGCGGGCGGCCGGGACGGGGGAGGGGAGCGGAGGCGTGACTAGGGGGCACGGTTGAGCGCCCGCCTCAAACTCACGCTCAGCTACGCCGGGTTCCTGGTGCTCGCCGGCGTGCTGCTGCTCGCGCTGGTGTGGCTGCTGGTGCGGGTCGACGGCGGGGTCAGGAGCACGCTGATCCCCGACCGGTTCATGCTGGTGCGGGACTTCCTGCCGGTCGCGGGCCTGGTGCTGATCTTCTTCATCGTGTTCGGCCTGCTGGGCGGGTGGATCCTCGCCGGGCGCATGCTCGCCCCGCTCACCCGCATCACCGAGGCGACCCGGCTGGCCGCGAACGGGTCGTTGTCCCACCGGGTCCGGCTGACGGGGCGCAACGACGAGTTCCGCGAGCTCGCCGACGCCTTCGACACGATGCTCGACCGCCTCGAGGCGCACCTGGCCGAGCAGCGCAGATTCGCCGCCAACGCCTCGCACGAGCTGCGCACCCCGCTGGCGATCTCGCAGTCGCTGCTCGAGGTGGCCCGCAACGATCCGTCGCACGACCACCGCGAGCTGCTCGACCGCCTGCACGCCGTGAACGCCCGGGCGATCGACCTCACCGAGGCGCTGCTCGTGCTCGGCCGCGTCGGCCAGAAATCCTTCACCCGGGAGCCGGTCGATGTGTCGCTGCTCGTGGAGGAGGCGACCGAGACCCTGCTCCCGCTCGCCGGGAAACGCGGCGTCGACGTGCACGTCTCCGGCGACATCGCGATGGCCGCCGGGTCACCCGCGTTGCTGCTGCAGATGGTGACGAACCTCGTGCACAACGCCATCGTGCACAACCTGCCCGAGCAGGGCGCCGTGTGGGTCGCCACCGGGGTCCGCGCCGGGGCCGCGGTGCTCACCGTGGAGAACACCGGCGAGGAACTGCCCCCGCAGGTGGTGGCCACGCTCACCGAGCCGTTCCAGCGCGGCACCGGCAGGACCGGCGGCGACCAGGCGGGCGTCGGCCTCGGGTTGGCGATCGTCAAGAGCATCATCCACGCGCACGACGGATCCCTCGCCATCGCCCCGCGCCCCGGCGGCGGGCTCCGGGTCACCGTCCAGCTGCCCGCCCCGGCACCGCGGGCGGCCGGCTGATCGGCCGCCGCTCCTCGCCTCCGCCGCCTTCGTCGCGGCGGCCGTCTCGGTCGTGCCCGCACCGGACGCCGCCGGCCGGCGCCGGGCCGATCGATCGTGCCTCAAGGGCTCGCGCAGGCGGCGATCAGGCCCACGCGAGCCGCTGCGCTTCCTCGCGGTGCCGCCCAGCCGGCGCTCAGGCGGCTCGGCGTCGCGGGCGTCCCGGGCGACACGCTGAGCAGGACGCGCACGAACGCCGTCCAGGACGCCGAACCGGCCGGGCGGAGGCTTCCGCTGGTGGTGCTCTCGCCCGGCTTCACCCAGCCGGTGAGCACGCTCACGTCGCTCGCCGAGGACCTGGCGAGCCGGGGATACGTCGTGGCCGGGATCGACCACCCCTACGAGAGCCACGCCACGCCCCTCGCCGACGGGCGGATCGCCGAATGCCTCGCCTGCGACAGCGAATCCGACCCGGGCTTCGGCGCGGTGGTGGCCGAGGGGCGGGCGGCCGACGTCTCCTTCGTGCTCGACCGGCTGCCCTCGGCGTGGGACGGCGGCGGCCGGATCGACCGGTCGCGCGTCGCGATGGCCGGCCACTCGATCGGCGGGGCCTCCGCGATCGCGGCGATGCTGAACGACTCCCGCGTCCGCGCGGGGGGTGAACATGGGCGGCACCACCTACGCCCGCATCCCCAAGGGCGGGTTCTCCCGGCCGTTCCTGTTCCTCGGGTCGGCGCAACGGGTCCCCGGGGAGCGCGACAACTCCTGGAGCCGCGGCTGGCGGCTGCCGGCCGGGTGGAAGCGCTGGCTCGTGCTGTCGGGCGCGGAGCCGCAGTCGTTCACCGACCACCCGCACACGGCCGAGGCCCTCGGCGTCGCGCCGTCCCCCGGCACCCTGCCCGCGGCGCGCGCCGCCGAGCTCACCCGCACGTACGTGGCCGCCTTCCTCGACCGGCACCTGAAGTGCCGGCGGCAGCCCTTGCTGGACAAGCCCTCATCGCGCTACCCCGAGGTGAGGTTCTGCCCCGCGGCGTGCGGGCCCTCCTGGGGCCCGGCGACATCGCCGCGGACATCGCCGGGAATCGACGAGGCCGGCCCGGTCCGGCGCTGCCGGGCGGGCCGGGAGAGGCCCGGCGGGGCGGCGGATGATGCGGATTATTCGGTTGCCTCGGCGGGTGGGCGGCGGCGACGATGCCCGGATGCAACTGCTCTTCTTCATCGGATCGTGCCTGCTGCTGGCGATGATCCCCGGGGTGAGCTCCGCGGTCATCCTCCGGCAGACGCTGCGCGGCGGCCGGGCGCACGGTGTGGCGGCGACGCTCGGCAACGAGACCGGGGTGCTGCTGTGGGCGGTGGCCGCGGTCTTCGGCCTGTCCGCGCTGGTCCTCGCCTCGCAGGTGGCCTACGACGTGATGCGGGTCTGCGGCGCGGTGACGCTCGTGGTGATCGGGGTGCAGTCGCTGCGGCAGGCCCGGCGGGCCGGCGACGCGGCCGGCGCCGCGGAGCCGGTCGAGGACCGGGCGGCGACCGGGTGGCGGCGCTCGTACCTGCTGGGGTTGGGCACCATCCTGGCCAACCCCAAGGCGGCCGTGTTCGCGGTCTCGTTCCTGCCGCAGTTCGTCCCCGCCGGGGCCGACGCGCCGGCCACGCTGACGCTGCTCGCGCTGATCTGGGTCACGGTGGACACCCTGTGGTACCTGGCGTTGGTCTGGCTGATCGGCCTGGTGCGGGCGGTCTTCGACCGCCCCGCCGTACGGCGCCGCATGGAGCAGATCTCCGGCGGGGTGCTGATCGGGCTGGGCGTCCGGCTGGCGACGGAGGCGCGAGGACGGTCCTGCGCTACGACGACGCCGGCTCCGGCGAGGCGGTGCTGCTGCTCCACTCCAGCGCGGCCGACTCGCGGATGTGGGATCCGCAGTGGCCCGCGCTCACCGCCCGCTTCCGGGCCATCCGCCCGGACCTGCGGGGGTACGGCGGCACGCCGTGGGCGGCCGACCGGCCCTACTCGGACGCCGGGGACGTGCTGGCGCTGCTGGACGGGCTGGGCGTGCGGCGGGTCGCGGTGGTGGGGGCCTCGCACGGGGGACGGGTGGCGCTGGAGGTGGCGAGCGCCCGTCCCGGGCTGGTGTCGCGGCTGGTGCTGCTCGCCGCGCCGTGCGGGCTGCCCGCCACGCCCGAGCTCGAGGCGTTCGCCGCCGAGGAGATGCGGCTGGTCGAGGCGGGGGATCTGGCCGGCGCGGCCGAGCTCAACGCCCGCACCTGGCTCGGCCCGGACGCGACCGCCCGGACGCGGGCGTTCCTCGCCGAGATGCAGCACCGGGCCTACACCCTGCAGCTCGCCGCCGACCCTGAACCCGAACAGCTGGAGGGGGAGATCGACCTGGACCGGATCACCGTGCCGGCCCTGGTCGTCTGCGGCGCCCACGATCTGGGCTACTTCCGCGACAGCGCCCGCCACCTCGCCGCGCGGCTACCGCGGGCCACGCTGGTGGAGCTGGACTGGGCCGGTCACCTGCCGAGCCTGGAGCGGCCGGAGGAGACCACGAAGCTGATCACAGGCTTCCTGTCGGACTGACGGCCCGCTCGGTCAGCGGGCCGGGCGCGGCCGCCGTGGCGGCGCCCGGCCTCCCGGCAGCGCGGCCCGCCACGGCGTCGCCTCCCACCCGCCGTTCCACCTGGGCGCTGAAAACCCGCAAACACCCCCACATCCACCCGGCGGCGGACCACACCGGCCACCCCGCCGGCCGTGGCGGCCTCGACGGCGGCCGTGGGTGCGGACACGGCCGCGGTCCGCGGCCGACCGGGGCACGGGAGCGTATCAGAGCCGGTGCCGCGCGGTACCGGCCGCAACCGCGCGCCCGGCGGCCCGCGCCTCAGCCGTCCTCGAGCAGCCGCCACGCGGTGAGGGCGAGCCTGGCCCGCACCAGCCCGGCGGGCTCGGACAGCTCGAAGCCGAGCCGCCCGCCGATCTGCCCGAGCCGGCGGGCCACGCTGCTGTGGTGCAGGTGCAGCAGGTCGGCGGCCCGGCGCAGCGACCCGGCATCGCAGTACGCCTCCAGCGTCCGCAGGTCGTCCGGGTCGCCGGCGAGGCACGCGACCGCGGCCACGTCCGCGTTGCCCCGGGCCGCGTCCGGCGGCACCTCGGCGAGCAGCGCCAGCGCGCCCAGCTCGTCGTAGTGGACGACCGGCCGGTCGGCGGTGGTGAAGCGCAGCGCGGTGCGGGCCTGCCGCCAGGACACCTCGGGGCCGCCGGCGGCGGCCACTCCCGCCTGTACACCCGCCGGGAACCGCGCCGGGTCGACCGTGGTGGCGAGCAGGACGCCGACGCCGCCGAGCGGCGCCGCCTTCACCGGCCGGGACGGGCAGATCAGGCCGCCGACCCGGTCGAGCGGCAGCGGCGACCGAACGGCCACGACGTGCAGCGGCGAATTCGCGGGGAAGCCCAGCAGGCGCAGCGCCCGGGCCCTGGCCGCCTCGTCGCTGCCGGAGCTGATCACCAGCTCGATCAGCGCGGGGTCGGCCATCGTGGTGCGGGCCGGGCCGTACCGTTCGACGACGGCCGCGGCGGCGATGGCGAACCGGTCGAGCAGCAGCTCGTCGAGCCGGCCCGGCGGCCCGGGCCGCTCCAGCCACACCGCGCCGATCTCCTCCTCGTCGAGGACGATCGGGGCCGTGCTGGACGCGGGCGACGGCGGGGCCGCGGCCTGCCGCCCGTCGGGCGCGGCGCGGATCTCCTCACCGGTGCCGTGCAGCCGGATCCCGGCCACGCACTCGGCGAGCGCGGCCGAGGACCGCGCGAGCGCCGGAAGGTCCGCGCGGCGGCGCATCAGCGTGTCGTAGAACATCACCACGCGGATCGCGCCCTCGGCTTCGGTATCCAGGTGTGACAGCCGCGCGGCCAGTGCCTCCATGCCGTGGAGGATACGGCCTGCCCGGCGGTGCCGAGCGCGCCGAACGGCGGGAAAACCCTGGTGAACGCCCGACGCTTGGCGGTCGATCCGGCCGGGGCGCGGCCGACAGGATGGCGGCATGGATCCTGAACTCGAAGCATTCATCCCCCTGTTCCCGAAGGCGGACCTCAGCGACCCGGCCAAGGAGCGCAAGGCGCTCGCCGAGCTGGCGGCCGCCGTACCCGCGCCGGACACCTCGAACCTGGAGATCGAGGACCGCCTCGTGCCCGCCGACCCGGACGTGCCGGTGCGGATCTACCGCCCCCGCCAGGCGCAGGGCGCGATCGTGTGGCTGCACGGCGGCGGATTCGTCATGGGCGACCTGGACACCGAGCACCCGTGGGCCGCCCGGCTCGCCGACGGCGCCGCCGCGGTGGTGATCTCGGTGGGGTACCGGCTCGCCCCCGAGCACCGGTTCCCGGCGGCGCTCGACGACGCGTACGCGGTACTGCGCTGGGCGGCCGACAACGCGGCCGAGCTCGGCCTGGATCCGGAGCGCATCGCGGTCGGCGGCCACAGCGCGGGGGCGGGGCTGGCGGCCGCGGTGGCGCTGCGGGCCCGGGACGAGCAGGGGCCGCGCATCTGCTTCCAGCTGCTCAACCAGCCCGGCCTCGACGACCGGCAGCAGACCTGGTCGGCGCGGAACTTCACCGACACACCGTGGATGAACCACGACAAGGTCGCCCAGTCCTGGCGGCACTACCTCGGCGACAAGCCGGCCACGCCGTACGCGGCCCCGGCCCGCGCCACCGACCTGTCCGGCCTGCCGCCCGCCTACATCGCCACCGCCGAGCTGTGCCCGAGCCGCGACGAGGGCATCGAGTACGGGCTGCGCCTGCTGCGGGCCGGGGTGCCGGTCGAGCTGCACCAGTGGGCGGGCACCTTCCACGGCTCGCAGGCGATCCTGCACGCGGAGGTGTCCCGGCGGCAGATCACCGAGCTGTGCGAGGTGCTGCGCCGCGCCCTGGCCGGGTGACCGCCGTGCCGGTCACCCCGATCGACCTGCTCGGGTCCTGCCTGCACCTGCGGCCCGGCGGCGGGATCCGCACCCGCGCGGACGCGGGCCCCGGCGACGGCTGGCGGCTCACCGTCGTGTACGCCCGGACCGGGGCCGACGTCCACGCCGGCGACTGGCAGGCCCATCCCGAGGCGGAGACGCTCGTGTCCTGCCTGGTGGGGATGGTCCGCCTCCACCTGCGCCCGGAGCGGGCGGGCGGGCCGGTCGAGGAGGTCCGGCTCACCGCGGGCACCGCGGCGGTCATCCCACGGGGGCGATGGCACCGCATCGAGCCGGACATCCCCAGCACCCTTTTGATCGCCGCCCGGGCGGTGGGCACGCCGCCGGCGTCCCCCGCCCAGGCCGGCCTCGCGGCCCGCCCTCCGGGCCGGGAGTGAAGCTCGGCGACGGGCCCTGCGGTCGTCGTCCCGCCGGGCGGTGGCACCGCGACCCGGCCGGGTGTTCTCGGCACCGCGGGGCCCGGCGGGCGCGGCGGACGTGGGCCCGTCGCCGGAACCCGCCCGCGGCGACCGGCTCCTCGGCCCGGCCGCTCGCCGCGGCGTGTCCGCAGTGACCGCGGCGCAGGCCGTGCGCCGGTCGTGACGCCGATCGGTCGTCCTCGTCCTGTCGTCCCTTCCCCGCCCCGGCGGGGTGTGCCTCGGCCGCCCGGCAGGCGGCCGGGGCGCGTGGCGGCCGGGCACCCGGCGGCGCCGCCGGTCGGCACCGGCGCCATCCGGCCGTCATGGCCGCGGCCCCGGCGGCTCACCTTGCACGCCGCACAGGCCGGCACCGCGTCACCGAACCACCCCCCTCGCCCAGCCGCCGGGCCGAGGCGAAGCCGCGCCGGATGCGCACCGGACGGAATCCGCCGCCCGCAGCCGCGCCGCGGTTCGGCGCAGCCCGCCACAGCAGCGGCAGGGCAGCGGCAGGGCAGCGGCACGGCATCCGGCCGCCCCACCCGAGCGCCGGCGGCGCGCCTTCCCACTCGACTGTCCACGGCCCGCCCGGCCACGGGCGGGCCTCTTCCTTGGAGGTATCTGATGCACACCCCCGGCCCCGCCGCGGCGGGGCTGCGGCCGGCGCCGCACCCGGATCCCGGCGCGGCGGAGCCGAGCATGTGGCGGCTGCTGCGCATGCACGCACCCATGTTCGCGGCCGTCGTCCTGCTGCAGGTCGTCGGCGCGGTCGCCGGCCTCGCCCCGCTGCTCGCCGTCGCCGAACTGGGCCGGACGCTGCTGCCGCCGGGCCCGGCCGACCCGCAGCACGTCCGCACGGTGGTGATCGCGGGCGCGGCCGGGCTGCTGGTCCGGCTGGTGTTCACCGGCGCCTCGTCCGGTCTCGGGCACGTCCTCGACGCGCGGGTGCAGCTGGCGCTGCGCCGGGAGCTGGCCGCGCGGCTGGGGCGGGCGCCGATCGGCTGGTTCTCCCGCCGCCGCACCGGCGAGCTGGCGAAGGTGGTCGGGGAGGACGTGAGCGCCGTGCACCCGGTCATCGCGCACGCCCCCGGCGAGCTGGTCGCCGCGTTCGTGGTGCCGCTGGTGTCCCTGGTCTACCTGCTCACCGTGGACCGGCCGCTCACGTTGATCACGCTGATCCCGGTGGCGCTGGCGCTCGCGCTCGTCCCGCTGATGATGCTGCCCGCCCGGGTCCGCGAGCAGGAGGAGTTCGACGCGGCGATGGGCCGCATCGCGGACTCGGTGGTGGAGTTCGTGCAGGGCATCGCGGTGGTGAAGGCGTACGGCGGGGCGGGACGGGCGCACCGGGCGTTCCTGTCGGCGGTGGACGACTTCGTGCGCGTGTTCCTGCGCTGGGTGCGGGGCATGTCGGTGGTCGCCGCGGGCATGCAGCTCGCGCTGTCGCCGCCGTTCGTGCTGCTGGTCGTGCTGGCCGGCGGCGCGGCCCGGATCGCCTCGGGCGGCCTGGCCCCCGCGGACCTGCTGCCGTTCGTGCTGCTCGGGCTGGGGCTGACCGCGCCGGTGGCGGCGCTCGGCCACGGCTTCGACGACCTGCAGGCGGCGGGGCGCGCGCTCGGCCGGATCCGGGCCGTGCTCGCGGTGCGGCCGCTGCCGCGGCCGGCCCGGCCGGTCACGCCCCGCGGGCACCGGGTGGAGCTGCGCGGCGTCCGCTTCGCCTACGACCCCGGCGGCTCCGGTCCCGGCTCCGCGGCCGGGCCCGCGCCGGGCGGCCCCGGCCGCGAGACGGAACACGGGCCGGATCACGGGGCGGGCCGTGAGGTGCTGCGGGGCGTGGACCTGGTGCTGGAGCCGGGCACGGTCACCGCGCTGGTGGGCCCGTCGGGGAGCGGGAAATCCACCCTGGTCCGGCTGCTGCCGCGGTTCTTCGACCCGACGCACGGCTCGGTCCTGCTCGGCGGCGTCGATCTGCGCGACGTCGACGAGCGCGAGCTGCACCGGCTCGTCTCCTTCGTCTTCCAGGACGTGCGGCTGCTGCGCGCCTCGGTCGCCGACAACATCGCGCTCGCCGTACCGCACGCCGACGCGGCGGCGGTGACCCGCGCGGCCCGGCTCGCCGGCATCCACGAGCGCGTCATGCGGCTGCCGCGCGGCTACGACACGGTGCTCGGCGAGGAGGCGGTGCTGTCGCACGGCGAGGCACAGCGGATCGCGATCGCCCGCGCGCTGCTCGCCGACACGCCCGTGCTCGTGCTCGACGAGGCGACCAGCTTCGCCGACCCGCTCACCGAGCGGGCGGTGCGCGAGGCCCTGGCGACGCTGCGGGCCGACCGCACGATCCTGGTCATCGCCCACCGCCTGGAGACGATCGCCGACGCCGACACGGTCGCGCTGCTGGACGACGGCGTGATCGTCGAGCACGGCGCCCCCGCCGAGCTGCTGGCGCGCGGCGGCGCGTTCGCCGAGTTCTGGCGGCACCGGCGGCCCCACGCCCCGGTGGGCGCCGCGGCGGCCGGCACCGATTCCCGCATGATCCGAGGAGACGAACCGCGATGATCCGACTGCTGCTGCGCGTGCTGGGACCCGGGTACGCCCCGGCGATGCGGCGCACGGTCGCCCTGATGGGGGCGGCCGCGGCGGCCGAGGGCCTGTCGTACGCGCTGCTGGTGCCGACGCTGCGGGCGCTGCTGGGCGGTGCGCCCGGCGACGCCTGGCCGTGGCTGATCGGGTTCGGTGCCGCGGTCGCCGGCTACGGCGTGCTGCGCTACGCCGCCGACCTGCGTGGCATGCGGGTCGGGACCACGATGCTGCGCGGCATGTACCGGGGGCTCGGCGCGCACCTGGTCCGGCTGCCGATCGGCTGGTACGGCAAAGACCGGGTGGGCGAGCTGTCGGTGCTCGCCGGGCGCGGCCTGCTGCAGGCGATGGGCGTGGCCGCGCACCTGCTGGCACCGCTGGTCTCGGCCGTGGTGACGCCGTTGACGATCGTGGCGGTGATGCTCGTCTTCGACTGGCGGATGGGGCTGGCCGCGCTCGCCGCCGCGCCCGTGGTGGCCGTGGTGCAGGCCTGGGCGGGGCGCGCGGCCGCCGCCGCCGACGCCGGGCGGCACGAGCACGACACCGAGGCCGCGGCGCGGGTGATCGAGTTCCTCCAGGCGCAGCCGGTGCTGCGCGCCGGCGGGCGCACCCACGAGCGGTTCGCGCTGCTCGACGACGCGCTGCACGGGGTGTTCCGCGCCGCGCGCCGGTCGCTGCTGGGCGCCCTGCCCGGGGTGGTGGGCCTGACGCTCACCGTGCAGGCGGCCTTCACCGCGCTGCTGGGGCTCGGCGCCTACCTGGCGGTCGGCGGGGATCTCGGCGCCGCGGAGACGCTCGCGTTCCTGGTGCTCGCGGCGCGGTGCGCCGATCCGCTGCTGTCGCTGGGGGAGCTCGCCGGGAGGCTGCGCGGGGCGCGGCGGCGGCTCGCCGACCTCGACGAGGTGCTGCGCACCGAGCCGCTGCCGGAGCCGGCCGAGCCGGTCGCGCCGGCCGGGCACGGCCTGGAGCTGGAGTCGGTGACGCTCCGGCGGGCCGGGCGCACGGTGCTGGACGGGGTGTCGCTGTCGGTGCCCGAGGGGCGGCGCATCGCCGTGGTCGGCCCCTCCGGCGCGGGCAAGAGCACGCTGCTGGGGCTGATCGCACGCTTCCACGACGTGGACGCCGGCGCCGTACGCGTGGGCGGCGTGGACGTGCGTGCGATCGGCGCCGAGGAGCTGATGGCGCGGATCGCGATCGTGTTCCAGGACGTCTACCTGTTCGACGGCACGATCGAGGAGAACGTGCGCCTGGGCCGGCCCGGGGCGAGCGACGCCGAGGTGCGGGCGGCGGCGGCCGCGGCGCGGCTGGACGAGGTGGTCGAGCGGCTGCCCGGCGGATGGGCGGCCCGCGTCGGCGAGGGCGGGGCGCTGCTGTCGGGCGGGGAGCGGCAGCGGGTCGCGATCGCGCGGGCGCTGCTGAAGGACGCGCGGATCGTGCTGCTGGACGAGGTGAGCTCGGCGCTGGACCCGGCGAACGAGGCGGCCGTGCACGAGGGCATCGAGCGCCTTGTGGCGGGCCGCACCGTGGTGACGGTGGCGCACCGGCTGCGGACGGTGCGGAACGCCGACCACATCGTCTTCCTCGACGGCGGCCGGATCGTGGAGGAGGGCGGGCATGAGGAACTGCTGCGCCGCGGCGGCCGGTACGCCGAGTTCTGGAGCCTGTCGGCGGTTCCCGCCGCCCGGTGACACCCGAGGTGCGCGCCCGTGCCGCGTGCCGTGTCATGTGCCGTGTCGTGCGCCGTGTCGTGGCCGCTCCGGCGCCCGGCCGCAAGGCGGGTGCGGCGAGCGGCGGCGGGCACGCGCGTGATCCTCCCGCCGCAGGGCGCACGCCGCGGCGGGTCAAAACCGGGGCCGGGTCAGCGGCCCGGGCGGGGACGCGCGGCGACGGCGGGCGGCGCAGGCGCGGGGCGGCCGGCCTGGGCGCGCTCGGCGCACATCTCGGTGGCGGCCTGGCACACCCTGTGCAGCACCGCCTCGAAGGTGCGCAGCGTGTCCAGGTCGAGGCGGGCGAGCAGGGCCCGGAACTGCTCCACACCGGCGTCGATCAGCCGGTCGGCGAGCGCCCGGCCCTCGGCGGTGAGCCGGACCCGGCGCACCCGCCGGTCGGCGGGGTCCTCGTGGCGCTCCACCAGGCGCTGGTTGACCAGGCGGTCGACGATCCCGGTGACGGTCGCGAGCCCGACGCCGAGGCTGCGGGCCAGATCCTGGCCGGACTGCGAGCCGTGGAACGCCAGGATCATGATCACCTTCAGCTGGCGTATCGTCAGATTCGAGTCCAGCAGCGGCGACGACCGGTCGTGGGCCAGCGCCCGGGCCAGGTCGCGCTGGACCTCGATGATCCGGCCGATCACCCTGCTGCGTTCGTCGCCGTCGTCCACGTCAATCCTTTCCCGCGCGGCCAGGCTACCAGCAGTTCAGCGCGACGCTAAATATTCGCCTCGCGCAAAGTGTTAGGGTGGGTCGAAAAATCGCCGATGTGCGGCCCACCCGGCCGCACGACCGTGAGAACACGACCTTTGAGAAGGAGACCCCTAGTGAGCGAGCAGAGCGAGGCCCCGGCCGCCGCGGCCTCCGGCCCGGCGGGAGGCCGGGCATGACCGGCCTGGCACGGCTGAGCCTCACCCACCGGGCACTGATCATCCTGATCTCGGTACTGCTCGGCGGATTCGGCCTGTACGCGATCCCCTCGCTCAAACAGCAGCTGCTGCCCTCGCTGTCCTACCCGGCAGCGTTCATCGTGGCCCCGTACCAGGGCGCCTCCCCGCAGATCGTCGAGGAGCAGGTCACCCAGCCGATCGAGGACGCCGTCAAGGGCATCGCCGGGGTCACCGAGATCAACTCCACCTCCCGCGACGGCGCCGCCCAGATCCAGGTCGAGTTCGAGTACGGCACCGACGTCGACAACGCCGTCGCCCAGCTCCAGCAGGCCGTCGGCCGCGTCAGCTCCCGCCTGCCCGACGGCGTCGACCCCCGGGTGATCGCCGGCAGCACCGACGACCTGCCGGTCATGGTCCTCGCCGTCGGCGACGGCGGCGACCCCCGCGGCATGCTCGACAAGATCGAGCGCGTCATGGTGCCCGAGCTGCGCCGCATCGACGGGGTGCGCGAGGTGACCGTCACCGGCGCCCGCGAGGAGACCCTCGTCATCCACCCCGACCACGGCAAGCTGTTCCGGCTCGGCATCCCCGTCACCGCGATCGCCGACGCGCTGCGCGCCAACGGCACCCCGATCCCGGCCGGCACCATCACCGACGACAACCGCAGCCTCACCGTCGAGGTCGGCACCCGCATCGAGACCATCGACCAGCTCAAGAACCTCTACCTCACCCCGGCCCCGCAGGCCGCCACCCCGGCCACCGGCCAGAACCGCACCCCCACGGCCGCCGGGGCCGCGGCCGGCGCCGCCCGGCAGCCCAAGCCGGTACGGCTCGGCGACGTGGCGATCTTCGAGCGCAAGCCGGCCGAGACCACCACGCTCACCCGCACCGACGGCGAGAGCAGCCTCGGCGTCGCCATCACCATGACCCCCGACGGCAACGCCGTCGCCATCTCCCGCGCCGTCAACGACAAGCTCGGCGACCTGGTGCGCGCCCTCGGCGACGCCGCGCCCGTCACCGTCGTGTTCGACCAGGCCCCCTACGTGGAGAAGTCGATCAAGAACCTCACCACCGAGGGCCTGCTCGGCCTGGTCTTCGCGGTCGCCGTCATCCTGGTGTTCCTGCTGTCGGTGCGCTCCACCCTCGTCACCGCGGTGTCGATCCCGCTGTCGGTGGTGATCGCGCTGCTCGCGCTGTGGATCGGCGACCACTCGCTCAACCTGCTCACCCTCGGCGGCCTCACGATCGCCATCGGCCGCGTCGTCGACGACTCGATCGTGGTGCTGGAGAACATCAAGCGCCACCTGTCCTACGGCGAGCCGAAACAGCAGGCGATCATCACCGCGGTGCGCGAGGTCGCCGGCGCCGTCACCGCCTCCACCCTCACCACCGTCGCGGTGTTCGCGCCGATCGCGCTCGTCGGCGGCATGGTCGGCGAGCTGTTCGCCCCGTTCGGCATCACCGTCACCGTGGCGCTGCTCGCCTCCCTGGCCGTGTCGCTCACCGTCATCCCGGTGCTCGCCTACTGGTTCCTGCCCGCCCCGAAGGTCACCGGCGAGCAGGCCGGAAAGGTGCGCGAGGAGGCCGAGCGCAAGGAGCTGCGCAACCCGCTGCAGCGCGCCTACCTGCCGGTGCTGCGCTTCGCCACCCGCCGCCGCCTCACCACCGTGGTGATCGGCCTGGTCGTGTTCGCCGGCACCATGGCGCTGCTGCCCGGCCTGAAGACCAACTTCATCGACTCCAGCGGCCAGGACACCTTCCAGATGAGCCAGCGCATGCCCACCGGCACCGACCTGGCCACCACCGACAAGGCCGCCAAGAAGGTGGAGAAGGTCCTGGCCGAGGTCGACGGCATCGCCTCCTACCAGGTCAACGTCGGCACCGCCGGCACCTTCTCCCTCGGCGCCGGCACCCCCGACCGGGCCTCCTACTCGGTCCGCCTGGAGGAGGACGCCGACGGCGCCGAGGTCCAGCAGACCCTGCGCGACCGCCTCGCCCAGCTCGACGGCATCGGCACCGTCACCGTCGGCGGCGGCGATGAGGGCGGCTTCAACATCAACCAGCTCGAGGTCATCGTCAAGGGCCCCGACATGGACATGCTCAAGACCGCCTCGGCCGCGGTCGCCGACGCCATGTCCCGCATCGAGGGCGTCCGCGACATCACCGACAACCTCGAGGACAGCGGCGAGCGCATCCAGATCCAGGTGGACCGCCGCGAGGCCGCCCGCCACGGCCTCACCGAGACCCAGATCGGCCAGGTCGTCGCCCAGGCGTTCCGCGGCGCCACCCTCGGCCGCATCGACCTCGACGGCCGCCCCGGCGACATCATCCTGCGCACCGGCGAGGCCCCCGAGAACCTCAAGGAGATCCGCGACCTGACCCTGCCCACCCCCACCGGCGTGGTCAAGCTCTCCCAGGTCGCCGACGTCAAACGCGTCCAGGGCCCGCAGCAGATCTCCCGCACCGACGGCGAGCGCACCGCCCGGGTCACCGGCACCGCCGAGGTCACCGACCTCGGCCGGGTCAGCGCCGAGCTGTCCGACGCGCTGGAGAAGCTGTCTCTGCCCGCCGGGGTCAGCTACGAGATCGCCGGCGTCAGCGCCGAGCAGGACGAGGCCTTCCAGCAGCTCGGCCTGGCCATGCTCGCCGCCACCGCCATCGTCTTCCTGATCATGGTGGCGACGTTCCGCAGCCTGATCCAGCCGCTCATCCTGCTGGTGTCGATCCCGTTCGCCGCCACCGGCGCGATCGGCCTGCTGCGCCTGACCGACACCCCGATGGGCGTGCCCGCCCTCATCGGCATGCTCATGCTCATCGGCATCGTCGTCACCAACGCGATCGTGCTGATCGACCTGATCAACCAGTACCGCCGCCAGGGCATGGGCATCACCGAGGCCGTGCTCGAGGGCGGCCGCCGCCGGCTGCGGCCCATCCTGATGACCGCCGTCGCCACCATCTGCGCCCTCATCCCGATGGCGCTCGGCATCACCGGCGAGGGCGGGTTCATCTCCCAGCCGCTGGCGATCGTCGTCATCGGCGGCCTGGTCTCCTCCACCCTGCTCACCCTCGTGCTGGTCCCCACCCTCTACACGATGGTCGAGCGCACCCGGCAGCGGCTGCGCCGCGGCGGCGACACCGAGACCCCCGCCGCCGCCGCCCCGCGGCCCGAGCCGGAGCCCGCGCCCGCAGGCTGACCGGCACGCCGTACCAGCGCGCCGCTCCGGTGGCGACGCCGCGCCCCGGCCACCGCGCACCCGGTGGCCGGGGCGCGGCCGCACCCGCCCTAGACTGGGGCGGCGTGAGCACCGCCAAGCCGCGCATCCCCAACGTCCTCGCCACCCGCTACGCCTCCCCGGAACTGGCCCGCCTGTGGTCGGCCGAACACAAGGTGGTCCTCGAACGCCGCCTGTGGCTGGCCGTGCTCAAAGCCCAGGCCGACCTCGGCGTCCCCGTCGACCCGGCCGCGATCGCCGACTACGAGAAGGTGATCGACCAGGTCGACCTCGCCTCGATCGCCGAGCGGGAACGCGTCACCCGCCACGACGTCAAGGCCCGCATCGAGGAGTTCAACGCCCTCGCCGGCCACCAGGACGTGCACAAGGGCATGACCTCCCGCGACCTCACCGAGAACGTCGAGCAGCTGCAGATCCGCGACAGCCTGCTGCACGTCCGCGACCGCTGCGTGGCGATCCTCGCCCGCCTGGGCCGCCTCGCCGTCGAGCACGCCGACCTGGTGATGGCCGGCCGCTCGCACAACGTCGCCGCCCAGGCCACCACCCTCGGCAAGCGGTTCGCCACCGCCGCCGAGGAGCTCCTCGTCGCCTACCGGCGGCTGGAGGAGCTCATCGACCGCCTCCCGCTGCGCGGCATCAAGGGGCCCGTCGGCACCGCCCAGGACATGCTCGACCTGCTCGGCGGCGACCACGCCCGCCTCGCCGAGCTGGAGGACCGCGTCGCCGCCCACCTCGGCTTCACCCGCCGCCTCACCAGCGTCGGCCAGGTCTACCCCCGCTCCCTCGACTACGAGGTGATCACCACCCTGGTCCAGCTCGCCGCCGCCCCCTCCAGCCTCGCCAAGACCATCCGCCTCATGGCCGGGCACGAGCTGGTCACCGAGGGCTTCACCCCCGGCCAGGTCGGCTCCTCGGCGATGCCGCACAAGATGAACACCCGCTCCTGCGAGCGCGTCAACGGCCTGGCGGTCATCCTGCGCGGCTACGCCTCCATGGTCGGCGAGCTCGCCGGCGACCAGTGGAACGAGGGCGACGTCTCCTGCTCGGTGGTGCGCCGCGTCGCCCTGCCCGACGCGTTCTTCGCCTTCGACGGCCTGGCCGAGACCATGCTCACCGTGCTCGACGAGTTCGGCGCGTTCCCCGCCGTCATCGCCGCCGAGCTCGAGCGCTACCTGCCGTTCCTCGCCACCACCAAGATGCTCATCGCCGCGGTACGGCACGGCCTCGGCCGCGAGACCGCCCACGAGATCATCAAGGAGCACGCGGTCGCCGCCGCCCTGCACATGCGCGAGACCGGCGGCGCCAACCCGCTGCTCGACCGGCTCGCCGCCGACGAGCGCTTCCCCCTCGACCGGGCCGCGCTCGACGCGCTGCTCGCCGACCGCGCCGCCTTCACCGGCGCCGCCGCCCAGCAGATCGCCGCGGTCACCGACCGCATCGCCGAGATCACCGCCCGCCACCCGGAGGCCGCCGCCTACACCCCCGGCCCCATCCTGTGACCGCGCCGCCCGCGCCCGGGCCGGGCGCCGGGCGGGGCGGGGAAGCAGGGCAGCGGGCGGCCCGGGTACGCGGCCCGGTACGGCACGGCCGATGCCGCGCGGCCGCGGCCCGGCACCGCCGTACCCCTTCACGCCACACCGTGATCAGGCCCATCCCGGGCCGCGGCCCGGCAGGCCGGCGTCCGGATAACGGTTTGACCCTCACGCGACGTGAGACTTCAAGGTAGGGCCGCGTACGGACGACACAGGGGAGGGGCGCGTGAGCGGGTACACGGTCGGCCAGGTCGCCCGGCTGGCCGGAGTCACGGTGCGCACGCTGCACCACTACGACGAGATCGGGCTGCTCAGCCCGAGCGAACGCACCCCGGCCGGCTACCGCCGCTACACCGACGCGGACCTCGACCGGCTGCAGCGGGTGCTGTTCTA
>QGUZ01000487.1 GCA_003242605.1 Actinomycetota bacterium
GAGGGCAACCCGCAGGCGCTGCGGCTGATGGCCGAGACCTTCGCGCTGCGGCCCCACTTCGAGTGGCGCGGCCTGGGGTTCATCTCGCAGAGCGCGCTCAGGCTCGCCCCCGCGTTCGCCGAGTTCGACGCCGAGCAGCGGTTCGACATGCCGGGCGTGCGGGTCGCCGACCCCAAGGCCTGCCAGTGCGGCGAGGTGCTCAAGGGCGTGATCAAGCCGTGGGAGTGCAAGGTGTTCGGCACCGCCTGTACCCCCGAGACCCCGATCGGCACCTGCATGGTCTCCCCGGAGGGCGCCTGCGCGGCCTACTACAACTACGGCCGCATGCACCGGGAGGCCGCCCAGCTCGTCGGCCGGGGCGGCGGGCGATGACCACCGCGACCGGCTTCGCCGGGGAGCGGCTGTTCGCCCGCTACGCCTACGCCCCCAACGACCTGGGCTACTGCGGGCCCGCGCAGTCGCGCATCCTGCTCGAGTGCGGCGCGGGCGGCGGCGACCCGGCCCGGGTGCGCGAGGTCGCCCGCGCCTTCACCGGCGCCTGGCCGTACCTGCGGATCCTCGCCCGGCTCACCGGGGCCGCCGACCCGCTCGATGAGCGCGTGGTGGACGCCTACTGGATCGGCGGCGGCCTCGGCGACGCCGTCGATGGGCGGGCCTTCGGCACGGAGCTGCTCGCCGAGATCGGCGCCCAGGCCGGGCACTACTGGCGGCACCTCACCCCCGAGCTGGTGGAGGAGGCCGCGCCCAACCACTGCTTCCACGTGTTCGGCGTCTACCCCTGGTCGCGGCTGCTCGGCGCGGGCGCCGGCGACCATCCGCTGCGGGTGCTCGACGGCTGCCGCATCAACTGGGGCACCGTGCTGGACCGGCCGGACGCCGGGCGGGTGCGGGTGCGCAGCCGCCGCCTGCTGTGGGACGGGGTGCGGCTGTCGCTGTCCGAGCCGCGCGAGGGCGAGGCGACGCTCGCCGTCGACGGGCACGCCTTCGTCCCCGACGTGCGGCCGGGGGACCGGGTCGCGCTGCACTGGGGCCTGGTCGCCGACCGGCTCACCGAGGAGCAGGCCGAGCGGCTGCGCCGTACCACGCTCGCCCAGCTCGAGGCCACCAACCGCCGCCTCGCCCGGGCCGCCGCCACCGCCTGAACCCGCCCGCTTCGGGTTTGATCCGCGCCCCCGGGAAAGAAGCGGGGAGCGGCCCGGAGGCGTCAGGGTTCCTGGTGGTCCCCTTGGTCTTCAAAACCAATGGGCGGCGCGCCGCGTCGCCGGCGGGTTCGATTCCCGTACGCCTCCGCCACCGCACCGCACGCGACCGGGCCGGGGGTGCAGGGATGCAGGTGATCGCCACCGCGGGGCACGTCGACCACGGCAAGTCCACGCTCGTGCGCGCCCTCACCGGCGTCGACCCGGACCGCTGGGCCGAGGAGCGGCGCCGGGGCATGACGATCGACCTCGGGTTCGCCTGGACCGACCTGCCGTCGGGGGAGCGGGTGGCGTTCGTCGACGTGCCGGGGCACGTCCGGTTCGTCGGCAACATGCTCGCCGGGGTCGGGCCGGTGCCCGCGGTGATGTTCGTGGTCGCCGCCGACCAGGGCTGGCAGGCCCAGTCCCAGGAGCACTGGGAGGCGATCGAGGCGTTCGGGGTACGGCACGGGCTGCTCGTGGTCACCCGCACCGACCTGATGGACCCCGGGCCCGCGCTCGCCGCGGCCCGCGAGCACACCGCCTGGCCCGCGGTCGCCGTGAGCGGCCGCACCGGCGCGGGCCTCGACCGGCTGCGGCACGCGCTCGACCGGCTCGTCGCCGGCCTGCCGCCGCCCGACGTGCACGCCCCGGTGCGGCTGTGGATCGACCGGGCGTTCACCGTCACCGGCGCGGGCACCGTCGTCACCGGCACCCTCGCCGCGGGCACCCTGCGCGTCGGCGACGTGCTCGACCTCGGCGGCGAGCCGGTGCGGGTCAAGGCGCTGCAGACCCTCGGCGAGCCGGCCGACCGGGTCGAGGCGACCGCGCGGGTCGCGGTGAACCTGCGCGGCGTCGACCGCGACCGGGCGGCCCGCGGCATGACCCTGCTCACCCCCGGCGCCTGGGTGGAGACCGACACCGTCGACGTACGGCACGGCGCGGGGGAGCGGCCGCCGCGCGAGGCGGTGCTGCACATCGGCTCGGCCGCGGTGCCGGTGCGGGTGCGGCCGTTCGGCCCGGGCACCGCACGGCTCACCCTCGGCAGGCCGCTGCCGCTGCGGATCGGCGACCGGGCCCTGCTGCGCTGCTCGGGCCGCCCCATCGCCGGGGTGGTCGTGCTCGACGTGCGCCCGCCCGAGCTGCGCCGCGGCGGGGCCGGGCGGCGCCGCGCCGCGCAGCTCGCCCGCTACGCGGGCGGGCCGCGGCTGCCGGACGCCGCCACGGTGCTCGCCTGGCGCGGGGTGGCGCGCCGCGCCGAGCTCGCCGCGAGCGGCTGCGATCTCGGCGGCCTGGCCGCGCCGGAGGCCGAGGGCTGGCTCGTCGACCCGGAGCTGCGCGCGCGCATCGCCGAGCGGCTCGGCGCGCTCGCCGCCGCCCAGCCCGGGCTGCCGGTCGACGCGGCGCGCGCCGCCCTCGGCCTGCCGTGCCCGGGGCTGGGGGGG